>DASVCA010000001.1:0-7632 GCA_036381835.1 Micromonosporaceae bacterium
CCGCCCGACCGCCGACACGTTCGGCCATCACTCTCGTCGGATCAGCGGTGTCGGTGACGGCAGGATTCCGCCTCCGCCGCCCGGCGGCTGCTGGCCGTCGCCGTTGCCGTTGCCGTTCCCGTTACCACCGTCCGGCGGGCAGAAGAACGGGATGAGGCAGTTGTTCCCGGGCTCCGGTGTGGGCTCCGGCGGCGGCGGCGAGGTGCCGTTGCCGGCGTTGGGGTCGCCGACACCCTTGCGGTCGGGGAACCGTTCCACCTTCAGGCCCTTGTGCGCCTCGTTCATGAAGCGCTCCCAGATCTCCGAAGGCAGGTTGTTACTGCCGATCGTGTTACCCCGGCGATCCTTGAGCGGCTTCTGCTCCTCCTTGTTACCCACCCAGACCGAGGCGGCGATCTGCGGGGTGTAGCCGACCATCCAGGCATGACCGTTGTCCCGGCTGCCCTGCCTGAGCTCCCATGTACCGGTCTTGCCGGCCGCCGGCCGGCCCCCCTTCAGTGCGCGCCCGTTTTTCGGCGGGATCTGCTGCAGCACCGAGGTCACGTCGTCCACCACCTCGGGCCGGATGCGCTGCTCGCCCTTGAGCTGCTCGCCGCCGACCTTCACCCACTCCCCGGTCTCCATGTTCTTCTGCTCGACCGAGACCACGAAGTGGGCCTTGAAGTAGCGCCCCCGGTTGGCCAGGGTGGCCAGCCCGTTGGTGTGGTCGAGCACGGTCACCGGGTACTGCCCGTAGCCGACCACGTTGAAGAACGGGTTCGGCGCCACGTCCTTGCCGGAGACCTTGGTGAGGTCGTAGGGCTTGCCGTCCGCGGTGTTCCACATCATGGTGATGCCCGCGGCCTTGGCCATGTCCACGACCTTGTCCGGGCCGATCTGGGTGGTGACGTGGTAGAAGGGCACGTTGTACGACTGGATCGTGGAGTACTCCAGGGTGCACCACTGGTCACACGTCCGCCGCACGTCTCGGCCGGCGTTGCGGACCGTGATCTCGGTGCCGGGGACCTTGTAATCCCGCGCGTCCCAGTGCGACTCGACGTGGATGCGCTCGTTGACGGCGGCGGCGAGGGTGTAGACCTTGAACGTCGAGCCGGGTGGGTGGCCGCCGACCACCTGCCCGTTGACCAGGTTCTTCCCGGCGTAGTCGTAGCCGCCCGACATCCCGCCACCCAGGTAGGCGAGCACCTGCCCGTTCTTCGGGCTGATCGCGACGACCGCGGCCATCAGGTTCTCCGGCTCTCGCTCCAGCAGGGAGCCCTTCTTCGTCCGCCAGGCGATCGCCTCCGCCGCCGACTGGATCCGCTTGTCGATCGACGTGGTGATCCGGTACCCGCGCTCTTTGATGTCGGACTCGCAGCTTTCCAGGCTGTCGCACAGCCCCATCGCGGCGAGTTCCTGCACGATGTACTTGACGATGATGCCGACCGGTTGGTCGAGTCCGCAGCCGACCGCGCAGCCCTCGTTCTTCGGCTTCACCTCGGGGTACTCAGTCGGTCGCTCCGCCGCCGGCAGCCATCCTTCCGACACCATGCCGTTGAGCACGTACTGCCAGCGCTCTTTGGCGCCCTCGGGGTTCTCGGCCGGGTCGTAGCCCTTGTGGGTGTCGCTCGGGTTGGGTTGCTTGATGACCGCGGCGAGCACGGCGCCCTCGGCCACGGTCAGCTTGTCCACCGACTTGCCGAAGTAGGCCTGAGCGGCAGCCTCTATCCCGTACGCGCCACGACCGAAGTAGATCGTGTTGAGATAGTGCTGCATGATCTCGTCTTTGCCGTATTTGTCGTTCAGCTTCGACGCCAGGATCGCCTCGCGCACCTTCCGGTCGTAGCCGCCTTGAAGGTTCATCGCGTTCTTGGCGTACTGCTGCGTGATGGTGGACGCGCCCTGCCGGTCGCCGCCGGTGAGGTTGTTCCAGGCGGCTCGAATGATGCCCACGTAGTCGACCCCGGAGTGCCGGTAGAAGTTGCGGTCCTCCGCCGCGGCGACCGCCTTCTGCACATGGTCCGGGATCTGCTCGATCTTGACGAAGGTCCGGTTGACCTCGCCGAGTTTCGCCAACTGGGTCTTGCCGTCCCGGTAGTAGACGGTGCTGGCCAGCGGCAGCGGGAGGTCGGACGGCAGCACCACCTGGGTCGCGAACCAGGTGAAGCTGACCACGCCGATTCCGGTGAGCATGATGAAGACGGCGAAGGACGCGATCAGCATGTTGAGCTGGCGGCGGCGCTTGGCCCGACGCTGCGCCTCCGGGCTGTTCATGCCCCGCCCGCGGCGCCCACCGGGGCCGCCTGGGCCGCGCGAACCACCGTCACCGCCCGGGCCGGCCGCCGGACGCACCGAGGCACGACCGACGCCGGCTCGTCCGACGCCGGCCACTGCGCTCGCGGAGGGAACACCGGCGCGACCGACCTGGGCCGCGCCGACCGCCGCCTTGCCGACCGGGGCCCGGCCCGCGGGACTGACCGGCCGGGGGACGCCCACCTGTGCTCTACCGGCTGGCGGTTGGCCGACCGACGCCCGACCGGGCGGAGCCGCCGCGGGATTCCGGTATGGGTCGTCGGCCTCGTTGCCATGGCCTGGGCCCGGCGGCCGAGCTCGACCACGCGCGGATGAGTCGCCGTACGAGTTCATCTGTCACACCCTGCCGTTCGGGGTGGTGTCGGGACACGCACCACCCGCCTTCGGTGAGTTATGCCACTGGTGGCGGCTCGGCAGGCGCCGTGCCGCCAAATATGTACCAACCGGACGCACTTGCTGAAATTCCGGTCGCCCCTCCGGCTTCGCCCTGCCGGTACGTTCAACGGGCGAACCCTGGTCACCGATGCGCCTCTCGCCTTCGCTCGGTCGATCGGACCACCCCCGGACCACCGTCCGGAGCTCCACCGGCGGAGTGGGCCGGTTCCTCCTCCACCTGAGGCAGCCCGCCCCGACCCAACAGGTACCGCTCGACGAGGTAGTTCCAGTCGCAGCCGGGACAGACCTCGACGACGAAGACCTGGAACTCACGCAGCGTCATCGCCAGCCTCGACAGCTCGGCCCTCGTCCGGGCCTGGCCGGCCGACTGCTTGAGTTCGTCCCCGTAAATGTAGTGGACGTGGACGAGGTTCTCCCGCCGGCAGACCGGGCACCTCGAGTCGGTCGGCTCGCCGTGGAAACGAGCCGCGTTCTTCAGGTACGGCGATGCGTCGCACACCTCGTACCGGCCGATCCGTCCGGAGTGCACGTCACGCAGCACGGCTCGCTTCTGAAGCGAGAAGTCGACGACCTGCCGCTGCGTACGCATGTCGAGAAGCGTACGCAATCCGGGCGAGCGTGGCGACCTCGGTGACCGTACGTGATCGAAGCCGTCCGGAATGCGCGTCAGGTTGCCTCGACGCCGGGATATGGTTACCGTGGCGATGTATCGATCCGATACATCGCGGCAGTTAGTCGACCATGGCTTCGGGTAGGAGAAGGGGGTCTGGTGCTCGAACTCGCCATCCTCGGCCTCCTGCAGGAGTCGCCCATGCACGGCTACGAGCTACGCAAGGAGCTCGCCGCGAAACTCGGGGCGATCCGTGCCGCCATCAGTTACGGATCGCTTTATCCCACCCTGCGTCGGCTGCAGGCTGCCGGGTACATAACCGAGGCCGGCGAGACGCCGGCCGAGTCGGAGGGCGTGCCCGCCCTAACCAGCCGGCGGGGTCGGATCGTGTACAAGATCACCGCAGAGGGGAAGGAGCGGTTCGCCGAACTCATCGCCCAGACCGGCCCCGAGACGTACGACGATCCCGGGTTCGGTGTGCACTTCGCGTTCTTCTCCCGCACCGACCGGGCGACCCGGCTGCGGATTCTCGAAGGCCGGCGTCGCCGGGTGGAGGAGCGGCGGGAAGGTCTGCGCGAGGTGCTGAGCCGGGCGGCTGAGCGGCTCGACGCCTACACCCTCGAGTTGCAGCGCCACGGTCTCGAAGCCTGTGAGCGTGAAGTCCGCTGGTTGGAGGAGCTCATCGCCAACGAGCGCTCCGGCCGGGCCCCTGATGTGGGGAGCCCACCACAACAGGACAGTCCGCCTCCGCCTGGACAAGCCAGGGAAGAGCGGCCGTGATGAGGAAGAAGGAGGACAAGCGCGATGGGCTCCGTCCGCGTCGCCATCGTCGGTGTAGGTAACTGCGCCGCGTCTCTGGTCCAAGGCGTGCACTACTACCGCAACGCCGACCCCAACGACCGCGTCCCGGGTCTCATGCACGTCACCTTCGGCGACTACCACGTCTCGGACGTGGAGTTCGTCGCGGCGTTCGACGTAGACGCCAAGAAGGTGGGCATGGACCTCGCGGAGGCGATCGTCGCCAGCGAGAACAACACCATCAAGATCTGTGACGTGCCTCCGACCGGAGTGACCGTCCAGCGCGGCCCGACCCTGGACGGGCTGGGCAAGTACTACCTGCAGACGATCGAGGAATCCGACCAGGAGCCGGTCGACGTGGTGCAGGTGCTCAAGGACACCCGGGCCGACGTCCTGGTCTCGTATCTGCCGGTGGGCTCAGAGGAAGCCGACCGGTTCTACGCGCAGTGCGCGATCGACGCGAAGGTCGCGTTCGTCAACGCGCTGCCGGTGTTCATCGCCTCCGACCCGGAGTGGGCCAAGAAGTTCACCGACGCCGGGGTGCCGATCGTCGGTGACGACATCAAGTCGCAGGTCGGCGCGACCATCACCCACCGGGTGATGGCGAAGCTCTTCGAAGACCGCGGCGTCATCCTGGACCGCACCTACCAGCTCAACGTCGGCGGCAACATGGACTTCAAGAACATGCTCGAACGGGAGCGGCTGGAGTCCAAGAAGATCTCGAAGACCCAGGCGGTGACCAGCAACATCCAGCACGAGCTGGGTGCCCGCAACGTGCACATCGGCCCGTCGGACTACGTGCAGTGGCTCGACGACCGCAAGTGGGCGTACGTGCGGCTGGAGGGTCGGGCCTTCGGCGACGTGCCGCTGAACCTGGAGTACAAGCTCGAGGTGTGGGACTCGCCGAACTCGGCCGGCATCATCATCGACGCCATCCGTGCGGCGAAGATCGCCAAGGACCGGGGCATCGGAGGCCCGATCCTGTCCGCGTCGAGCTACTTCATGAAGTCCCCGCCGGAGCAGCGGCCGGACGACGTCGCCCGCCAGTCGGTCGAGGACTTCATCGCCGGCAAGATCGAACGCTAGTCCGGTCGAGCACGATAAGGCGGGGGCGGGTCCGTCGGACCCGCCCCCGCCTTATTCGGCGCTTACCTCATCATCGGCGGGAGATCGGGGGGTCACGCCGTGTTCCCGGGCCCAGCGGAGCAGCTCCGCCTCGGCCTCCTCCCGGCTGAGCGGGCCCCGCTCCAGGCGGACCTCCTTCAGGTGCCGCCAGGCCTGACCGACGATCGGCCCCGGCGGCACGCCCAACAACTTGATGATCTCGTTGCCGTCCAGGTCGGGGCGCACCCGGGCCAGGTCCTCCTCCGCGGCCAAGCGGGCGATACGCGCCTCCAGCGCGTCGTAGTCGGCGGCCAACGCGGCCGCCTTACGGCGATTGCGGGTGGTGCAGTCCGAGCGGACCAGTTTGTGCAGTCGCGGCAGCAGGTCTCCGGCGTCCGTGACATAGCGGCGCACCGCCGAATCGGTCCACTCGCCCCGGCCGTACCCGTAGAACCGCAGATGCAGCGCGACCAGCTTCGTCACCGCGCCGATCACGTCCTTCGGATAGCGCAGCGCCTTCATCCGCTGCTTGGTCATCCGCGCGCCGACCACCTCGTGGTGGTGGAAGCTGACCCGCCCGTTCGGACCGACCGCCTTGGTCGCCGGTTTGCCGACGTCGTGCATCAGCGCGGCCATCCGCAGGATGAAGTCGCAGCCGTCGTCCTCCAGGCGGATCGCGTTGCGGACCACGGCCAACGTGTGCTCGTAGACATCCTTGTGCTGCGCGTGCTCGTCTATCTCCAGCTTGAGGCCGGACAGTTCCGGAAGGAACCGGTCCGCCAAGCCGGTGTCGACCAGCAGCCGCAGCCCTGCGACCGGGTCGCCGCCGCACATCAGCTTGGTGAACTCGTCCCGGATCCGCTCCGCGGTGATCCGATCCAGGTCGGCGGCCATCTCGATCATCGCCGCCCGCACCGCGGGATCGACCGTGAACCCGAGCTGGGCCGCGAACCGGGCTGCCCGCAGCATCCGCAGCGGGTCGTCCCGGAACGATTCCTGTGGGGTTCCCGGGGTACGGATCACCTTTGCGGCCAGATCCCGCAGCCCGCCGTGCGGGTCGGTGAAGCGGTGCTCGGGCAGGCTGACCGCCATCGCGTTGACGGTGAAGTCCCGACGGCTGAGATCCTCGTGCAGGTCGGTGCCGAACGCGACGATCGGGTTGCGCGTGACCCCGTCGTACGCCTCGGCCCGAAACGTCGTGATCTCCAACTGGAAACCGGCTCGTTGCGCCCCGATGGTGCCGAACTCGCGCCCCGTCTCCCAGATCGCCTCCGCCCAGCCTTTGAGCACCCGCAGCGTCTGGTCCGGGTGGGCGTCGGTGCAGAAGTCGAGGTCGTGCCCGAGCCGGCCGAGCAGTGCATCACGGACCGACCCGCCGACCAGGTGCAGTTCGTGGCCGGCGCGGGCGAACCGCCGGCCCAGCTCGTCGGCGATCGGCGAGACGCGCAGCAGTTCGGCGACCGCGTTGCGCTGTGCGGCGGTCAGCCGGTCGCGACCGGAACGGTTGGAGTTCGCTGTTTCGGACATGAGATCGCCAGCCTATCGGGCGGGGCTCGGGCCGGCCCCTCGGGCAGCAGGCTAACCCGACTTCGTGTTCACTATCGTCTGGACCGTTGCCGGCGGGCATATGCCCGGACACCCCTGGGAGGCTGGATGAGCGGCGGGCTGTACCGCAGCGCGAACGCCATGCCTGAGGGCGAACAGCCGCCGGCCGACGGCGTCCCGGTCGTTTCCACCCGTCCTGGCGGGCAACCGCAGGACATGCCCGATGCGGAGAGCAGCGCGAGCGCCGTCGGAGTGGAGGAGACGGGCAGCGCGGCGCGCAACAGCGCGGTCATGGCGATCGGCAGCCTGGTCAGCCGGGGGACCGGGTTCCTGCGTACCGTCGCCGTCACCGCCGCGCTCGGCGTGGCCGTCGGCGACGCCTACACCACCGCGCAGATCTTCCCCGGCCTGGTCTACGAATTCCTCCTCGGCGGGGTGCTGACCAGCGTCGTCGTGCCGGTCCTGGTGCGCCGTCGCAAGGCCGATCCCGATCGCGGCGAGGCGTACGCCCAGCGGCTGATCACGCTCGCGGTCCTCGCGCTGGCCGCGACGACGGTCCTCGCGCTGCTCGCCGCACCGCTGCTGACCTGGGTGTACGCCGGAGACACCTCCGGTGACTACCGGCGGTTGGTCACCACGCTCTCCTACCTCATGCTGCCGATGATCTTCTTCATGGGATTGTCGGCACTGCTCGCCGCGCTGCTCAACACCCGCGGGCATTTCGCCGCCCCGATGTGGACGCCGATCCTCAACAACCTGGTCGTCATCGGCACCGGCGGGCTGTACCTGCTGATGTTCGGGGCGAAGCCGATCCGGCCGGAGGAGGTCTCCGCGGCCCAGCTCGCCGTGATCGGCGGCGGCACCCTGCTGGGCATCGTGGTCCAGTC
>DASVCA010000002.1:0-11957 GCA_036381835.1 Micromonosporaceae bacterium
ACCCGTGGTTCCAGGCGGCCCTGGTTGCCGCGCCGGGCAGCCGCGAGCGGGACCGCTACGTCTTCCGGGACGGGCGGGACGGCGACCAGCCGCCCAACAGCTGGCAGAGCGTGTTCGGCGGCGACGCGTGGACGCGGCTGCCCGACGGCCAGTGGTACCTGCACCTCTTCGACGCCGGCCAGCCGGACCTCAACTGGGACAACCCCGAGGTGCGGGCCGAGTTCGAGGACATCCTGCGGTTCTGGCTGGACCGGGGCGTCGACGGGTTCCGCGTCGACGTCGCGCACGGCCTGGTCAAGCAGGCCGACCTGGCCGACTGGCACTACCCGCACGAGCCGCTGTCCGGGCCCGGCACGAAGGGGCACCGGCCGCCCATGTGGGACCAGGACGGCGTGCACGACATCTACCGGGACTGGCGGCGGGTGGTGGACGGCTACCCCGGCGGACGCATCCTGGTCGCCGAGGCGTGGGTGCAGCCGGCCGAACGGCTGGCCGCGTACGTACGGCCGGACGAGATGCATCAGGCGTTCAACTTCGAACACCTGGAGGCGGCCTGGACCGCACCCGCACAGTATGCGGTGATCAGCCGGTCGCTGGCGGCGAACGCCACCGTCGGCGCCCCCACCACCTGGGTGCTGTCCAACCACGACGTGATCCGCCACGCGACGCGACTCGCTCTGCCGATCGGCGCGCGCCGCCCCAACGGCATCGGGATCGGCGACCCGCAGCCGGACCCGGCACTCGGGCTACGCCGTGCCCGGGCGGCCACCCTGCTGATGCTCGCCCTGCCCGGATCGGCCTACCTCTACCAGGGCGAGGAACTCGGGCTGCCCGAGCACACCACACTGCCCGACGAGGCCCGCCAGGACCCGACCTGGCGGCGCAGCGGCCACACCCAGCGGGGGCGGGACGGCTGCCGGGTGCCGATCCCGTGGCGGGCGGACGCCCCCTCGTACGGGTTCGGGCCGACCGAGCGCAGCTGGCTGCCGCAACCGCCGCTGTGGGCCGACTACGCACTCGACCGGCAACGCGGCGTGCCCGGTTCGACGTACGAGATGTATCGGACGGCGCTGCGCCTGCGGCGCGCGTACGACCTCGGGCGCGGCACCCTGGTCTGGTCGGCCGGCCCGGACGACGTGCTGGCCTTCCGCAACGGCGATCTGCTGGTGGTCACCAACTTCGGGGCGGCGCCGGTGGCGCTGCCCACCGGGGCGCAGCCGGTGCACACCAGCGGGCCGCTCACCGCCGACGGCCGGGTGCCGGCCGACGTCACGGTCTGGGCCCGCGCCTGACCGCCGCCGGCCGCTCACGCCGTCCAGCCGAGCCAGCGTTCCCCGGCGCTGATCACCACCACCCAGATCAGGAAGGCGGCGACCGGAACCAGCAGCACCAGAAGCGGCCGGGTCCGCATCAGCCGGATGCCGACCCCCAACAGCGCCGCCCACACCGCGAGCAGCCCGATCACCGCCCACAGCGGGGCGAGGAGGCCGCTGGCGAGGTACCAGAAGAAGAGGAAGACGTGGCCGACCAGCCCCACCGTACCGAGGACACGCGCCCACACCGACTTGTCCGCCATCCGCCCATCATCCGGGCCGGCGGTTCGCCGCGCCCTCCACCGTACGGTCGACGGTGGCCTCGGCGGCGACGGCGGCCGCCCGCAGGCTCAGCAACCGGCGCACCCCCTCGATGTCCCGCGGGGTGTTCCGCGAGGCCAGCCAGTACATGATCCCGGTCGGGATGAAGAAGATCTGGAAGACGGCCAGCCCGACGGCGTAGTTCAACGGGGGCGGGAACGCCGCGCTCAATCGGTGGAACGCCACGCCGACCAGGTAGTTGCCGGCGGCCCGGCCGACCCCGTTGACCAGGTTGCCGAGGCTGTAGACGGTGCCCCGGTGCTCGGGCGGGTTCACGTCGGCGAGCAGCGCGAACCAGTTCGGCGAGTTCGCCGAGGTGAGGGCGAGCGCCAGCACCGCGGCCAGGAAACCGAACCCCACGGTCGGCTCGGTGACGACACCGGCCAGCACGGCACCGATGACCGTGCCGGCCCCGGCGCCGTCGGGCACGTCGATGTCGATCGGCACGAAGAACAGCACCAGGTAGAACGGCACGGCCGCGAGGATGCCGACCGCCGCGACCAGGGCGCGCCCGCGCGGGGTGCGCCGTTGCAGCCGGTCTCCGACCAGGCCGCCGACGATGGAGAACACCCCGCCGAGCTGGAACAGGGTGGCGAAGACGCTGCCCACCGCGATCGCCGTCGCCTCCGAATAGCCCTGCGCGGCGGCCCGGTGTTGGAACAGCACCGGCAGCCAGACCAGCGAGCCGAACGCGAACTGCGCGGTGAGGCCCTGCATGACCAGCCAGACGTTGCTGCGCCGGCCGAGGATGTCCGGCAGGTCCGCCCGACTGATCCGGTAGTCGTAGTCGCCGCCGCTGCCGAGCGCGGCGGCCAGCTCGGGCTCGCTCTGCCCGCGACGGATGTCGTAGGTGAACAGGTACGCGACGGTGGCGGCCAGGCCGACGACGGTGAGCAGCAGGAAGGGTCGACGCCAGTCGGTCGCACCGAGCAGGCCGCCGACCATCGTGCCGGCCAGGGTGCCGATGCCCTGGGACAGCCCCCAGAAGCTCATCACCAGACCCCGCCGACGCGGGGAGATGAGGTCGGTGACGACGGAGAAGCCGACCGAGCCGACCGCGCCGAGGCCGATGGCGGCGACCATCTGGGCGGCGAGGAAGGCGGCGTAGCCGCCCGCGAAGGCGCTGCCAGCCGTGCCGGCCGCCCAGATCAGCGTGCCGATCATCAGCAGCGGCTTGCGGTCGGAGCGGTCGCCGGCGTATGCGAAGGCGACTGCGGCGACCGCGCTGACCAGGAAACTCGCCGCGGTGACCAGGCCCAGCGTCGGCTCGGCGACGCCGAGGTCGGCGGCGATCGGGCGGTACAGCGGCGGCACCAGACCGATGGCCACGTTGTCCAGGGACGCGAGGACGACGAAGACGATCACGCTGTAGAGCCGGTGCACGGTCGATCCGCGTACGGGAGCCCGCCGGCCGCTCGCGGTGGTCATGGCGGGCAGCCAACCACGCCGGCCGGCTACCGGCAAGCGCCCGCGCCCCGGGTGGCGTCGGCTCCCGCCGAGATCGCGCAGCTTCCCGTAATGTGTGGCCTCCTCAGCCGGGCGAGACCACTCTTTCCCTGCAGGTGCGTGATCTAGTCGCAGGCCACGCCGTCGCCGTCGCGGTCGAGATGCCGCCCGTAGCCCGGCTCACCCCGGTGCAGGGGTGCCGCACCGGCCGCCCACGCCTCGTCGCAGTCGTGGTAGTGGACCCGGGGGCGGGCCGGTCCCCGCTCGCACGCCCAGCCGTCGCGGTCGCTGTCCGGGTACCAGTCGTACTCGGGGTCCCGGTCCGCCTTGTACGGCCCGAGTCCGGCGGCGACGACCTGCTCGCAGGTGTCGTACCGGCGGTCCGGGCGGCGCTCCTCGGCGGTGTCGGCGGAGCTGCCCGGTCCGCCGGGTCCGCCCATCGTGCGGGAGCCCGCCGTCGACGTACCGTCGGAGAGCTGCTGCGGGGATGCGGACCCGGTCGCGGGCGGCGTGAGCGGCGGCTCGGTCACGGGTTGCCCGGTGGGCGATCCGGGTCGGTCGGTGTCGTCGGCGGCCGAACGGTTCGCCGCGTGCGGATCGCCGATGAAGGCCGTCCCGCCCACGGCGAGCAGTCCGAGTGTCGCGGCAGCGAGGATCGACCCCACCAGCCGGCGCCGCATGCGGTCCCTTCTGGGCTGCGGCGGTGACCAGCGGTGCCTTCCGGGGGTACGTGCCATATCTGCAGTCTCCCCCGCGCACACCTCAAAGAGGCAGAAAACGCCCAGCGTGTCAGGCACGCAGCTGCCCCGTCCTGCCGTCTTCGGCGAAGATCCACTCCAGATCACTGAAGTTGCGGTGACGAGACCGGGTGGATGGCCCAACTTCAGTGAAATGGAGTCGATCATGGGCTGGTCGTTTGGGCGGCAAGTGCTGTGTGCGGCCGGCCTTACCGGCCGACCGCACACACACCACGAGTCGTCAGCGCATGCGGGATTCACGCCAGTCGCGTACCGCGTCCCGGGTCCGGTCGAAGACCGCGAGCGGCGGACCGGCCAGCAGATTCGCCATCGCCGACTCCCCGGCCATCGGATGAGGCCGGGTCGGTGCGATCTTCTCGGCCGCCTCGACGGCCCCGGCCATCCGCCGCAGCCGCTCCTCGGAAAGCTGTTGCCGCAGCTTCGGGAACTCCTCCCGCTCCTCCCGCTCGGCATGCTCGATCACGGACTGGGCGAACGGTTCCAGCCTGCTGTTGAAATGCGGATGGTCCACACCCAGCTCGTACAGCTCCGCCAAGGCGTGCTTGGCCTCGTCCTCCTCGTGCAACCGCGCCTCGACCACCCGGTCCCCCGCCTGCCGGCGAGCCTCCGGATGCACCACCAGTTCCTCGGCGCTCTCGTGCACGGCCAGCAGACGCACCAGATCCTGGAAGATCTCGCGCTTCTGCCCGCCCTGGGCCGACTTCAGCTGGTTGAACAGGTCCTTTATCTGATCGTGCTGCTGCCGCAGTAGGTCCACGACGTCCCGTTGCTGCACCGCCGTCACTGCCCTACCTCCTCGTAAGCAGGGATACCCGACCTGTGGATGCCCGAGCGGCAGGCGATCATGCCGGGGCCCGGTTCGCGACCCCAGAACGCACCGACACCGATCGCCGCACCCGCCGGCGACCAGCCAGCCCGAGCGCCGCGCGCGCCACCCGCTCCGGCGCAACGTCGAGGCATTCCGACGCGTACGGGCAGACGAACTGCCGGCACGGCGAGCAGTCGGTGGGCACGGTCAACACGGCCGCCGGGCCGAACCTCGGCCGGTACTGCGACACCCGCTCCGTACCGGCGAACAACACCACCACGGGCGTGCGAAGGGCGCTGGCCAGGTGCGCCCCGCCGCTGTTGTTGCAGACCACCACGCTCGCCACCGACACCGCGTACGCGAGCGCGGGCAGCTCCAGGCGGTCCACCAGCCCGACCGCGCCCGGGCACCCGTCGGTCACCGTCGCCACCAGCCCCGCCTCCTTCGCCGTCCCGGCGACCACCACGGGCAGGCCCGCGTCGGCGAGGAGCCGGGCCACACGGGCCAGCCGGTCGGGCGGGTAGCGGCGGGATGAACAGGACGCACCGGGCAGCAGCAGCGCGTACGGCTGGCCGACCGGCACGCCGTGGGCGGCCAGCACGGCCGCCCCGGCCCGCCTGCCCCACTCCGGCACCACCGCGTGCAGCCGCGCGCCGACCGGCGGCACCCCCACCTGTCGGAGCAGGTGCAACGCCCGATCCACCTGGTGCATCGTGTCCGCCGTACCGTCGTTGTCGGGCACGGCCGCCCAGTGGGTCAGCCCGGCACCGCCGAACTCCTTCGACATGCCCACCCGGATCGGTACGCCGGCGAGCCGACACAGGTAGCCGGCGGGCCACGGGGACTGGGAGAACGAGGTGAGGATCACCGCGGCCGAATACTTGCCGGCCGAGATCCGCTCGATCAGACGCAGGTCCTCGGCGAGCGGCGGTCCTCCGGCCCCGGCGTGCTGCCAGGACACCGACGCGGTGAGCACCCCGGCCACCTCGGGCAGCAGTTGCGCGGCCGGTGCGCCGGCCGGGGCGGCGAGCAGGTCGAGGCGCGCGTTCGGCGCGGCCGCCCGCAGGGCACGCAGCGCCGGGCCCGCCATGAGCACGTCCCCCAGGTTGTCGGCGCGCACCACCAGCACCCGGTCCAGGTCCCGCCAGGCGATCGGGGGGCCGGTGAGCGCAGCCGGGTGCGGCATGGTCACGGGCCGCCAGCTACCCCGGAATCCGCGACCGAAACCGTTTGCCGCCGGTCGAGACGGGAAGGGCCGCAGAGCGTCAGGGCGGTACGACGAGGAGGGCGAGCGGCGGGAGGCGAAGGCGGTGACAGCGGCGGGCGGTGACGGGTGGATCCGCGTCGCCCTGGTACACGGTCCGGGCGGGCCGGACCGGGACGGGGTCAGCGACTACGTTCAGCGGCTTCGGCACGCGCTCGGCGAGGTTGGGGTGGCCGCGGTGTCGGTGCCGGTCCGGCCGGTACGCGGCCGTTGGCTGGCCGGCACCGCTCAGGCGGCCCGGACGATCCGCCGGATCCGTCCGCAGGTAATCCACGTGCAGTTCGCCCCGGCGGCGTACCGGTTCTCCGGCGCGCCGGGTCTGCTGCCGCTCCTGCTGCCCGGCGACGTACCGCTGGTCACCACGTTGCACGAGTACGGCGGCTGGTCCTGGCCGGCGCGGCTGCCCGCCGGCGCCTGGCGGCCGCTCGAACGCGCCGGACTGTGGTGCCGGGAGACCGGGCGGCTGGTGCCGGCCAGCGCCGAGCTGGTGGTCACCAACGCCGACCACGCCGACGGGTTGGTCACCCGGACCGGCCGCCGCCCGGTGCGGGTGCCGTTGGCCCCGAACGTCGACGACCACGGCGGGGCGGAGCAGGCCCGCCGTCGGTGGCGGCGGCGGTTTCGGCTCGGCCCGCACGCCGAGCTGCTGCTGTTCTTCGGCTTCGTGCACCCGGTGAAGGGGGTGCGGTACCTGTTGGAGGCGCTCGCGGCGCTGCGCACGCAACGCCCGGACATCCGGCTCCTCGTCGTCGGCGGGTTCACCTCACAGGCGCTGCCGGAAGCGCAGGCGCGGATGTTCCGCGCGGAACTCGACCGGGACGCACACCGCCTCGGGGTGGCCGACGCGGTGTGGTTCACCGGCCACCTGCCCGCTCGCGAGGTCTCCGCCGCGCTGCACGCCGCCGACCTGGTCGTACTGCCCTTCACGGCAGGGGTGACCACGAAGAGCGGGGCGCTGCTGGCTGCGCTCGCCCACGGCCGGCCGGTCGCGGTCACCGTGGCGGACCCACCCGACCCGCAGCTGCGGGCGGACGAGACGGTGGCGGTGATCCCGATCCGACGGGACGCTTCGGCCATCGCGGGAACGGTGCGACGCCTGCTGGACGACGCGGCTCTGCGGAATCGGCTGTCCGCCAACGGCCGCCGGTTCGCCGAACGGCACTCGTGGCCCCGGGTTGCCGTCGCGCACCGCGATCTCTACCTCCGGCTGCTCGGGCGGGGCGATGACTGAGCGGTACACGGACATCCTGGTGGTCGACCTGCTCGGCGGGATCGGCGACCTGGTCATGGTGCTACCCGCGATTCACGGGCTGGCCCGTCGCTACCCGGACGCGGCGCTGCGGGTGCTCACCCACGAGCCCGGGGCCGAACTGCTGCGCGGGGATCCGGCGGTGGCCGACGTCTACACGCCGCGGCACGGCCGCCCGGGTGCGGAACGGGAGGCGGTGCTGGAGGTACTCGCCGCACACCCGCCGGCGCTGGCGATCACCACCACGCGGTACGACGGCATTCCGGACCTGTTGGTGGCCTCCGGTGCCCGGTGTGTGACCGACCTGTGGCGGCGACCGCCGGTGCACGAGCGGATCGGGGACCGCTATCTGCAGATCCTGTGCGCCGAGGGGCTGTTGGACCCCGACGACGTGATTAGCCCGTCCCGGGTGCATCTGTGGCCGGCGGAGCTGGCCCAGGGTGCTCGGACGGTGGCGGCACGACTACCGCGCGAGGTGATCCTGCCGCCGGTGGTCCTGGTCACCGAGGCGGGGATGAAGGTGAAACAGTGGCCGCCGCAGCGCTGGCGCCGGTTGGCCGGCCTGCTCGCCGCTGCCGGGCATCCGCTGTTGACCGTCGGCCCCCCGCATGCCGGGGCCGGAGCCGCTCTGCCGCGGGGAAGCCTGCGCCAGTTGGCCGCAGTCTTCGCCGCGGTGGCCGCGCAGGACGGCGTGGTGGTGGGCGGCGACACCGGACCGGTTCGGCTCGCGGCGGCGATGGGGGCCCGCACGGTCGCGTTGTTCGGGCCCACCCTGGCGCTGCGTTACGGGATCGGGCGGGACCTGCCGCCGGGCGTGGACCTGCAAGGTCTGCCGGAGTGCGGCTACCGACAGCCGACCGCCATCACCGAGCAGGTCTGCTGGTGGAGCGGGCGCTGCCCGCTCTCCCCCGCCGGCCCGGCCTGCATGGCGGACCTGCGGCCGGAGGTTGTGGCCGCCGAGGTCGCCCGGGTCACCGGACCGTGGCCGGCCGCAGGGAGATCGCTTTGAGCAGGATGTCACCGATGTTCGCCGGGTCCTCGGCGATGAAGACACCGCCTCCGGTCACCTCGGTGATCGCCGTCAGCTCGTCCTGACCCAAGTCGGTCCCGATGCCGATGACGATCACCTGGATCGGCTTCTCCGGATCGGCCAGTTCCTTCAGTTTCTCGAGCAGTCGGGCATGGCTGATCCCGTTAGCGTCTTCGTTCTTCCCATCGGTGAAGATCACCACCGAGTTGACCCGGCCGGCCTGCCAGTCCTTCTGCACCGTCTGGTAGGCGGCCAGCAGCGTGTCGTAGAGGCCGGTGTCGCCGTTGGGCTTCGGCGTGATCTGGCTGATCGCCTCCCGCAGGCGGGTGCGCTGGCCGGCCAGAGTGCCGATGGGCACCAGCTCCCGGTAGTCCCGGTTGCCGGCCAGCTGGGTGGAGAAGACCCACAGCCCGACGGCCCACGAATCGTCGAAGAGGTCCAGCCCGCGCTGCGCGGCGGCGAGGGTGACCTGCATTCGGGTGGCGTTGTTCGCGGTGGGCACCCGCTGGAACATCGAGCCGGAGACGTCCATCACGGCGAGCATCCGGCCGGGCAGCGTGACCGCCATCCAGGTGGAGATGACCCGGTCGATGACCGCCACGTCGGGCCCGGCCGCCGCAGCGCCGCCGGACTCGTCGCCGGCCGCCGCGATCGTCTCCGGTGCACCGCGCGGTGGGGTGAAGCCGTTGCCGCCGGTGCCGTCGGCAGCGCGCAGCCCCCGTGCCGCCAGCCGGTCCCGGAACGCGCTCCCCGTGAACGCGTCGAACAGGCGGTCGGCCGCCGCCGCCCGCACCGGATCGGTGCCGGGCATGATCGCGTACGGGTAGTCGAGGGCAGGGGGTGCCGGTTCGAGATAGAGGGCGGCGAGCGGAATGGGCGGTCGCTTGGCGTTGTACTCGATGACGTCCTCTTCGGACAGGGCCGCGGCGCTCAACGCGGACGCGATGCTGGCCGCGTCGTTCGACCGGGGGAACCGGGCGAGCAGATCCTCGCGCAGCGCCGACTTGCCGGTGGCCAAGGCACGCAGCAGCGCGGTGGTGACGGTCTGCGGGTCCTCCGCGGCCTGGGCGGCGGCGCTGATGGCGAGCAGACCGGACAGGCCCGCGGCGTCGCGGCTGGGTTCGACGATCCCCGCCCGCAGCGCCGAGCCGCCCGCGATCTGAGCCAACAGATCACCCCAGCCGAGCTGCTTCTCCGGCCAGCCGACCTCGGCCGCCACCGGTTCGGGCATCGCCAGGACCACGGGGCTGCGCGCGATGGACTCGGCGTTGTCGGGTGTGAACCCGGGTGCTACGGCGTGCAGCCGGGCCAGCCACATCGACGAGTCGGGGATCCAGACGTCAGGCAGGTTGACACCGCCGCCGGCTCGGCCGATGCCGGCGACGGCGACGTTGTGCTTGGTGGCCACCGCGGCGGCGACCTCGGCCGGGTCGGCCGGCGTCACGTCGGCCGCGACGCACCTGCCGTCCACCGCGCCACCGTTCTTCGTCCAGTCGGTGACGGTCGCCTGGAGCACCGGCGCGATCTCGGGCGCGGCCGCGACGGTGATCCGTACCTGGCCGGAGCAACCGGGCCCCAGCACGGTTCGGTACCCGAACCAGCCGCCGGCGGCCAGCACGGCCAGCGTCATCACGGTCGCGATGACGCCCCTGCTTCGACTTCTCTTCTTCTGCATACGGTGGCGGCCCGGCACGCTGACTATCTTGCGTGGGCTGGCCGAGTGCTGCCAGGTACGTTCGGCTGATAGTTACTCAGCAGATACGGGGTTTAAGATCGACTAATACGCGTGGTGATCACCTAGGCCTGGTGCGAGACGGGACGCGGGACATCGAACCGCCATCTCAACCGCTTCGGACCGCATGGGCACGGCGCTTCGCCACGTGTTCGACCAGTGCGATGAGCAGGTTCTTGCCCGACTGGCGGCTGCGGGCGTCGCAGAGCAGCACGGGGACGTCCGGGTCCAGGTCCAGCGCGTCGCGTACCGCATCGGGGCTGTAGCGCTGGGCGCCTTCGAAGCAGTTCACCCCGACGACGAACGGGGTCCCCCGCTGCTCGAAATAGTCGATCGACGGGAAGCAGTCGGCGAGGCGCCGGGTGTCGGCGAGCACGACCGCGCCGAGCGCGCCGAAGGCGAGCTCGTCCCAGAGGAACCAGAACCGGTCCTGCCCGGGCGTGCCGAAGAGGTACACCTGCAGATCCTCGTTGATGGTGATCCGCCCGAAGTCCATGGCGACCGTGGTGCCCCGCTTGGATTCGACCCCGGACAGGTCGTCCGTGCCGATGCTCGCACCGGTGATCACTTCCTCGGTCTGCAGCGGCTTGATCTCGCTGACCGCGCCCACCAGCGTGGTCTTCCCGACGCCGAAGCCACCGGCGATGAGGATCTTCAGCGCCATCGGAGGGCGCCGCCGCTCGGAGCCGTTCTGGTCAGAGCGCCCGGAGTCCATTTACCACCGCCTTGAGAAGGTTGTCATCTGGGAATTGAGCGGCCGCCGGCTCGTGGATCTCGACGAGCCCGGCCTGGAGAAGATCACCGAGAAGCACGCGGACCACTCCGAGAGGGAGATTGAGGCGTGCCGCGACTTCCGCCACCGAGATCGACTCCTGGGCTATCGCGATGATGGCCAGATGTTCGGGGTGCAGGTGCTGATCGGGTCCGGGTGCGTGGTCGCTCGCCTGTACGAAGGCGACCAGGTCGAAGCCCTCGGTGGCAGGCCGCACCCGGCCGCCCGTCACGGCGTACGGGCGGACTACTGGTCCGGCCTCCTCGTCCGCCCAGTCATGATCCGGGTCACCCCGCATCGGAGGACACCGCCGCGTTACGCTCCGGCGTGCTCATGTTCTGTCCGACCCGTATGACCAGCATCGCCATCTCGTAGGCGATCAACCCGATGTCCGCGTCCGTACTGGCGAGAACCGCGAGACAGGCACCCTGACCGGCCGCGGACACGAAGAGGTAGGCGGACTCCATCTCCACCACGGTCTGGCGCACCGGGCCGGCGTTGAAGTGACGGCTGGCGCCTTTGGCCAGGCTCTGGAATCCGGCGGCCATCGCGGAAAGGTGCTCCGCGTCTTCCCGGCTCAGTCCCCGTGACGAGCCCATCAGCAGCCCGTCCGCGGACAGCACGACCGCCTGCTGCGCGCTTGGTATGCGTTCCACCAGGTCGTCGAGCAGCCAGTCGAGATTCGCAGCGTTCCTGGTCGTGTACACCCTTACTCGTTCCTTCCGGATTCGGTGACGTCCCCAGGGCGGGCGTCGGGGACGTCCACGTGGGGCGTAGCGGCAGCCGGGATCGCGGCAGCGTCCCGGCGCCCGCGCATCGTGCCGGCTTGCAGCGCGGACATCGCGGCTCGAATCTGCTCGGGTGAGCGGGCGGCGGCTGACTCCCCACCCGTCGCACGAGCCGATGTCGGACCGGGTCGGCGGGTGCGGTTCTGTCGCACCCGGCGAGGTAGGCCGTCCCGGGACAGCTCGATCGGGCGGCCCGGTGACTTTCCGTCTGACGGCGCGTCCGACGTCCCCGCCGAGTCGCCGTCGTTCGGCTGGGCGGACCGTCCGTTCTCCGACTCGCCTCCCGAGGGCTGCCCGGGGATACGGGTCTGCGCCGCGCCGGTCGGCCGCAACACCGTGGCCGGCAGTTCCATCGTCCGGTCGGCGTCCTCGGCTCCGGATGTCGTAGCGTCCGAGACATTCTTCGGCCCGTTCGTGTCGGGCTTGACGGGCATGGCGACGACGACGCCACCCGACGGGGCGGACGCGGCGGTGGA
>DASVCA010000003.1:0-11755 GCA_036381835.1 Micromonosporaceae bacterium
GCCCGTGACTTCCCGCCCGAGCGCACGTTCGGCCTCCGCCCGCCCCCGAGCCACGGGGCGGGACGCTCGCCCCGTCTACCAGTGCGACGCCTGCGGCCATCAGCCCCCGAAATGGGTGGGGCGCTGCCCGGAGTGCGGGGAATGGGGGGCGGTCATCGAGGTGGCCGCCGGCCCCGTGGTCTCGGGCCGAGTCGTCAGCTCGCGGCTGCCGGCCGAACCGGCCCGCCCCATCTCCAGCATCAGCGCCGAACCGGCGAAGGCCAGACCGACCGGGGTGAGCGAACTCGACCGGGTGCTCGGCGGCGGGCTCGTACCGGGCGCGGTCGTCCTGCTCGCCGGGGAGCCGGGCGTGGGCAAGTCGACGCTGCTACTCGACGTCGCACAGCAGTGGGCGGACCACGCCGACACCCCGTCCCTTGTGGTCAGCGGCGAGGAGTCGGTGAGCCAGGTCCGGCTGCGCGCCGAACGCATGGGCGCCCTGCACGACCGGCTCTACCTGGCGGCGGAGACTGACCTGGGTGCCGTACTCGGGCATCTCGACGCGGTCCGGCCGGGACTGCTGGTGCTCGACTCGGTGCAGACCGTCTCCGCGCCCGGCGTGGAGGGCGTGCCGGGTGGGGTGACGCAGGTACGCGCCGTCGCCGCCGCGCTGGTCACGGTCGCCAAGGAACGGGGCATCGCGACGGTCCTGGTCGGACACGTCACCAAGGACGGCCAGGTCGCCGGCCCTCGGGTGTTGGAGCACCTGGTCGACGTGGTGCTGTATTTCGAAGGCGACCGCCACTCGTCGCTGCGCCTGGTCCGAGGGGTGAAGAACCGGTTCGGCGCCGCCGACGAGGTGGGCTGCTTCGAGATGCACGAGGGCGGCATCACCAGCCTGCCCGACCCCTCCGGCTTGTTCCTGACCCGCTACTCCGAACCGGTGCCCGGCACCTGCGTCACGGTCGCCGTGGAGGGGCGACGAGCCCTGGTCACCGAGGTGCAGGCACTGATCGGGGCAACGGTGGCCGGCTCGCCCCGACGGACCGTTTCCGGCCTGGACAGCGCCCGGCTGGCGATGGTGCTCGCGGTGCTGCAACGCCGAACCGAACGGCTCACCCTGCACGACCGGGAGGTGTTCGCGGCGACCGTGGGCGGCATCCGGGTGGTGGAACCGGCCGCGGATCTCGCGATCGCGCTCGCGGTCGCCTCCGGCGGCCTCGATCTCGCGCTCTCCCCGCATCTGGTGGCGATCGGCGAGGTCGGGCTGACCGGGGAGGTCCGGCGGGTGGGCGGGGTGCCTCGGCGGCTCGCCGAAGCGAGCCGTCTCGGCTTCCGGTACGCCCTGGTGCCACCGGGTTGCGGACCGGAGACGACCGAGACGGCCACCGGGATGCGGGTGATCGAGGTGAGCGACGTGCGTGCCGCTCTGCAGTGGGCGGCCCGACTCTCCGCCGACGATCCCACCGGCGCGGATGCGTAACCCCGGCCGGGTGCGGAAATTTCCGGATTGCGATATCAGATCTCACAAGAAGTACGGAAGCGGTCACAGGAACGTAACCACGCGAGCTTCTCGCACCAGGTGGTCCGTAGACTGTCCGGGTGCCGATGGACCGGGAAACCAACAAGACCGCCAGCGCCGGCTCCCCTGGCCGCGCCGGGGTCGTTGGTGCGAATGGGCGAGCCCTCCACCCGGGGCTGCCCGCCGGCGGCTCCGCGAGCGGGAGCGGGGATCCGCTGCGGGCCACCCTTGCTCTCATGGCGCCGGGGACCGCGCTTCGCGAGGGACTCGAGCGCATCCTGCGCGGCAACACCGGCGCGCTGATCGTGCTCGGCTACGACGAGACCGTCGAATCGATCTGCACCGGTGGCTTCCCGCTCGACGTCGAGTTCTCGGCGACGAAGGTGCGGGAGCTGTGCAAGATGGACGGCGCGGTGGTGCTCTCCAGCGACGGGTCCCGGATCGTGCGCGCCGGGGTGCACCTGATGCCCGACTCGTCGATCCCCACCGAGGAATCCGGCACCCGGCACCGCACCGCGGAACGGGTGGCCCGCCAGACCGGCTACCCGGTGATCTCGGTCAGCCAGTCCATGCGGATCATCAGCCTGTACGTGAACGGGCAACGTCACGTCATCGACGATTCAGCGGCGATCCTGTCCCGCGCGAACCAGGCCCTGCAGACTCTGGAGCGGTACAAGCTGCGGCTCGACGAGGTCTCCGGCACCCTGTCCGCGCTGGAGATCGAGGACCTGGTGACCGTACGGGACGCGGTGTCGGTGGTACAGCGCCTGGAGATGGTCCGCCGGATCGCCGACGAGATCGCCGGGTACGTGGTGGAGTTAGGCACCGACGGCCGGCTGCTCGCCCTGCAACTCGACGAGCTGATGGCCGGAGTGGACTCCGACCGCACCCTGGTGATCCGCGACTACCTGCCGACCGGACGCAAGGCCCGCACCCTCGACGAAGCGCTGGTCGAACTCGACATGCTGAGCGCGGCGGAGCTGATCGATCTGGTGTCGGTGGCCAAAGCGATCGGCTACCCCGGGTCGAGCGACGTGCTCGACTCGGCGGTGAGCCCGCAAGGCTACCGGATGCTGGCCAAGGTGCCGCGTCTGCCGACCCCGATCGTGGAGCGGCTGGTCAACCACTTCGGGAGTCTCCAACGGCTGCTCGGCGCCACCGTCGAGGACCTGCAAGCAGTCGAGGGCATCGGTGACGCTCGGGCACGCACGATCCGGGAAGGGCTCTCACGGCTCGCCGAAGCGTCGATCCTGGAACGCTACGTCTGAGTGTTTGATCGTCAACGCGATCCTGTACGTCGTCCGGTCGGATCGTCCATGGCGGCATCTACCGTGGATCTGCCACCATGACAGACGGTCTACCGATGCTCCGCCCGTTGGGAGGACGCCGGGTCATCGACTCGCAGACAGCCGACCGTCAGCCGCGACTACGACACCGGTGAAAAGGGGTCAACGGCTGGAAAGGGATTCATTATCACCAACACAGCTGGGTCATGGAGAAGTCGCTGGCACGGCCCGCCGGATCACCCGCCGGCACCCGGCCCGACACCCAACCCGCCGAGCCTTCACCTGGACCTAATCAACACCCTCCCAAACACGCTCTTACGCTCTGACCTTCACGCTTCGAGGGGAGGCCAGCCGACCCCTCATTGTCGATCTGCGACTTCTTTCTGAAAGTTGCCCTGCGTGATATGGGCGCGACAAGATCGGGACAGATCGCGCCAAAAAGTCCGGTTGCCCTTACCGTAGGTAGTAATGTGGCTCGATGTCGACCCGAGGCTGGTCCTCATAGGTCAGCGGCGGAGGGAAGCCGCTGATACCGTCGTGATCAATGAGAAGCGCCCCGCCGGAATGCAGCCGACGGGACGCGGGTGTCCCCACTATTGGTACTCGTGGAATGGAGTGTTGTGAGGACGAAAGCGATTCTATCCGGGCTGATGGCATTTGCCATAGGGTCCGCTGGTGCGGCGACCATCGCCACGCCTGCTAGCGCTGCCGAACAGCCGGTCGTCCGGAAGGCGTACTTCAACGCTGCGGAGCTCCGGGCGGCGAGCGTGCGAGCAGACAGACTGCCTGCGACGGCGACAAAGGCACGGAGCCGGGTTGCCGAGCACCTCAACGATCAGGCCCGGCTCGGCCGGGTGGTCGACGAGCGCACGGTGAGCGTGGCTTCGCTACCGGATCCATTTACACCAGGTCGACGGATAGACGTAGTGTGGGAGGGCGAGCAGGCCCCGCAGTCGATCGAGATTCAGCTTGCCGAGTTCGCTGACGGCTCCGGGCAGATGGGTATGGGAGTCGAGTCGGGTGGAGCGCCTGCGACGGCGATCGTTCCCACGTCGACCGGCGCGGGCTACAGCGCGGGCAGCAATCCCAAGAACATGTACAAGCAGAACAACGGCTGCACTACGACCTGGTTTGACCCCCATTACACGGCAGACCGCGATCACAAGATGGTCTCGTGTTGGGAGTGGTGGGCGCAGCCCAGCACCGTTCACTGGGTGTACAACCGCTGGATGCTCTGGACGCCGGCGGTGCCGAAGTTCGGGCTCTACAAGACGACGGATCTCTACGCCGCGTCACGTCCGTGGGCGGGTTATGAATCGCGGCTACCCAAGCTCAACGACTGGAGCCCTCGCTACCTCAATGCCACCTGCTACACGGCTGGCACGTTCACTCTCAGTGGCACCTACGGCGGCGTCACAGGAGAAGTCAGCGTACCGTACAACAAGTGCGAAGATTACTGGCTGGACATCAACACGACGAGTCGTAAGATCGGCATTGACTATCAGCTTGACGATACGACGTGGAACGGTCGCACCGGTCAGATGTACATGGACGTCGCCGGCGACTTCAATGCCAGTAACTCCACCGTCGTGCCCATCATGGCAGACTACAACTGGGCGACGGTGGCCAACCAGTTCGTCCAGGGAACCTGGCAGAAACAGCACTGGGTTCAGAAAGACAGCGGATGGTAACAAACCCTCACGATAATCGAGGGCTTGGATGGCGGGCGTGGCGGCGTAGCCGCGGCGCCCGCCGCGCCGCAGTCGCAGCGCTTCTTGCCGCGATTCTCGGCCCGGTCGCCCTCATCGCACTTCCGAAGCTCGCATCCAGGACGGGACAAGTCGAGCAGAGCCTAGATCCCTGGACATCGTTGTCTGAATCGTGCGATACCGTGCCGACGCGCGAAACATGCTCGGCGATCACCGACGGCGTGCATACTTGGCGCTATGCCCTTCTCCGCAGCCGTAATAGGACGGCCGAAACCGTCCTCGTTGACCTCGGGGGGCCTGGGATAGCTTTGCTGTCTGGAGCTGCAAACCTTGGTGCATTCGCGGCCAACTTCAGCATGCTGAGCGAGCGGTACAACCTGCTTTTCATTGAGGAGCCATGGGTGACGCAAGAGCTTCCCCAGGGTTGTGAGAGCGCGCTCGCGGCACATTATCGCCATCTCCGAAATCAGGTCGCTGCAGTCAATGACAGCGCCCCAGACGTTGCACAGACCTGCCAGCTAGCATGGCGGCCGGGCTTACAGCCCAACCAGCCGGTTGCAAACCGGGATTGGGGATTCGATCCAGCCACCTATGCCGACTTGGTCATGGCGATCATCCGAATGAACCACGTCAACCTCAAGGGGTTCGTTGGTCACTCCTGGGGTTCCATGAGGCTCGCCTACTTGCTGAACGGAGCATCTGATGAGGCCGAGGGGATCAGCTTGGCCTGGAGTGTTCTCGTTCGCCCGTTCCCCGTGGGAGTCGATGGTGAGGCCCTCATTTCAGAACAGGCCACCATTCTGGAACGAGAGTTCGGTGCCGTCGAGGCAATTGCACCGACGGCGGTAGCGTCCCGTTCGTTGCCGGTGACATTATTCGACCAACTATCCGCCGTGGTTGAGCTGGGTTACTCCGACGAAAGGTACGTAAAGGAGCGCTCCAGAAGGATTATCCAAGGTGAAGCCGTCGCTGAGATCGGCACCCTTTCCGACGAGTACTGGCAGCGGTTTGGCCGAGACTCGCTATCCCCCGCGAGACTCGCCGAGTGGCAGGAAGTGTGTTCGACAACTCAGCCACCAACTGGTGCCAACAAGAAGATTCGTAGTGTTGCTGATCTTTTAGCGTCACGGTTCGCTGCCTGCGACCGCATTCCGCTGCATCGGGAAATCGAGGCGACAACAGCTGGCAAAGCGTGCATCGTGACAGCATCAAATGACTCCGTAACACCTCAACTGCTGATAAGAAATACATATCAAAGGGCATCCCCGGAAGCTACATGGGTTGAGTCGACGGAACGTCAGCACGGCTCCTTCGACGGACTCAGTGAGTGCCTAGAGGTAGTTCTTTGACAAGGCGAAGAAAAATCAAGCACGGTAGGGGTGAGGCTCTCGATAAGACAACTGATCGACGATGATGCTATGTCCCAACCGGAGGCCTCGCGCTGTCGCATACTGCCGCGACTCGCTGGCAGACCGCAACCTCAGCCTGGCCTTGTGCATTCACGAGGTTTGTGATGGGTACGTTTTGATTATTCCCTAAACGAGGAAAGTCGCCGTCCTGATCCTGGACGATGTTGATTGAGAAGATCGCTAATCGTCCAGGAGACGAACAGCACCTTCGCAGTGAAGCGAAGAACATCGGCCAGGTTGCGAAAAAGGGACAAGCGTGCTGTCGAGCTGAGGCGGTCGCCGTGGTGGTGAGCCAGCAGGTGCGCGACAATGCCATCGCCCGTATCGACGCCGAGTTGACCCGTATCGCCTTGAAGGGGCACCAGCTCAGGCGTCACCCGGTGACCGTCAACGGCACCGGGTCACTGTGCTTCGTACCGAGCCGGCCGTAGATCTGATACTCGTCTGCTGCGGCGACCTGGCCCGCGGCGGCCCCGCCGGCGCAGGCCGTGCTCTCCTTGCCGTTCCAGGCGACCCGGTACTCGTGGGCGATGTTCGGCGGGAAGCTCACCACGTTCGAGCCCTGGGCGGTGCCGCAGGTATCGGACGACCAGACCCGCTGCGCTCCGGCCATGAGGTAGACCTCCTGCGCGTCCGGGCCGACGTCCAGGTCACAGGTGCGGTCGGAGATGTTCTTGATGGTGAGCTTGATCTCGACG
Source organism: Micromonosporaceae bacterium (assembly GCA_036381835.1). Lineage (GTDB taxonomy): Bacteria > Actinomycetota > Actinomycetes > Mycobacteriales > Micromonosporaceae > DASULK01. The sequence continues at coordinate 6,604 of DASVCA010000003.1, forward strand.
GTGCCACCCCGCGGCATGCTGCTGCGCGACGGCGCGACCGTCACCTGGATCTCGCTGTCGGCACACGCCTTCCCGGCCGGTGCCGGCGAGGGCTCCGGCCCGTTCGACTCGTCCACCACCGGGTCGACGGTCGGCTCGGCGCTCGGCGGGTCGCTGGTCGGGGTGTGCACCGACGTGGTGGCCTGCGGGGATGAGGTCTGCTCGGGGTTGGCCGCCTGCTTCTGTTCCGGTCCGCTACACGAATAGACGATGACCAGTACGAAGAGCAGCACCACGCCGAGCACCATCGCCCGACGTCGCCAGTAGACGGCAGGGGGCAGGGGGCCAACCGTCAGTCGCATAATGCCTCACGCTATCGAGTTAGGCGGCATTGATCACAACGACTCGCCGGGCCTCGCGAGCGGGAGACGAGTCGCGGCCGAACCACCGCGTCACGGGGCGAAACCACCGCACGCAGCGGGAAGCATAACGGTTCGGTCAAGCAGCGGCGGCACCGGCCGGGATCACAGGTAGACCTTGCGGGGATAGACGGCGTGCGCCCCGGCGACCCGGTCGAGGAACAACATCCCGTCACAATGGTCGATCTCATGCTGCACGGCCCGGGCCTCGAAAGCGTCGGTGGCAAGCCGCACCGGCTCGCCCGTACCGGGCAGCACGCCCTCCACCACGAGTCGGCCGGCCCGCTTGACGTCCCCGGTCAGATGCGGGACCGACATGCACCCCTCGCGGCCCACCTTCCAACGGCTGGCCTCCACGACCTTCGCATTGCAGAGCACGAACGTGCCGTGGACGGTCAGCGCCTTCGGATGGCCCGTCACGTCCACCGCGAACACCTGCACCCCCACCCCGATCTGCACAGCGGCGAGCCCGACACAGCCTGGGGACACCCGCATGGTGGCCACCAGGTCGGCGGCGAGCCGTACCACCTCGGGATCCGCCGGATCCACCGGCTCAGCGGGTCGGGACAGCACCGGATGCGGCGCGGTGACGACCGGTCGCACCCGGCCGGCACCGAGCTCCTGCGGGGTCCAGTCGCCGAATGGGGAGCTTTCCGAACTCACAGCACATCCGTCTCCGCTCGACGCAGCGTCACCTCGACGTCGAGCTCACGCGCGGTCTCCGCCAGCCGCAGGGACACGTCGTCCGCCGAACCCGGCGGCAGGTCCACCTCGGCGAGCAGGACGTAGAGCGAGTCACGCAGCCGGGTGGTCAGGTCCGTGATGTTGCCGCCGGCTTGCGCCACCACCCGGGTCACGGCCGCGACGATGCCGAGCCGGTCGGCCCCGTGCACGCTCAGCACATACGGCTCGCCGGTGTACCGGTCCTCGGCGTCCGCCCGAACCTCGCGGACCGTCGCCACCAGGCTGCCGTCGGCGGTGATGGGCACCAGGGCGGCCTCGGCCGCAGCGGCGTCCGGCCCGGTGCACACCAGGGTCATCGCGAAATGCCCGCGCAGGCGGGTCATGGTCGAATCGGTCAGGTTCGCGCCGATGCCGGCCAGGCGATCGGCGACGTCAGCCACGATTCCCGGCCGATCCTGGCCGATGACGGTGATCGCAAGCTCGCTCACTAGATCAGCATGCCCGAGCAAGATGATCTTTGTGCCCGTACCCCGTGCTCCGCCCACTGGGCGGGACATGGCCAAGCCACCGCGCATGTCAGGATCGACAGCCGGGCTTCGGCGGGAAGCAGGGACCGGGGAGAGGACAGTGAAGGCGACGCTCGCGGCTGCGGCCATCGACTGGTACGACGAGAACGCGCGTGATCTGCCGTGGCGGCACCCCGGGGTGAGCCCGTGGGCGATCCTGGTTAGCGAGATCATGCTGCAGCAGACGCCGGTCGCCCGGGTGCTGCCGGTCTGGCGGGCGTGGCTGGACCGATGGCCGAAGCCGGCGGCGCTGGCGGCGGACACCCCCGCCGCCGCGATCCGGATGTGGGGTCGCCTCGGCTACCCGCGCCGGGCGCTACGCCTGCACGAGTGCGCAGTCGCCCTGGTCGAGCGGCACGCGGGGCGGGTACCGGACCGGCTCGACGAGTTGCTGGCCCTGCCCGGGGTGGGCGGCTACACCGCGCGCGCGGTGGCCGCGTTCGCCTACGGACAGCGGCACCCGGTCGTCGACACCAACGTGCGGCGCCTCATCGCCCGTGCCGTGACCGGTGCGCCGGACGCCGGTCCGACGACCCGGGCCGCCGATCTCGCCGCCACCGAGCGACTACTGCCGGCCGAGCCGGCCCGGGCAGCCCGGGCCAGTGCCGCGTTCATGGAGCTGGGCGCGCTGGTCTGCACCGCACGTACACCGCGCTGCGCGGCCTGCCCGCTGGTCACTGTCTGCGCGTGGCGGGCCGCCGGCCGTCCGGCGCCGACCGGACCGAGCCGTCGGCCGCAGCCGTACGCGGGCACCGACCGGCAGGTACGCGGCAGGCTCCTCGCGGTGCTGCGCGAGGCCAGCGGCCCGGTGTCCCGGGAGCGGCTCGACCCGGTGTGGGCCGATGCCGCCCAGCGGGCTCGGGCGCTGGCCGGCCTCGTCGCGGACGGCCTGGTGGAGCCGGTCGGCGACGACGCGTACCGGCTCGCCGGGGACGGCGCGTAGGGCGGCGCGGAAAAGGTTCGGCCCGGCGGGTTACGCCGCCGGGCCGAACCCCGCTGTCAGAGGACCTGTTCGATCACTCGTCCGCGCCCGTGGCCGCCGTGCCGCCGAGGTCGGCCGGCACCGCGTCGGGAACCGTTACCGGCTTGTCCGCCCCGCGAAAGACCAGCCGGGACTTGTCGATGTCCTCCGGGTCGCCCTCGCAGTCGACCACCACGATCTGGCCCGGGGTCAACTCGCCGAACAGGATCCGCTCGGAGAGGTTGTCCTCGATGTCCCGCTGGATCGTGCGACGCAGCGGACGGGCGCCGAGCACCGGGTCGAAGCCCTTCTTCGCCAGGTACTTCTTGGCGTTCTCGGTGAGCTCCAGCCCCATGTCCTTGTTCTTCAGCTGAGTCTCGATCCGCTGGATCATGATGTCCACGATCGAGAGGATCTCCGACTGCGTCAGCTGGTGGAACACGATCGTGTCGTCGATCCGGTTCAGGAACTCCGGCCGGAAGTGCTGCTTCAACTCGTCGTTGACCTTCTGCTTCATCCGGTCGTAGTTGGAATCCGAGTCCTCCGAGGCCTGGAAGCCCAGCGACACCGCCTTGGCCACGTCCCGCGTGCCGAGGTTGGTGGTCAGGATGATGACCGTGTTCTTGAAGTCCACGATCCGGCCCTGACCGTCGGTCAACCGACCGTCCTCGAGGATCTGCAGGAGCGTGTTGAACACGTCCGGGTGGGCCTTCTCGATCTCGTCGAAGAGGACCACCGAGAACGGCCGACGACGCACCTTCTCGGTGAGCTGGCCGCCCTCGTCGTACCCGACGTAGCCGGGGGGTGCCCCGACCAGCCGCGACACGGTGTAGCGGTCGTGGAACTCACTCATGTCGAGCTGGATCAGCGCGTCCTCGCTGCCGAAGAGGAACTCCGCGAGCGCCTTGGACAGCTCGGTCTTACCCACACCGGACGGACCGGCGAAGATGAACGAGCCGGACGGGCGCTTGGGGTCCTTCAGACCGGCCCGGGTACGCCGGATCGCCTTCGACACCGCCTTGACGGCGTCCGCCTGGCCGACGACCCGCTTGTGCAGCTCCTCCTCCATGCGCAGCAGCCGGGAGGTCTCCTCCTCGGTGAGCTTGTAGACCGGGATGCCGGTCCAGTTGGCCAGCACCTCCGCGATCTGCTCGTCGTCGACCTCGCTGACGACGTCGAGATCGCCGGCCTTCCACTCCTTCTCCCGCTGCGCCTTCTGGCCGAGCAGCTGCTTCTCCTTGTCCCGCAGCTGTGCCGCCCGCTCGAAGTCCTGCGCGTCGATCGCCGACTCCTTGTCGCGGCGCACCTGGGCGATGCGCTCGTCGAACTCGCGCAGGTCTGGCGGCGCGGTCATCCGCCGGATCCGCATCCGGGCACCGGCCTCGTCGATCAGGTCGATCGCCTTGTCCGGGAGGAAGCGGTCCGAGATGTACCGGTCGGCGAGCGTGGCCGCCGCCACCAGGGCGGCGTCGGTGATGTTCACCCGGTGGTGCGCCTCGTACCGGTCCCGCAGCCCCTTGAGGATCTCGATCGTGTGGGCCAGCGACGGCTCACCGACCTGGATCGGCTGGAACCGGCGCTCCAGCGCCGCGTCCTTCTCCAGGTGCTTGCGGTACTCGTCCAGCGTGGTCGCGCCGATGGTCTGCAGCTCGCCGCGGGCCAGCATCGGCTTCAGGATGCTCGCCGCGTCGATCGCGCCCTCGGCCGCGCCCGCGCCCACCAGGGTGTGGATCTCGTCGATGAACAGGATGATGTCGCCGCGGGTGCGGATCTCCTTGAGCACCTTCTTCAGGCGCTCCTCGAAGTCACCGCGGTAGCGCGAACCGGCGACCAGAGCACCCAGGTCAAGCGTGTAGAGCTGCTTGTCCTTGAGGGTCTCGGGCACCTCACCCTTGATGATCTTCTGGGCCAGCCCTTCGACGACGGCGGTCTTACCGACCCCCGGCTCGCCGATCAGGACCGGGTTGTTCTTGGTACGGCGGGAGAGCACCTGCATCACCCGCTCGATCTCCTTCTCGCGCCCGATCACCGGGTCGAGCTTGCCCTCGCGGGCGGCCTGGGTGAGGTTGCGGCCGAACTGGTCCAGCACCAGGCTGGTCGACGGCGCGGACTCGCCCGCGCCGGCACCCGCCGCCGCCGGCTCCTTGCCCTGCTGGTAGCCGGAGAGCAGCTGGATGACCTGCTGGCGGACCCGGTTGAGGTCCGCACCCAGCTTGACCAGGACCTGCGCGGCGACACCCTCGCCCTCGCGGATCAGGCCGAGCAGGATGTGCTCTGTGCCGATGTAGTTGTGGCCGAGCTGCAGCGCCTCGCGCAGAGACAGCTCCAGCACCTTCTTGGCCCGCGGCGTGAACGGGATGTGCCCGCTCGGTGCCTGCTGGCCCTGGCCGATGATTTCCTCTACCTGCTGGCGGACGCGGTTGAGGTCGGCGCCGAGCTTGACCAGGACCTGGGCGGCGACGCCCTCGCCCTCCCGGATCAGGCCGAGCAGGATGTGCTCGGTGCCGATGTAGTTGTGGCCGAGCTGCAGCGCCTCGCGCAGG
>DASVCA010000004.1:0-8198 GCA_036381835.1 Micromonosporaceae bacterium
AGGTCGGCCCGCCTGATCGAGATACGAGATGCGAGCGACCACGCGGCGGGCGATGGAGACGGACTGGCCACCCGAGAAGCCGTCTTCGCCGTCTCGGATGTGAAGAACCTGTCGCCCCTGGTCGGCGAAGCGCAACGGATCACGATCCAGAGGGCGAAAAGCCCCGAGGATGCCGTTGTGGTGCCCGTGGCAGCGCTGTGGACCGGCCTGGACGGGCAGGTTCAGGTTGAGGTGATTGGCTCCACAGGTCGCCGACGCGTCGCGGTGGAGGTTGTCCTCACATCAGGCGGACGGGCAGCGGTCGTTCCGTTGTCTGGCAGTCTCGTCTCGGGCGAGGAGGTTGCGCTGACAGCAGAAGGTCCGTCGTATGAGCGCCCCGTTGATTGAACTCGTCGGCGTTAAGAAGACCTACCCAGGGCCGCCCGAGGTTCACGCGCTACGCGATGTCACCTTGACGATCCGGCCGAACGAGATGGTCGCGGTCATCGGGTCGTCCGGATCAGGGAAGTCCACCTTGTTGAACATCATGGGGCTACTCGATCAGCCATCAACCGGCACGGTGAAGATCACCGGCAGAGACGTGGGCACGCTCTGCGAGCGGGATCGAGACTGCCTCCGAGCCTCCCGGATCGGCTTCGTCTTCCAGTCGTTTCACCTGGTCGGTCATCTAACCAGTATCGAAAACGTCACCCTTCCACTCATTCATCAGAATTGGGCGCGTCACGAACGACGGCAACGGGCGGTGGCGGCGCTTACGACCGTCGGCCTCGGGCACCGACTGCACGCGCTCCCCGCTTCCCTATCCGGAGGCGAGCAACAGCGGGTGGCCGTGGCCCGAGGCGTGGTGCATGATCCCGCCATCGTCCTCTGCGACGAGCCGACGGGAAATCTCGATCGCGAGAACACCGCAGCCGTCCTCGCGCTTCTCCGTGATCTGGTAACCCCTGAACGCGCAGTCGTCATAGTGACCCACGAGCGGGAGGTATGGGAATCCGCGGATCGTCTCATCCGGGTGGTGGACGGCTGTGTCACGTCGTAGGGGAACCTCCCTGCGTGACATCATCACGCAGGCGGCCAAGGCGGTCATCGGCCGACCGGTTCGCTCGGCATTGACCACCGGGGGCATCGGACTCGGTGTCGCCGCGACCGTCGCCACGCTCGGTGTGGCAGCCAGCGCCAACGCCGCGATCTCAGATCGTTTCGACGCGTTGAAAGCCACCCTGGTCACCGTCGAATACCCGCCAGAGATACCGCGCCCGGCGGTGGGAAGCGAGACCAGGGCGAGGAAACTCGCCGGCGTGAAGAACCTCGGTTACCTGTGTGTCGCGGAGGGCGACCAGGCGATCAGCAAACTCGCGCCTCCCCACCAGCAGCCGATCGGCGACCGACTGACGCTCATCGCGGCACAACCCGCCGCCCTGTCGACGCTCGGCGTCAAGATACACACCGGGCGTTCCTTCGACGACGGCCACGGAGCCAGAGGAGAGTCCGTTGCCCTGTTGGACGACGTGGCGGCCAAAGCGTTGGGGATCGGCGACCCCACTGCTCAACCGATCATTCACCTCAACGGGAAAGCGACGGCGGTTCTCGGCATCTTCACCGCTCCCGCCGGGGAATCGAACCTCACCGGCGCGGTGGTCGTCCCGTACGAATCCTGCCTGTCACCGAACGACCGGGCAACCTTCGGCAGAACGACGGCGGTCATCCGGACCGCGCTAGGCGCAGCGGACCAGGTTGGTAGACAGGCACCCGCAGCACTCGCGCCGCTCGATCCAGACGCGCTCACCGTGGGGATTCCTCCGGATCTCCGCCACTTCCGTCAAGGTGTCGAAAGCGACACCCGGGCACTGTTTCTCGGGCTCGCTGCGGTCTCGCTGACCATCGGCGCACTCGGAGTGTCGAACACGACGCTGGTGTCTGTACTCGAGCGACGATCCGAGATCGGTCTGCGGCGCGCGATCGGGGCATCCCGTAAGACGATCGCCAGTCAATTCCTCGTGGAAAGCGCCTTGCTCGGCGCTGCCGGTGGCGTACTCGGAACGATCATCGGCATCGATGTGACCGCCGGGATCGCCTTGCTACGAGACTGGTTGATCGTTGTCGAACCGTGGGTCGTTGCGGCTGGCCCCGCCGGTGGACTCGTCATCGGCATGCTGGCCGGGCTCTATCCCGCCTGGTCGGCCAGCCGGATCGCCCCTGCGACGGCGCTGCGCAGCTGAGCCGCGGTTCCGGGTAGGGGCGCACCCGCGGCCGCGGATCGCGGCGGGAATTAGGTCGCGGACGGCGTACGAGGCGGCGTACGATCGGCGGCTGCGCATCGACCGCGCGTCCCTTGTCAGCGAGGCACAGCCGGCACCGTACCGACGGAGCGCCGGGCGGCCCAGGTCCGCCGATCTGCGATCGCACGCACCGGAAGGTACGTGATGACCCTGCCTGCCCATCCAGCCCGCACCGAAACCGATCTCGACGCTCAACTCACCGCCGAGCGAGCACATCTGGAAGCGTCTCGGGCCGCGCTACGACGCATGCGTGAGCGTGCCGAGGCGCTGTTCGCCACCGGAGACAAGGTCGCCGGGGACGCGTTCGCGGCCGAGACGCTGGGCCGCGCCCTCTCCCGCCGCGTGGCCGAACTCGCCGACGACCCGACCACCCCGCTCTTCTTCGGCAAGCTCACCTTCCCCGAGCGGCCCTACCACATCGGACGACGCCACGTCACCGACGATGCCGGCGAGCCGATGGTCCTGGACTGGCGGGCACCCGTGTCCCGGGCGTTCTACCGGGCCAGCGCCCGCGACCCGCAGGGGGTACGCACCCGCCGCCGCTTCGGGTTCAGCAGCGGCCTCTTGACGAGCTTCGAGGACGAGCACCTCGACCGGGGTGAGGAGCTGGGGACGGCCAGCCGCATCCTTACCGCCGAGATCGAGCGGCCCCGGGTCGGCCCGATGCGGGACATCGTCGCGACCATCCAGCCGGAGCAGGACGAGTTGGTGCGGGCGGACCTGACGGCGACGATCTGCGTTCAGGGAGCACCCGGCACCGGGAAGACCGCCGTCGGGCTGCACCGCGCGGCGTACCTGCTGTACGCGCACCGGGAGCGACTGCGTCGCTCGGGGGTGCTCATCCTCGGACCGAACCGGGCGTTCCTGTCGTACATCTCCGCCGTGCTCCCCGCGCTCGGCGAGGTCGAGGTGGTGCAGGCCACGCTCGACGACCTGGTCGGCCGGGTGCCGGTACGGGCCGTCGACGACCCGGAAACGGCCGCGGTGAAACACGACGTGCGGATGGCCGCGGTGCTTCGCCGGGCCCTCGACCGGTACATAGGCGAGCCGACCGAGCCGATCGTGGTCTCCGACGGCTCGTACCGCTGGCGCATCACCGAGGAACCGCTACGACGGGTGATCGACGAGGCCCGCCGCGAGCAGCTGCCGTACGGCGTCGGGCGGGAGCGGGTCCGCGCCCGAGTGGTGGCCCTGCTGCAGCGGCAGGCGGAGGCCCGTCGCGCCGAATCGCCGAGCGACGCGTGGCTGCGGCGGATGGCCCGGTCGAAGCCGGTCACCGGGTTCCTGGACCGGGTGTGGCCGGCGGTTACCCCGGAGAGTCTGGTCTTCGCCCTGCTCTCCGACCCCGAGACACTTGCCGCGGCCGCCGGCGACCTGCTCGACTCAGGCGAACAGCGGCGGCTGCTCTGGTCCAAGCCGCCCCGGTCGATACGGGCCGCGCGATGGAGCGCCGCCGACCTGGTGCTGATCGACGAGGCGGCCGGCCTGATCGAGCGACCGCCCGGTTTCGGGCACATCGTCGTGGACGAGGCGCAAGACCTGTCGCCGATGCAGTGCCGGGCCATCGCCCGGCGTAGCGAGCACGGCTCGATCACCCTGCTCGGCGACCTGGCCCAGGGCACCGCCCAGTGGGCGGCGACGGACTGGCGTGAGTCGCTCACCCACCTCGGCAAGTCGGACGCGGTGGTGGTGCCGTTGACGGTCGGGTTCCGGGTGCCGGCCGCGGTCGTCGCGTTCGCCAACCGGCTGCTGCCGGCGCTGGGCGTGGACGTACCGCCGGCCCGGTCGCTACGCCGGGACGGCACGCTCGCGGTGCGCGCGGTGTCCGACCTGGACGAGGCCGTGCCGGCCGAGGTCCGCGCCGCCTTGAAGCACGACGGCTCGGTCGGGGTGATCGCTGCGGACGCCGCGGTCGACCGGATCCGTCGAATACTGCACGCCGCCGGAATCGAGAGTGCGAGCGCCGACGAGGTCGAAACCGCGATGCGGGTAACCGTGGTTGCGGCCACCGCTGTCAAAGGTTTGGAGTACGACCATGTGGTGGTCATCGAACCGGCGCAGATCGTGGCAGCCGAGCCGCGCGGCCTGCATCGACTCTACGTGGTGCTGACCCGGGCGGTCTCCCGCCTGACCGTGCTGCACACGCAACCGCTGCCCGCACCGCTCGGCTGAGCCGTGCCCGGCGGTCTGGCGACGGGCGGGAATCTTGTACGCCCGCTTTACAGTCTTCGGCATACCGTACGAGGTCTGGTTGAGCACAGTCCTGAGAGGAGGCAGGCGCGTCCGCCCTGTCTGACCGCGGGGTCCGCACGCGCCGACGATTCGATGATTCTCGCCCGCACGGTCGACGCCACCCGACGCTACGGCGACGTCACCGCTCTCGACCGGGTCAGCCTGGAGGTGCACGCCGGTGAACTCGTCGGGCTGCTCGGGCCCAACGGTGCGGGTAAGAGCACCCTGATCAACCTTCTCGTCGGACTGCGCAGGGCCACCTCCGGTCGGGTCGAGCTGTTCGGCGGCGACCCACGGGACCCGACCCGCCGCCGCCAAATCGGCGTCACCCCGCAGGAGACCGGCCTGCCGGCCACCCTGCGCGTCGGCGAGGTGGTCGACTACGTCGCCGCCCACTACCCGAACCCGATCGGCCGGGGTGAACTACTCGAACGCTTCGGCCTGGCCGATCTGGCGGCACGCCAGACCGGCGGGCTCTCCGGCGGCCAGCGGCGCCGGTTGGCGGTTGCGTTGGCCTTCGTCGGCCGTCCCCGGCTCGTCTTCCTCGACGAGCCGACCACCGGGCTGGATGTGGAGGCCCGCCGGACCCTGTGGGACGGCATCACCGGCTTCCACGCCGACGGCGGCACCGTGCTGCTGACCAGCCACTACCTGGAGGAGATCGAGGCGCTGGCCGACCGGGTGGTGGTGCTCGGACAGGGGCGGGTGCTCGCCGACGACACCGTCGAGGCGATCCGGGGACTGGTGGGTGTGCGCCGGGTCAGCCTGGTCGCCGACCACGTGCCGCCGTTGCCGGGCGTGATCGGGGTCGAGCACGCCGATGGGCGTACTCACCTGCTGACCACCGATTCGGACGGACTGGTCCGCGACCTGGTCCACAGCGGGGTGCCGTTCCGCGACCTGGAGATCCGCCCCACCTCGCTCGAAGAGGCCTTCCTCGCCATCACCCAACGTGAGAGCGCCGATGCCGAGCGGACGGCCACCTCGGCCGCGCCCGCCATCGCCTAAAGGAGCACCGGATGTCACTCGCCCTGGTCCACGCGCGCTACCAGCTACTGGAGATCATGCGCGTTCCCGCCGCGCTGGTGGGTACCGTGTTCTTCCCGGTCGCGGCGATGCTCTTCTTCGTCGTGCCGTTCTCCGGTCAGCACCCGGTTCAGGCCACGTACGCGACCGCGTCGATGGCCACCTTCTCGGTGATCTCCAGCAACCTGTTCCAGTACGGGATCGGTGTCGCCGAGGACCGCAACCAGCCGTGGGACCCGTACACTCGAACGCTGCCCGCCGGACCGGGTCCGCGACTGACCGGCCGGATTCTCGCCTGCCTGGCGATGATGTTCGTCTCGCTGCTGCCGGTGGTGCTGATCGCGGCGGTGGCCACCGAGGCCAGTGTCACGGTAGGGGGCTTCCTCGCCGCGGCGGGCACGGTGGTGCTCATCACGGTGCCGTTCGCGCTGATGGGTCTGGCGATCGGCTACGCCCTGCCGAGCAAGGCGGCCCTGGCGGTGGCACAGGTGTTGTTCTTTCCGATGGCCTTCGGCGGTGGCCTGATGTCGCCCCCCGGCGACGCGCCGAAGATCATCGAGGTGGTCGCTCCGTACCTGCCGACCCGGGGCGCGGTCGAGTTGATGTGGGCGGCGGTCGGCGACTTCCCGGTCCGACCGTTGTCGCTGCTGATGCTGGTGGTGTGGACGGCGGCGATGGGCGCGCTGGCGGTCTGGGCCTACCGACGCGACGAGGGCCGCCGGTTCACCTGATCTCCGGCCTGGCCGATCATGGGCTTTGTGTCGACCGGACCGCAAACCTCATGATTGCCGGTGGTGCGGGGTGCGGTGCCGAATCGGTACGACGATCGGGCCGTGCTCGCCCTCGACCACCCGTACCCGGGCGCGGTAGTGGCGGGCGAGCAGCTCCTCGGTGAGCACCGTGCGTGGCGTACCGTCCGCCACCACCTGACCGCCGGCGAGCATGACCAGACGGTCGGCGTACTCCCCGGCGGCGGACAGATCGTGCATGGTGGCGACCACCGTCAGGCCGTCGTCGCGGCGCAACTGGTCGACCAGCTCCAGCACCTCCTGCTGGTGGCCGACGTCCAAGGCGCTGGTGGGCTCGTCGAGCAGCAGTAGCCGGGCCTCCTGCGCCAGCGCCCGGGCCAGGAACACCCGCTGTCGTTCACCGCCGGAGAGGGTGGCCAACGGGCGGGCGGCGAACCGGGTCAGGTCGAGCCGGCCGAGCACCCGGTGCACCACCGCCAGGTCGGCTTCGGACTCGTGGCCCAGCGGCGGGATGTACGGGGTGCGGCCGAGGAGCACGTAGTCGAGCACCGACATGCCCGGCGGCACCACCGGAGACTGGGCCACGGTGGCGACCACCCGAGCTCGTTCGCGGCGGCGTAGCCGCTCGATCGACACGCCGAAGAGGGTTATCGACCCTGATCCGGTCCCCGACGCGGGCAGCAGGCCGCCGACGGCGCGCAACAGCGTGGATTTGCCGGCACCGTTCGGGCCGATCACGGTGACCCACTCGCCCGCCGTGACGTGCAGTGAGATGTCGTCGAGGATGCGAGCGCCGTCGAGGGTGACGCTCAGCTTCGCCACCTCGACGGCGGGCGGGCCGCCCGGTGCGGCAGCGGGTGCGGCGGGCCGGGTCTGCTCGGCGGTCACAGCAGGTACCGCCTCGCGGTGCGCAGCACGAACACGAAGAACGGCGCACCGAAGAACGCGGTGACGACGCCGATCGGGATGGTCGCCGGGGCGGCGACGGTGCGGGCGACCAAGTCGGCGACGATCAGGAAGGCCGCGCCGAAGAGCAGCGACAGCGGGAGGATGGCCCGGTAGCTGGCGCCGAACAGCAGTCGCACGGTGTGCGGCACGATGATTCCCACGAATCCGATCAGCCCGGACACCGACACCGCGGCGGCGGTGCCCAGGGACGCGGCGGCGAGCAGCAGGTAGCGGGACCGCTGCGGGTGCAACCCGAGGCTGGCCGCCTCGTCGTCGCCGACGGAGAGCACGTCGAGTTCGCGCCGGTGCAGCAGGACCACGGTGGCGGTCACGGCGGCGTACGGCAGCACCATGAGCACCTGGTCCCAGCCCGCCGTCTCCAGCCGGCCCAGCACCCACGAATAGACCTCTGTCACCACGTCGACGTTGCGTAGCAGTAGGTAGGTCTGACCCGCGGAGAGGAACGCGGAGACGGCCACCCCGGCCAGGATCAGGGTCGCCGGGGAACGGTCCCGGCCGCCCACCGCGCCGAGCAGATAGGTGAGCGACACGGCCCCGACCGCGCCGACGAAGGCGGCGAGCGGCAGCGCCACGGGTGCGCCGCCGCTGCCCTTCGTGACGAACACCACGGTCGCCCCGAGTCCGGCCCCGGCCGCGACCCCCAACAGGTACGGGTCGGCGAGCGGATTGCGGAAGACCCCCTGATAGCAGCCGCCGGAGAGGGCGAGCAGCCCGCCGACGAGCAGGCCCAGCACCACCCGGGGCAGCCGCAGCTGGGTCACGATGGCGGCCTCCCGCTCGCTCAGCCCGCTGTCGAGGCCCGCCCCGGTGATGACGTTGAACAGTTCGACCGCCACTCCGGTCGGGGGCAGGCTCGCCGGGCCGAGGGCGACTCCGGCGACGGCGGCGGCCAGCACGGCGAGCACGCCGATGGCGAGCCACCAGGGCCGCAGGCCGGCGGGGC
>DASVCA010000005.1:0-11692 GCA_036381835.1 Micromonosporaceae bacterium
GCCGTCCTGCTCATCACCCACGACCTCGGGGTCATGGCCCGGCTCGCCGACCGGGTACTGGTGCTGCGCGACGGCACCGTCTGCGAGCAGGGGCGAGCCGCGCAGGTGCTGGCGGCGCCGCGGCATCCGTGGACCCGGGCCCTGCTCGCCGCGGCCCGCGCACATCACGACGTCTTCGCCTCGGGGGATCCGGACGGGCCGGACGACGGTCGAGCGAGTGGGCTCTCGATGGCCGCCCGAGGCCGCAGTTGACACCTGCGATGCGCCCAGCCAGGGCACTTCCACCCAAGTCAAGGAGGTCCGCGATGACGACATCGCTCAACCCGCCGGGGTCCGGGTACCGGTTCCGCCCGGCCCACCTGCAGAGTCCGGTGCCGCTCGACGAGGTGCTGCATTCCGCCAACGCCGGCTTCATCGTGCACCGCAGCGCCCAGATCTGCAACGAGTTCCGCGAGGAGGGGCTGCACTTCGCCGCGCAGATGGTGGAGCTGATCAATCCCGTCGCCGTGGGGGCGGTCTCGGTCTTCCTCTACGAGGAACTGTTCGGCACGCACAATCGCCTGCACTGGATGCTGCACCTGAAGCAGCCCAACGACTACAGCCGACTGCTCGACATGGTCGACCACGACCAGAAGTGGCGTGAGGTGGCGGACATGGACCGGCTGCCCACCAAGGGCGGCGGCGGCTGGGATCGGATCTTCGTCGAGGGCACCATCGCCGAGACCGTGATGTGTCCCCAGCACGGACTCGGTCACGGCGACGACCACCACCACGACACGTTCCAGCCCGCGGCGATGTACCAGACCGCCCTGCCGCCCGAGCGCCTGCTGCACTCGGCCAACTCGGCCGTCACCGTGCACCGGACCTACCAGGCCCGGTACGGCGTGCGGGAGGAGGCTCGGCTGTTCCTCTACGAGTGGGCCGGCTATGTGAACGAGTCACTCGACGGCAGGGCGACGGCCTTCCTGTACGAGGAGATGTGGGGCCGGCAGGACCGCCTGCACCTGCTCATTCACCTGTCCTCGTTGGAGGCGTACGGTCGACTGCTCGACCTTGTCGATCACGACGCGGGCATGCACGACCTGCTGGGTCGGCAGTGGGTGCCGACGTTCAAGGGCGGCGGCGGCTGGCAGCGCCTGTTCATCGACGGCTCGATCGCCGAGACGGTGCTGGTCCCGCGGCACCGGTCCGATGCGGACTCCGCTCAATAGTGAGCGGAGGTGGTGCGCCGGTCACGGTTAGCGTCCGGGCATGCAACCCCACGTGCCCGCCGTGCCGGCACCGCAGCCGTTCGCTCCGGATCTGCTTCGCCTGCGTGCCGCGAACAGCCCGCACACCGTTCCGTTGCTCATCGACGGCGCACCCGGCCTGACCTATCAGGAGTGGGATCTGCGCTCCAACGCCGTGGCGCACGGGCTCCTCGCCAAGGGGGTGCGCCGCGGCGACCGGGTGGCGTTGTTCTTCGCCGGCATGGACTGGAGCGACTACGCGGTCGCCTACCTGGCCGTGCTGAAGGCGGGTGGCGTCGCGGTCCATCTCAACGACGAGTTGCCGTCGGAGGAACTGCGGCGCCGGCTCGGGCACGCCGCGGCGAGCGGCATGATTCACAGCCGGATGCTGGTGCCACCCGGCGATTTCGTCGGGTGGACCGGCACCGTGGACCAGTTCGACATCGGCGACGAGGCACCGGTGGCCGTGCGGCTCGACGCCGACGACATCGCCGACCTGCTCTACACGTCCGGCACGACCGGCCCGGCGAAACCGTTCTTGAACCCGCACGGCAACCTGGCTTTCGGCCGCGGGCTGGGGGAGGTGGCCAAGGCCAGCTTCGATCCCGGGTCGCCGTTGCTCATGCCGATGCCGCTGGGCACCTCGTCCAGCGCCGGTACGGTCGGCATCTTCGCCCTCACCACCACCGCACCGATCGTGGTCTGCCCGGCCGAGGACGTCGAGCGGGTCGCGGAACTCATCGAGCGGATGCGGATCGGTTCCGTGATGCTCACCCCTTGGCTGGGGGCGCGGATGGTGGCCTCCCGGGTCGACCGTCGGTACGACCTGAGCAGTGTCACCACGATCGGGGTGGCGTCCGGAGCGCTGCCCGCACCCGCCGGTCGCGCGCTGCTCACGTTGATGCCGAAGGCGCGGATCCGCACCGCCTACGGGGGTGGTTCGGAAGCGGTTCCGGCGAACATCAGCAATGTCTGGGACCCCGACCGGCCGAACTGCCTAGGGCGGCCCAGTGCGGCGACGGAGCTGCTCGTGGTGGACGAGAACGACGTCCCGGTGCCGCCGGGCGTCGTCGGCGAGGTTTGGCTGCGTACGGCGGCCCCCCGCCGCCGGTACCTGGACGACCGCCTCACCGAGCAGATCCACGTCGACGGCTGGGTCCGCACCCGTGACCTCGGCTATCTCGGCCCCGACGGCGAGCTCTACTTCTTCGACCGGGGCAGCGACGCGATTCACACACCACAGGGTCTGGTCTCTTCTCTCGCCGTCGAGGCCGCGTTGTACGAACACCCCGATGTGCGGGAAGCCGCCGTCGTCGGGGTCGGCGATCCGCGAGGCGGGCAGGCCATCCATGCGGTCGTGGTGCTCGCTGCGTCCGAGTTGGGGGAGCCGGATCTAGGCGGGTTCGCCGCCGCTCGGCTCCGGCCGCACGAGGTGCCGGCCGCGGTGCACGTGGTGTCGGCGCTGCCGCGGGGAACCAGCGGCAAGGTGCTCAAAGCCGAGCTGCGCCGACGTCTGGCGACCGGCGAAGGGGCGGTCGCCGGCTGATCTACTCAGCCATGCGCAGCCGGAGCTGCGCATGGGCCCGATCAGCCCGATCGCCGGCCTCGTCCCCGCTGGCGCCGACGGCGATCACGTACCCGACCCGGTCGCGGAACGAATGCGTGAGCTCGATGCGGGTGCCGGGAGCGGCGGTCACCTCTACCGCGTGCACGCCGGGCTGGGCCAGCGCGGCCGGCACCCCGTCCACACCGGCCACCGGCCCGCTCTCGGTGGCGACCAGGAAGCGGATGGCCGCGTACCGGCCGGACGGTGGGCTCGGAGCAGCCGGGCGACCGCTGCTGCGGGCGATCACGGCGTCCACCAGGTCGACACCGGTGGCGAGCGCGAGCAGGGTCGGGATCATGCCGCCGGCGAGCCGCGGGTTGACCTCGATCACGAGCGGCCCGCGTTCGGTCAGCCGCAATTCCGTGTGCGCGGCACCCCAGTCGACGCCGAGGGCGGCCACCGCGCGCCGGGCCGCCGCACACAGGCGGTCGCGGGTCGGTGGGGCGACCCGGGCGGGCACATCGTGGCCGATCTCCACGAAATGCGGCGGTTCGCCCACGTGTTTGCGTACCACCTCGATGGTCGTGTCGGCGAATGTCTCGACCGAGAACTCCGGTCCGGACGCGTACTCCTCCACCAGCACCCGGCGGGGCACCGGTAGGCCCCGCTCGTTGACGGTGGCGGCGAGCAGCACGGCCGCCCACCGCTCCACGGTCGCCGCATCGGGACACAGCCGGACCCCGAGGGAGCCGGAGCCGGTCGTGGGCTTGACCACGACCGGAAACCCGATGCGTCGGGCCGCGGCGCGGGCCTGGTCGGCGGTTGTCGCGACCGCCCAGCGCGGGGTGGGGATCCCGGCTGCCGCCAGCAGCTGTCGCTGCCGGTCCTTGTGCCGACACCGCTCGATCGCTGCCGCGTCGGGGGCCGGCAGCCCGAGTCGGTGGGCGGTACCGGCCGCCGTGGCGACGAAATACTCCGAACTGGACCAGATGCCTGCCAGTCCCGCCTGGCCGTCCGTTGACCGCGTACGGGCGAGGCGGGCGCACGCCTCGTACACCGCCTCCGGATCGGCGGTGTCGCAGACGATCGTCTCCACCGCGTCGGCCGCGAGGAACGGATAGCGGTCGGGCCGGTCGGTGAGCACGACGGGACGCATGCCCCGGGCGCGGACCGTCTGGCAGAACTGCCGTCCCGAGCCCGTCGTGTTGCTTTCCACGAAGGCGAACCACGGCTCAGCCAACGCCATGTCCTCCGGTCGCTTCGGCGATCAGCGTCTCCACGGCGGCGGCCAGATCCCGTCGGGCTTGCCGCAGCGTGTTCCGAACCCGGTTCAGGTGTCCCCATTCGTCGGCCAGCTCGGCGTGTACGCCGCGGAACACCTCGTCGAACGCGCCGGGGCCGCCGCCGGCGCGGTGCTGTGCCACCACCTCGTCGAGGCTGTCCACCGCACCGTCGCCGTTCACCGATGGATCGTCGAGGATCAGCTCCCGGCGGCCCTCGGCGATGGCCGACCGAACGGCGGCGCCGACCTGGTGATGTGCCTGTCGGAATGGGACTCCGCGCCGGACCAGCCGGTTGGCCAGCACGGTGGCCGTCACATAGTTGTCCTGCACCCCGGCGAGCATCCGATCGGGCTTCGGCCGGGCTCCGGAGACCAGTACCTGGCTGAGCGCAACCGCGTCCAGCACCGCGCGGAATCCCGGCCACGCGGCGGCGACCGCCTCGGTGCCGACCTCGATCGAGTTGGTGAACGGTGCGGTCGCCGTGGCTTGGGCCATCGCCGTCCAAGCGCCCACCGCCGCTGCCGGCTTGGCTTTGACGTGCTCCAACAGGAAGGCGTTGCGTTTCTGCGGCATCGCTGAGCTGCCACCTACCAGCCGGTCGGGGAACTCGACGAACCCGAACTCCACCGTGCTCCACAGCTGCAGGTCCGTCGCCAGTCGGCTCAAGGTCAGGCCGGCACCGGCGGCAGCGGCGAGGGCCCGTAGCACGTTGTCACGGGAGGCGATCGCATCCAGCGCGTGCAACGACGGCGCGACGAAGCCGAGCAGTGCTGCGGTACGCGTCGGATCGATCGGCAGATCGGTGCCGGTGATCGCACCCGCCCCGAGCGGGCAGCGATCGAGGTCGTCCAGGCAGCGGCGCAGCGCCACGCTGTCGCGGCCGAGCGCGACGGCGACCCCGAGCAGGTAGTAGCCGTACGTGGCCGGCATCGCCGGCTGATAGTGCGTGTGCACCGGCATGATCGTGGCCCGGTACGCGCGGGCGCGGGACAGCAGCACCGCCCGTAGCCGGTTGAGTTCACCGAGCAGTTCGAGCAGCACCGCCCGTAGCCGCAGCGCTGTTGCGCTCGCCTTCAGGTCGTTGCGGGACCGTCCGGTGTGCAGACGTCCACCGACGTCACCGCCGAGCTCGTGGATGAGGTAGTTCTCGTACGCCAGATACAGCCCGCGGGGGGTGGGCAGCCCCAGCAGCGGAGCGAACCCGGCACGGCGCAGCCGGTCGATCGCGAGCAGGATCCGGGCCGCGTCCGTCCGGGAGATGAGCCCCTGGTCGACCAGCATCACCAGGTGAGCCTGATCGATGCGGGTGGTACGGTCCAGCTCGGCCCGCAGCTCCTCCGGATCCGGTCGGCCATAGACGATCCGCTGGCTGCGGCGCCCCAGGGTCGCCGTCAACCGTCCCGTCGCGATCATCCCGTTATCCTTCCGTTCCCGGTCACGGCCAGCGGCGCGACGTGCGGGGCCGCCGTCACCTGCTGGTGGGTGCGTCGACCCCAGTGGAACCGGCTCCATTGCGAGGTCGGCTCCGTCGGATCGTCCACGCGAATCGGTGCGGCGGGCAGCCCGGATCCGGTGTGCCCGTTGGCCGCCAGCCAGCGGTCGTCGTACACGGTGTGCTGATACCGGTAGCCCTCGTCCGGGAGCATCACCACGCAGCGGGCGTCCGGGTTGTTCTCGGCCCACCAGCGGGCGACGAGGTACGCGGCACCGCTCGTCGGCCCTTGGAACAACGCGGTTCGACGGTGCAGCTCGCGGGTGGCCGCGTACGCCTCGGCGGCCGAGCACCAGTGCACCTCGTCGAAGGTCCGATGATCCAGGTTGCCGGGTAGCAGGCTGTTGCCCAGTCCACGCAGCTGTCTTGGCCCGTCGGGTTGCCCGAACAGCACGCTGTGCCCGGTGTCGACAGCGACGGCGTGGACGTCCTCTCCGGATGCGCGCAGCGCCGTGACGGTCCCGCACATCGAGCCGCCGGAGCCGACCGGCCCGACGAGACAGTCGACGTGTCCGAGCGTCGCCAGCAGATGCTCCGCCACGATGTGGTAGGACGCCGGGTTATCCGGGTTGGAGTACTGCTCCGGACAGAACGAGTCGGGGTGATCCGCCCGGATCTGCGCCAGCCGGCGCAACCGAGCCTCCTGGTACCCGCCGACGGCGGCGGGCTTTGGGCAGATCTCGATGCGCGCACCCAGGTCCCGTAGGCGGCGGTACAGGTTGTCGTCGATGACCGGATCGCTGACCAGGATCAAGCGGCGGTCGAGCAGCGCGGCCTGCATGGCCAGGGCAAGGCCGAAGGTCCCGGAGGTGGTTTCCACGATGACGGTGTTCGGACCGAGTCGACCATCGGTCACCGCACGCCGCAGGATGTGCCGCGCGGGTACCAGCTTCATCAACGTGAACGCGGCACCCACCAGGTTGGGGCCAAGCCGTACCAGACGTGGAAGGAGCTGCGCCTCCGTGATCTCCTGGAACACGCCGTGAGCCATCGCCTCCGCCGTTCCGTCGTCGGTTCGTTTCTGACGCAACGGTGCGCGGCGGCGTCATCTGGGTCTGCTCAGAACTGAGCGGCGCGGCCGAGTGCGAGCCCTATATCCATCCTCTCTTCGCGGCGTACATCCCGAGGGCGAATCGCGAGGCGGCCTCGGTGCGTTCGCTGAGCTCGGCGATGACGCGCCGGACCGTGCGCACGGAGGTGCCGAGCGCCCGGGCGATGGCGTCGTCCTTCGCGCCGGTGGCGAGCAGCCGCAGCACCGACTGTTCGACCGGCGTGCAGTCGCGGGTGTCGGGGTTGGCATGCGACAGCGGCCGGGCGGTCTGCCAGTACGCCTCGAACAGTGCGGTAAGTGCTGTCAGGATGCTGGCGTGCCGGACCACCAACGCGCCTTCGCTGTCCTTACCGGGAAGCCGTGGAATGACTGCCACTTCGCCGTCCACCACGATGAACCGCATCGGTAGCTCGGGTACCAGCCGGATCTCGGCACCCGCTTCGACGAGTTCCCAGGCGAAGTCGAGGGCGGCCTCCTCCATGGCGAGCTGTTCGCAGTGGATGGTACGCATCCGCACGCCGCGGTGCAGGCCGGCAAGGTCGAGCGGGCGACTGGCGGCCCGCGTCGCCGCCGGATTGAACGCCGATGGGCTGAACGAGATGACTTCCTTCTGCGCCTGGCTGGCGAGTTCCTCCAAGCGGCGACGGACCGAGGGCAGTCCGACGATCTCTTCGCCGAGCCATAGATCTTCGCTTTCGTCGGCGGAGCGCAGCGCATAGCGCTTCAGTATGGCCGAGAAGGAACTCAGGCTCTCCTTCAGGAACAACTCGCGCTGCTCCAGCAGTTTCCTCTCCCGTGCGATCAGTTGTTGCAGGGCGACAATCGGACTGACCGCAACCCATGAGCCGTATTCATTCTGCTGGTATTTCAGCAGCGCCATGTCCGCAAGTCTGTCGAGGATATGGCGGGCAGATTCCACCGAGCACTTCAGGCGTGCCGCGAACTGAAGAATGTCGAGGCCGGGTTCGCGAAGAAGAAGGGCGTAAGCCGCGGTGACCAAATTATCCGTCGAGGTCTCGCTCGTGTCGTAGGTTCGGCTGAATGAAATATCACCTACGTCGATGACGGTATCTGTTGGGCGCTGGTTCATGTTACCCCACAGTTGGTGCTCCAGGTTCAGATCAAACAGGGTCAGCGATAGCTGAAGGGGATGTCAATATCTGTCGCCATGCCGACGGTAGATGGGCAGGGCAACCGGGCCATGACCTGCGACGGCGTGATCGATCCGGGCCGGCATGATCAACGCGTGGCCGCGTCCGGTGTACCGCTACTCGCCACGGTCCGCGACGGGACCGATCCTCAGCGCCGGGCGCACGGTCGGCCGGGGCGGTCGGTGTGCCGCCGCCTGAGCGCGAGACGCGGCGGGCCGGCGCCGGAGGCGGGGCCGTGGCGGGGTGTCAGCGTGTCGGCGCTGGCCCGTCGGCACGAAGCCGACTCGGCTCGGCGGCGAGCCGACTTGGCAGCATGATGACATGGCAGTTCCTCCGCATCCCGGATCGCTGCTATCGCCGGTCCACTTTGGCACCCTCGGACTACGCGTCGTTCGATCCATTTACGAGCCGAGGGAGGCATCGTGAAGATCTTTTTCGCTGCCTATCTGATCCGCTTCTGGCGGCACGTGACCGGGGTGCGCGCGATCTTGCGGCCCGGTGGCTGGGAATGGGGCATGATCATCGCGGTGCGCGCCATTTAATCGAAGTATGTACGCCGTGGAGATGTGTTTTCTTACGGCTGGCCACGGCATTGCACCTTCTCAGGAAGTCCTGGCGGCGAGCGCTCGTAGAAACGCGACCGATCTGACGATAAAGATCGAGCATCTGCGGGTCAGTAAAGCTCGACGCGAGTTTTTCCTCGTCGCCTTCATTTCTGCGTCGGGTATGGGACACGCTCGCCGAGCGGCCCGGCTGCTCGGCGCGATGATGACTGCGGATATCCGTCAGATCCACCTGTTCAGCGTCCGCGTCTGGCAGGACCCGAGACTCAACGGAGAGGAGCAAGTGCATTGAACGCATACGTAGGCAGGCCGAAGGGGGGCGCCGAGCTCGCCGTCAGCCCGGTTCCCAGGGGTGGCCGATGATCGCGGAGCAACCCCGGATTCAGTTCGGCGATAGCATCCGCCGGCTCATTCAGACGGAGATGCTCGGGGCATCGACATTGCGACTCGGTCGGCGGGATGTGGCGTACAGCTGTCTGGACGACGATCGGAGCGTGTATCTGGTCGAGCACGGCCAGATCAAGGCGGTGGCCCCCGCCCGAAACGGCAAGGAGTGCCTGTTCGCCATATACACCGCCGGAGACGTGTTCGGCGAGCAGTGCCTGATCGGTGGTGCTCGGATGGAGACCGCCATCGCCATGGCCCCGACCGTCCTCAAGCGGCTGTCGAGCACCCGGCTGCTTGCCGCACTCGGCGATGCCGGACTACGCGCCGAGTTCGTCCGCTTCTTGACGTATCGGCTCGCCGAGCAGCAGCGGTTCATCACGGAGCTGATCACCGCGGACGGCGAATACCGGCTGGCGGCAATTCTGCTGTACCTGGCACGCAAACTCGGTAAACGAGACGGCCACCTGCTGCGCATCGAAGGTCGGATAACGCAGGAGGAGCTGTCCGGCATGGTGGGCACCACGCGCTCCCGGGTGGGCTATTTCCTGAAGCGGTTCTGCCAAGCCGGGTTGATCGCCCGATCCGGCAACTGCTTTCTGATCGTCAACGAGCCCCGGCTCTACAACTTCCTGATGCGCGAGCCCGTGCTCCCCCAGATGGGAAGACATTCCGTGCTCCGGTACCGGCCGACCGTCTCGGTCGATCACGACAGGTTGCGACAGCCGGCCCGGATGGTTTCGGCAGCCGGATGACCTTCCGCAGTAGGGTGAGCGGGTGAGCGCGCGAACACCGATCGTGAGTCGAGCGCAGGTGTTGTCGTATCGGATCAACGCTCAGCAGTTGCATCGAGTGGACGTACCGGCGGATCAACTCGCGGTGCTCGACATCGGGGTGCAGGACACACCGTACGGGTCCGCCCGGCAGGCGCTCGCCGTTCGCACCTCATGTGCGGTGGAGGATGCCGCGCTGCGGTTGGTGTGGTCCGTTCGGGGGGCGCCGCACCTGCACCGATCCTCCGATCTGCCGTCGCTGGTCGCCGCGTTGTGGCCGTTCGACGACGCGGATGCCGCGGTCCGGATGTCCAGCGGCCAGATCAAGGACGGAGCCCGGTTGGGTCTCGCGGCGTTCGAACAGACCGCCCGCGCGCTGCGGGAGGTCGTGCGTCGACCGATGACCAAGGGGGAGGTGAGCGCGGCGGTCAGCGCCCGGGTGGACCCCGCACTCACCTTTGACTGTCGTCCCTGCCAGGCCCGGCACATCTCCGGCAACCTGCTTCAGCAGGCCGGGCTCGCCGGCGGGGTGGAACTGCGGGTGGCGGGCAGGACCACCGGGCTCGCACCGCTGCGCGAGCCGGTACGGCCGCCCACCGCATGCCGGGGCGTGACGGGCCTGATTCTGGCGTACCTCCGGTTGCTCGGACCCGCGACACCGGCCGAGGTGGCGAAGTTCCTCGGCACCACACCGGCCCACCTGCGGGCCCGATGGCCGAAGGACCTGGCCGAGGTACGGGTGGAGGGCAGACGAGCCTGGTTGCCGGTGGACCGCCTCGACTCGTTGCAGACGGCGGAACCGGCCTCGATCGTCCGTCTCCTACCGCCGGGCGACCCTTTCCTGCAGGCGCGCGACCGGCAGCTGGTGGTGCCGGACCGCAGCCGCCAGTCGCAGGTGTGGCGCGCCCTCGCGAACCCCGGGGTGCTGCTGGTCGACGGCGAGATCGCCGGTATCTGGCGGTCCCGGACGAGTGGGACGAAAGCGGTGGTATCCGTCACGGCCTTCGACCGTCTATCGCCCCGGGTGCGGTCCGCGGTGTCGGAGGAGACGGAGCGGATGGCGGCGGCCAAGGGGCTGGCCGCGGCGGATGTCAGCTTCGGCTGAGCGCGACTCGGTCAGTCGAGTCCGCGTCGGGTCCCGGTGTAGTACTCGAAGGTAAGCCCACCGGCGGTCAACAGGAGGGCGACTCCGGCCGCCACCGCCAGCCACCACAGCTCGAGCGCGAGCCCCAGGCCGATGACCGTGCCGGACAGCGCGATGCCGAACGGCCAGTAGCTGCCCGGAGCGAAGAACCCGACGTCACCGGTTCCCTCGGCGATCTCCGCGTCGCCGCGGTCCTCCGGTCGGTCCGGGATTCGGTTGGCGACCAAACCGAAGTAGAGGCCGATCATGGCGGCCAGCCCGCCGGCGAGCATCAACGCCATGGTCCCGGCCCAGTCGACCCTTGACAACTTGTCGGTGCCCCACGCGTAGGTGCCGGAGAGCAGCAGCAGGGCACCGGCGACGATGTAGAAGATGCGGGACTCGATACGCACCAACTCTTACTATCAGCCCGGATTGCCCCGTAGCTGATACTTGCGGGAAGTCAGCCAGGCCAGCATGAGGCCGGCGGCGAGCCCGGCCACGAAGTGCGCCGACCAGGCGACGCCGGGGGTGAACCGGGTCGCCGCCACCGGATCCAACGCCTCCCACAGCAGGTAGTGTCCGATGACCCAGATGATGTTGGCGTAGATGACCGCTGCGGCGATCGCCACCAGCACGTTCATCCCCACCAGCAGGGCTATGGCCGCGAACGGCGCGAGCGCCAGCGCGCCGACGACGGCCAACGTGACCAGACCCAGCACGGCGGAGCCGAGGTGGAACTCGCCGTCGATCGGCGCGTCCCGCCATACCGTGTGCGCCACCAGATTCAGCGGGTACCAGGCCGTCTTGTCCCCGAGACCGAACCAGATCATCGAGAACAGTGCGAAGGCCAGCCCGCCGATCACACCGGCGATCCCTACCCGAAGTACGGTCCGCACCGGCAGCCCCTTCCATCTCCGGCTTCACCGCGCCGTACCCCGGCGATGGCGGGCCAAACCCCCGGTGCGCCCCGCGGTCGCGCGCGACGGCGGCGGACATCCCTCCGGTCAGTCGAACGAGACGTGGTCGTAGCCGAACGCCTCCGCCATCTCGTGCCGGCGGGCCTTGAGCAGGGTGAGCTGTCGTGCCAGGCTCCC
>DASVCA010000006.1:0-2796 GCA_036381835.1 Micromonosporaceae bacterium
TGATCAGGTCGTTCACCGAAGACCAGCTGCCGGCCTCCGCCCGAACTGCATGCCAGTGAACCTAGTCGAGAGTTCCGTCACGAACCGCGAACTCATCCTGTCCGTCGTGGTGGAGCCAGCCA
This sequence comes from Micromonosporaceae bacterium, assembly GCA_036381835.1. Classification (GTDB taxonomy): domain Bacteria; phylum Actinomycetota; class Actinomycetes; order Mycobacteriales; family Micromonosporaceae; genus DASULK01. Next base: position 123 of record DASVCA010000006.1, read on the forward strand.
CGCCATCGCACGTCGTCGAGCAACGCCTTCTCGTCCAGGGTGTGTTGCTCGCGTGGAACTCCGGTTCCATGCTTCGGGACCCACTCGACGTTGGCGACACCACGCAGGCGGACGTTGGTGCCCTAACTTAGCGGGATCCGCACGTCTTCTGACATGGGAACAGGATGGGAACATCCGTGCCGTGCACGAGCGATCCCGTCCCGTCCGGGTCGGCTGTGTCAGCTGAGCCCGGACGGGGAGCGGTCGGGCGGAACCGCCTGGGGGTCAGCCCTGTCCGGTGTCGCTCGCGCGGGCGGACTTCAGCATGTTGGCCATGCCCGCGGTTCCGGTCAGGCCGGGGACGCCGCCGAACGTCTGCGGGTGCGGCGGGTGGTTAAGCGGCGCCGGGGATACCGACTGCACGCTGTCGGCGGAGCAGATGGCGGCCGGGTCGAAGGCCGCGGTGCCGGTAAGCACCTCCGCTAGCGTCTCCATCGGCGGGCTGATCGCCGGGCCGATGACGTCCGCGCTGGTCGGGATGGCGGACGGGTTGACCACTTTGTGGGCAGGCGCTGGCTTGGGCAGCAGGATTTGCTCGAGGTTGCGGGCGTTCTTGTCGCGGGCGGTGAGCGGCTTCAGGCCGAAGGTGGACTCGATCAGCGCGAGGTTTGAGCAGTGCTCGAACGGGCCCTCGTGGACGATCCGGTGCGGCTGCGCGAGGTTGGTCACCACCAGGCTGGGAACCCGGAAGCCGAGCTGCCGGTAGTCCGGGATCAGCTGCCCGTCGGTCGGCGTGGTGCTGTCGCCGGCGTGCATCACGCTGTCCGGATTGGTGTCGTCGGTGACCCGCGGCGGCGGGACGTGGTCGTAGAAGCCGCCCCATTCGTCGAACGTCACGATGAAGACCGTGTTGTCGAGGTAGCCGTTGTCGGCCAGGGCGTGGTAGGCGTCGGCGATGAAGCGCTCGCCAAGCCGGATGTCGGCCAGCGGGTGGTCGTCGGCGGCTGTTCCCGTGCCCTCGTTGTCGAAGGCGGGGTCGATGTAGGAGACGTTCGGCAGCGTGCCGTTCTTGCAGGCCGTGATGAACGAGGTGCCGGCCGACAGCGCCGCGGTGGAGGCGTCGGCGTCGGAGAACGGGTGGAAGAACGCCTGGTACTTGAACGTCGCGCCCGGGACGATGCCGGGGTCGGCCCACAGGGCGAGGAACGGCGAGTCGCGGTAGTAGTAGCCGCCGGTGGGGATGCCCTTGGAGTTGGGGATCGGGGAGAGCTGGTCCCAGATGGTCGGCAGCTTGGAGGCCACCTCGGAGTTGTGGTCTCGGTCGGTGCGGGCCGCGTGCTGGTAGAAGCGGTTGGGGAACGTCTCGCCGGCGAACGAGCAGAAGTAGCGGTCCAGCGTCGTGTAGTGCTCCGCGAGCGCGCCGATGACCGGCAGGTCGGGCAGCGCCTTGCGCGACCCGTCACGGTTGAAGTTGGTGTAGTAGCCGATGGGGAACGTGTTCGCCGCGGCGAGCTTCACGCCGGGGTTGTTGGCCGGGGTCGTGGGCCGCTGCAGGAAGCCGTTCATCTTGCCGTTGTTGTGCTGGACGAGCCAGCCTTCCCAGCTGTGGTCCGGGTCGCTGTACCCGCACCCCTGGAAGTCGGGGGCGAGCGGGTAGTTGGGGTAGGTGTTGCCGTCGACCGCGGACACGAACTTCATGTCGTGCCGCCCGTCGGCGCCGGGGAGCCAGCCGAGGAAGTGGTCGAACGAGCGGTTTTCCATCATCAGAATGACGACGTGCTCGATGCCGCGCGACCCGTTGGGACGGATCAGGGGCGAGGCGTTAGCGACCGCCTGGGAGAGAAGGTCGCTACCGGTAATGGCGAGGCCGGAGGACGCGGCCGCGATCTGGAGGAACCTGCGCCGAGAGAACATACTCACTCAAACTAGACCGTTAAGGAAGACGTGAGTTCGTCGATAGAATTACGGGCAGACAACTTCGCGGCAACATCTTGGAAACAGGACTCAATACCGAGATGAAGGACACAGCAGACCGATAACGCGCGCTGAGGAAACGCGGCCAACGCCCACTCCGGGCCGTCAGGCCGGGATGCGGCCGGCTGGTGCCCGGCCGGCTGGCACTGCGGCGAATTCCGCGATGCCCGCGGCGAACGGCACGGCCGCCCGCCAGCGCAGTTCCCGCCGGATGCGCTCGCTTGACGCGGTGATGTGGCGGACGTCGCCGAGCCGGTACTCGCCGGTGACCACGGGATCGGGGCCACCGTAGGCGTCGGCCAGCGCCGCCGCGAGCTGACCCACGGTGAGAGGGGTGCCGCTGCCCACGTTGTAGGCGCGCAGGGTGCCCGGCCCGCCGGGGACACCGGGGCCGGCGACGGTCTCGAGCGCGGCGGCGGTGGCGGCGGCCACGTCGCGGACGTGGACGAAGTCGCGTCGCTGGGCGCCGTCTTCGAAGACCCGGGGCGCGCGGCCGGCTTCCAGGGCCGAGCGGAAGAACGAGGCGACCCCGGCGTACGGGGTGTCGCGGGGCATCCCGGGGCCGTACACGTTGTGATAGCGCAGCGCCACCGCCTGCCCGCCGGTCGACCTGGCCCACGAGGCGGCCAGGTGCTCCTGGGCGAGCTTGGTGTCGGCGTAGACGTTGCGCGGACCGAGCGGTGCGTCCTCGGGCACCAGTTCCGGCGACAGCGGCTCGCCG
>DASVCA010000007.1:0-2392 GCA_036381835.1 Micromonosporaceae bacterium
CGACCGTGTCATCGACTCGGGCAGGGAGATGTCCTTCAGCTCGACCCGCTCCACGAGGATGCCCCACGGCTCCTCGGTGGGGGCGTCGATGACGTCCTTGAGGTGGGCGTTGATCGTTTCCCGCCCGGACAGCAGCTGGTCGAGGTCGTTCTGGCCGATGACCGACCGCAGCGAGGTCTGGGCGACCTGCGACACCGCGTGGTGGTAGTTCTGCACGTTGATGATCGCCTTGAACGGGTCGACCACCCGGTAGTAGACGACCGCGTCCACCCGGACGGTGACGTTGTCGAGGGTGATGGCCTCCTGGGCGGGCACCGCCACCACGACGATCTGCATGTTGACCTTGCGCAGCCGGTCGGTAAACGGGTTGACCCAGGTTAGCCCGGGTTCGCGGACGCCCGGCAGTGCCTTGCCGAAGCGGAACACGACGCCCCGCTCCCACTGAGTGATGACCTTGAAGCCGAGCATCTCCGGCCGTCCCATCCCTGGCGCTCGGTGCGCCGGGCTCACCGAGCCGGGGCGGCGCGGAGCCGGATTACCCGCGTACGAACCGTCTCGGCCGATATCTATTATATTCAAGTGTGATTGTTATTACAATCTCGATGGTGTAATCGGCAGCCGGCCGGCCGGCTCAGCGGGCGGCGAGGCCGCGAAGCACGTAGGGCAAAATGCCGCCGTGCCGGTAGTAGGCGGCCTCGGCGGGGGTGTCGATCCGCACGGTGGCGGTGAGTTCCCGGGTCCCGCCGGGTCCGGCGGCGGTGACGGTGACCGTGCGCGGCACTTCCTCGGTTCCGGCCAGGCCGCGGACGGAGTAAGTTTCCTCGCCGGTCAGGCCGAGCGATGCGGCGTCTTCGCTCGGTGCGAACTGCAGCGGGAGCACGCCCATGCCGATCAGGTTGGACCGGTGGATCCGCTCGAAGGACACGGCAAGGACGGCGCGGACGCCGAGCAGGGCGGTGCCCTTGGCGGCCCAGTCCCGGGACGACCCGGAGCCGTATTCCTTCCCGGCAATGACCAGCAGCGGCACGTCGCCGGCGGCGTAGCGCTGCGCCGCGTCGTAGATCGTCATCTGCTCCCCGCCGGGCTGGTGGCGGGTGTAGCCGCCCTCGGTGCCGGGGGCCAGCTGGTTGCGGAGCCGGATGTTGGCGAAGGTGCCGCGGATCATCACCTCGTGGTTGCCGCGGCGCGACCCGTAGGAGTTGAAGTCGCGCGGCTGGACTCCGTGGTCAAGCAGGTACCGGCCGGCCGGCGAGTCGGCCTTGATGGCTCCCGCCGGGGAGATGTGGTCGGTGGTGACCGAGTCGCCGAGCAGGGCGAGCACCCGGGCGCCGTCGATATCTTCAAGCGGGCCGGGCTCAACGGCCAGCGCGTCGAAGAACGGCGGCCGCCGCACGTAGGTAGAGTCCGGGTCCCAGGTGAACCTGTCGCCGGCCGGGACCGGCAGGGAGCGCCACCTTTCGTCCCCGGCGAACACCTGCGCGTATTCGCGGGTGTACATGTCCGGGCGGAGGCAGGAGGCGATGACCTTGTCGGTCTCGGCCTGCGACGGCCAGATATCGCGCAGGTATACCGGGCGGCCGTCGCTGCCGGTGCCCAGCGGTTCGCTGGTCAAGTCGGTGTCCATGGTGCCGGCCAGGGCGTAGGCGACCACCAGGGGCGGTGAGGCGAGGTAGTTCAGCTTGGTCTCGGGGTGGATGCGGCCCTCGAAGTTGCGGTTGCCGGACAGCACCGAGCAGACGGAGAGGTCGCCCTCGGCGACGGCGGCGGAGACCGCGGGGATCAGCGGGCCGGAGTTGCCGATGCAGGTGGTGCAGCCGTAGCCGACGAGGTTGAACCCGAGCTTGTCCAGCCAGGGGGTCAGCCCGGCCCGGTCGTAGTAGTCCATGACCACCCGGGAGCCGGGCGCCAGGGAGGTCTTCACCCAGGGTTTAGGGGCCAGCCCGCGTTCGGCGGCCTTCTTGGCCAACAGGACGGCGGCGATCATCACGTCGGGGTTGGAGGTGTTCGTGCAGGAGGTGATCGCGGCGATCACCACCGCCCCGTGGTCGAGTTCCACGGTCTGCCCGCCGTCCAGCGTGGCTCTAACCGGGCGGCGCGGCCGAGAGGGCAGGCCGGCGTCCTGGCTGAGCGTCGCGGGACGGTCGCCGGCCCGGTTGCCGGTCACCGCGATGGGGTCGGAGGCCGGGAACGACTCGGCTCCGGCCTGGTCAAGCCCTGTCGGCGGCCCGGCCGGGGTGTACTGGCCGAGCACCGTGCGGAACGCTCTCGGCGCCATGGCGAGCGGGATCCGGTCCTGCGGCCGTTTCGGCCCGGCGATCGACGGGGTCACCGCGGACAGGTCCAGGTCCAGAACCCGGGAGTAGGCCGGCTGGTGGCCGGGGTCGTGCCACAG
>DASVCA010000008.1:0-13551 GCA_036381835.1 Micromonosporaceae bacterium
GGCCAGGTTGTGTGGCCGCCCGCAGCGGCGCGCCCGCTCCCGGGCGGCCAGGCAGGTATCGCGGTCCAAGCGGAGGACGTTCTCGTGCAGCGTACCCCGATCGATGCTGATCTCCAGGAAGTCGTCCGGTACGCATTGCCGGTCCTCGATCGCCCTGGTCAGCACCTGGACCATCTCGGTCCGGCCTTTGATCTCGGCGGCGCGAGCCGGCTCGGTGCGCCGGGCGGTGACGCCGGGGAACAGGTCGCCGGGGGTGCGAAGCAGCACGCTGGTCTCGGCCAGCGAGGGCAGCACCTGCGAGATGTAGCCGAGGAACGTCTCGTTCGGGCCGACGACGAGCACGCCCGTGGTGGCGAGCTGCTGCCGGTAGGTATAGAGCAGGTAGGCCGCCCGGTGCAGGGCGACGGCGGTCTTCCCGGTGCCCGGGCCGCCCTGCACCACCAGTACGCCGTCGAGTGGGGCGCGGATGATGTGGTCCTGTTCGGCCTGGATGGTCTCCACGATGTCGCTCATCCGGCCGGTGCGCTGCGCGTTGAGGGCGGCGAGCAGCACCGTCTCGTTGGTGAGCGTGGCCTGTCCGGGCTGTGCCGCGGTCAGATCGAGTACCTCGTCGTCGACGCTGAGGACCTTGCGTAGCCGGGTGCGGATGTGGCGGCGGCGCCGGACGCCGTCCGGCGCCGCCGCAGTGGCCAAGTAGAAGGGGCGGGCTGCCGGGGCACGCCAGTCGATCAGCAGCGGACGGTAGTCGTCGGCGTCGTCGAAGATCCCGATCCGGCCGATGTAGCGGCGTTCGCCGTCGGCGAGGTCGAGGCGCCCGAAGCAGAGCCCGTGTTCGATCGCGTCGAGCTGCGCCAACTGCTCGGTGTGGCGTGCGACGAGGCTTTCCCGTTCCGACCGTGCCTGCGGGGTGCCGCCGGTCTCCCGCAGGGCCGCTGCCAACCGGTCCGCGGTCCGCGCCCGGAGCTCGTCCAGTCGGTCGTACAGCATCGAGACGTACGACTGTTCGGCGGTGATCTCATCGGTAGCTGGGGACAGGTCGGAGGAGGCACCGGCTGCCAAACTGTCTCCCTTTCGCATGATGGGTGTTATACCCGTATATTGGGCGATTTCCTGTGCGGCGACTGGCAAAGATAGCGCAAGAAGCCACCGATGAAGAAATCGCCGTTCGCGCGCCGGTCGCACCCGGATGGGCGCGGCCTGCCCGCGAACGGCGACTCCCTGAATCGTCGGCGTCGACAGCCGTCAGGCGGCGGTGAAGCCCGGCATCGGATAGCCCGCCAGTAGGTCCCGCACCTCGCCGGCGATCCGTTCCAGCACCGCGTCGTCGTCCTTCCCGGCGGCGGCGATCGCCTCGTCCATCCAGGCCGCCACCTGCGGCATCTGCTCCTCGGTCAGGCCGCGGGTGGTCAGCGCGGCGGTGCCGAGCCGGATGCCGGAGGGGTCGAACGGCTTGCGCGGGTCATACGGCACGGTGTTGTAGTTCAGTTCGATGCCGGCCCGGTCAAGGGCCTTGGCCGCAGGCTTGCCGCCGATGCCCTTGCCGGTCAGGTCGACCAGGATCAGGTGGTTGTCGGTGCCGCCGGAGACCAGGTCGAAGCCGCGTTCGATCAGCGCGGCGGCCAGCGCCTTGGCGTTCGCCACCACCTGGTGGGCGTACCGTCGGAAGTCCTCCGTGGCCGCCTCCTTGAGCGCCACCGCGATGCCGGCGGTGGTGTGGTTGTGCGGGCCGCCCTGCAGGCCAGGGAAGACGGCCTTGTCGATGGCGGCGGCGTGCTCGGCGGTGCACATGATCATGGCGCCGCGTGGACCGCGCAGTGTCTTGTGTGTGGTCGTGGTGATCACATCCGCGTGGCCGACCGGCGACGGGTGCGCGCCGCCCGCGATCAGGCCGGCGATGTGGGCGATGTCCGCCACCAGCACCGCGCCGACCTCCCGGGCGATCTCGGCGAAGCCGGGGAAGTCGATGGTCCGCGGCACCGCCGTACCGCCACAGAAGATCACCTTCGGCCGTTCGCGCAGCGCCAGGTCCCGGACCTCGTTCAGATCGATCCGGCCGGTCTCCTGCGAGACGTTGTAGCGCACCGGGGTGAACCACTTGCCGGTGGCCGACACCGACCAGCCGTGGGTGAGGTGCCCGCCCATCGGCAGCGACATCCCCATCACCTTGTCACCCGGGGAGAGAAACGCCAGGTAGACGGCGAGGTTGGCGGGGGATCCGGAGTACGGCTGCACGTTGGCGTGCTCGACCCCGAAGACCGCCTTGGCCCGGTCGATCGCCAGCGTCTCGATCGGGTCGATGAGCTGCTGCCCCTCGTAGTAGCGCTTGCCGGCGTACCCCTCCGAGTACTTGTTGGTCAGCACCGTGCCGCAGGCCTCGAGCACGGCGGTAGAGACGTAGTTCTCCGAGGCGATCATCCGCAGCTTGTCGTGCTGGCGCCGGGCCTCGGCCTCGATCAGCTGGGCCAGCTGCGGGTCGGCCGCGGTCAGGCTGGGGATGGGTGGGGTGTGCACGAGTCGTCCTCCTCAGGGGCGGAAGCGGTCGGACCGATGGGCACCGGCCGGACCGGACGCTGGTCGACCGAGACACCCAGGCGCGCGGTGCCCGGTCTGCGGTCGCTCCCCGGTGGTTGTCCACCTCGTCGCGCCAGTCGCGTTAACCCCGATGCTATCGGTCGCGTCGCCGGTTGCCGGGCACCGCCCGCAGCGGTCGGTACGGTGTGCGCGCCTGGTTCATGATCCACTCCACTTCACTGAAGTTGCGCTGACCAGGCCGGGAGGAAGGCCCGATTTCATCGAAATGGAGTGGATCATGGGATGGGACGCCCACGACGAGGTCGACGGTAGTGAGCAAGCTCAGTCAGGAACCCGGCGGTAGGCGCCGTCGCTGGCCGAGGTGGCCATCGAGGCGTACGCCCGCAGCGCCGCCGACACCGGGCGCTGCCGGTCCACCGGCGTGTACGGCCGCTCCCGCTTCTCCTGAGCGACCCGACGTCGGGCGAGTTCCTCGTCCGGCACGTTCAACGCGATCGACCGGGCCGGGATGTCGATGACGATCTCGTCGCCGTCTTCGACCAGGGCGATCAGCCCGCCGCCGGCCGCCTCGGGTGAGACGTGCCCGATGGAGAGCCCGGAGGTGCCGCCGGAGAACCGACCGTCGGTGATCAGCGCGCAGGCCCGGCCCAGCCCCCGTCCCTTCAGGAACGAGGTGGGGTAGAGCATCTCCTGCATGCCGGGGCCGCCCTTGGGGCCCTCGTACCGCACCACCACCACGTCACCGGCGACCACGTCGCCGCGCAGGATCGCCGAGACCGTGTCCTCCTGCGACTCGTACACCTTGGCCGGGCCGCGGAAGGTCAGGCACTCCTGCGGCACCCCGGCGGTCTTGACCACGCAGCCGTCCGGGGCGAGGTTGCCGAAGAGGATGGCCAACCCGCCGTCAGCCGAGTAGGCGTGCGCGTTGTCCCGGATGCAGCCGTTCGCCGCGTCGGTGTCCAGCGTCGCCCACCGGTTGGTGGTGGAGAATGGCTCGGTGGTGCGCACCCCGCCGGGGGCCGCGTGGAACAGTTCCACCGCCTCCGGCAGCGCCGACCCGCCCCGGATGTCCCAGTCGGCCAGCCACCGCTGCAGCGACGGGGAGTGCACCGCGTGCACATCCCGGTGCAGCAGCCCGGCCCGGTCCAGCTCGCCGAGGATCGCCGGGATGCCGCCGGCCCGGTGCACATCCTCCATGTGGTATTTCGGCGAGTTCGGCGCGATCTTGGCCAGGCAGGGCACCCGGCGGGAGATGGCGTCGATGTCGGCGACGGTGAAGTCCAGTTCGGCCTCGCGGGCGGCGGCGAGCAGGTGCAGCACCGTGTTGGTCGACCCGCCCATCGCCACATCCAGCGCCATCGCGTTCTCGAACGCCGCCTTCGACGCGATCGACCGGGGCAGCACCGTCGCGTCGTCGCGGTCGTACCACCGCCTGGCCAGGTCGACGATCAGCCGGCCGGCGCGCTGGAACAGCGCGCGGCGGGCGGCATGGGTGGCCAGCGTCGAGCCGTTACCGGGCAGCGCCAGCCCGATCGCCTCGGTGAGGCAGTTCATCGAGTTGGCGGTGAACATGCCCGAGCAGGAGCCGCAGGTCGGGCAGGCGGACCGCTCGATCGCGGCGAGCTGCTCGTCGGTGACCGCCTCGTTCGACGCGGCGATCATCGCGTCGATCAGGTCGATCTTGTCGTGGACGACGCCTTCGACCGCGACGGTCTTGCCCGCCTCCATCGGCCCGCCGGAGACGAAGACGGTCGGGATGTTGAGCCGCAGCGCGGCGAGCAGCATCCCCGGGGTGATCTTGTCGCAGTTGGAGATGCAGACCAGGGCGTCGGCGCAGTGCGCGTTGACCATGTACTCCACCGCGTCGGCGATCAGCTCCCGGCTGGGCAGCGAGTAGAGCATTCCGCCGTGCCCCATCGCGATCCCGTCGTCGACGGCGATGGTGTTGAACTCGCGGCCCACCCCACCGGCCTCGGCGACCGCCTCGGCGACCAGGGCGCCCATGTCCTTGAGGTGCACGTGGCCCGGTACGAACTGGGTGTAGCTGTTGGCGATCGCGACGATCGGCTTGCCGAAGTCGTCGTCGGTCATCCCGGTGGCCCGCCACAGGGCGCGGGCACCGGCCATCGTCCGACCGTGGGTGGAGGTCCTCGACCGCAGCTCAGGCATTCCCCAAGTGTGGCACCGACCCGACCGGCCGGGGCGCCCCGCAGCTGCGCGCGTCCACGGGTCGGGAATCAGGTGCCCTGACCCGACCCGCTCAGCATGTGAGAACAGTTGACTCAGCGCGTGAGATGCGTCAGGCTTAGCCCCATGCCGCCGATCAGCACCGCCCGAGTACTTACCTGAGCGCACTCTCGACGCCGAGAGTGCGCTGCCCCCGTGCCTGAGCACGAGGGCTTTTTTGTTGGCTTTTTTCGTCCCGATCCGGTGGAGATGTCACAGAAACCGGCCAGATCCGCGTGACACTTCATGTCGAAGCCTTCGGAGCCTGCGATCCCCGACCCAGATGAAGGTCCAGCCGAGATGAGACCCACACCCGAAATCCTCGCCAATTCCACCCCGCGCCGTGCGCGTCCCGCCACGGCCGTCAGCCACTCGTCGGCGACCTCCCGCACGGCCGCCCCCGCGGTGACCCGCATCGAGACCACCGGCGCCGGCGCCCTCGTCAAGTCGCTCGAAGCGCTCGGGGTCGAGGTCGCCTTCGGCATCCCCGGCGGGGCCATCCTGCCCGCGTACGACCCGCTCTACGACTCGACGGTCCGCCACATTCTGGTCCGACACGAGCAGGGAGCCGGGCACGCGGCGACCGGGTACGCGCAGGCCACCGGCAAGGTCGGGGTCTGCATCGCCACCTCCGGCCCGGGCGCGACCAACCTGGTGACGGCGATCGCCGACGCCTACATGGACTCGGTGCCCATCGTGGCGATCACCGGACAGGTCGCCCGGGCCGCCATCGGCTCCGACGCCTTCCAGGAGGCCGACATCCAGGGCATCACCCTGCCCATCACCAAGCACAACTACCTGGTGCAGGATGCGGCCGAGCTCCCCCGGATCGTCGCCGAGGCGTTCCACCTCGCCGCCACCGGGCGGCCCGGCCCGGTGCTGGTCGACATCCCCAAGGACGTGCTGCAGGCGGCCACCACCTTCACCTGGCCGCCCACCCTGGACCTGCCCGGCTACCGGCCGACCCTGCACCCGCACGGCAAGCAGATCCGCGAAGCCGCCCGGTTGATGACCGTCGCCCGCCGGCCGGTCCTCTACGTCGGGGGCGGGGTGCTCAAGGCGCGTGCCACCGCCGGCCTGCGCAAGCTGGCCGAGATGACCGGGATCCCGGTCGTCACCACGTTGATGGCCCGCGGCGCCTTCCCCGACTCCCACCCGCAGCACCTCGGCATGCCCGGCATGCACGGCACGGTCGCCGCGGTGTACGCCATGCAGAAAGCCGACCTGATCGTCGCCCTGGGGGCCCGGTTCGACGACCGCGTCACCGGACGGCTCGACTCGTTCGCCCCCGAGGCCAAGATCGTGCACGCGGACATCGACCCGGCCGAGATCGGCAAGGTCCGGGTGGCCGACGTGCCGATCGTCGGCGACGCACGGCACGTGATCGACGAGCTCATCGAGGCGTTGCCCGGCGCCGGGGAGCCGGTCGACCGCGGCGAGTGGTGGGCGCAGCTGAACGACATCCGCCGCCGCTACCCGTTGGGCTACGAGGAGCCCGCCGACGGGATGCTGGCGCCGCAGTACGTGATCGAGCGGATCGGCAAGCTCGTCGGACCCGACGCGATCTACGTGGCCGGCGTCGGCCAGCATCAGATGTGGGCGTCGCAGTTCATCTCGTACGAGAAGCCTTACACCTGGCTCAACTCCGGCGGTGCCGGCACCATGGGCTACGCCGTGCCGGCGGCCATGGGGGCCAAGGTCGGCCGCCCGGACGCGACGGTCTGGGCGATCGACGGCGACGGCTGCTTCCAGATGACCAACCAGGAACTGGCCACCTGCGCCCTGGAAGGCATCCCGATCAAGGTCGCGGTGATCAACAACGGCAACCTGGGCATGGTGCGCCAGTGGCAGACCCTGTTCTACGGGGAGCGCTACTCCAACACCGACCTCGGCACCCACAAGCACCGCATCCCCGATTTCGTCAAGCTGGCCGAGGCGCTCGGCTGCGTGGGACTGCGCTGCGAGACGGCCGCCGACGTCGACGCCACCATCGAGGCGGCGATGGCGATCGACGACGCCCCCGTCGTGATCGACTTCGTGGTCGGCAAGGACGCGATGGTGTGGCCGATGGTGGCCGCCGGCACCGGCAACGACGAGATCATGTTCGCCCGGGGCGTGCGTCCCGTCTTCGACGAGGACGATGTCTGATGCGCCGCCCGATGCCGTACCCCGAGCCCGTCTTCTCAGGAGCGTCCGCATGAGCAAGCACACCCTGTCCGTGCTGGTGGAGAACAAACCGGGGGTGCTGGCGCGGGTCGCCGGCCTGTTCTCCCGCCGCGGCTTCAACATCGACTCCCTCGCCGTCGGTGAGACGGAGAATCCTCAGGTCTCCCGCATGACCATCGTGGTCAACGCGGAGTCGGCGTCGCTGGAGCAGGTCACCAAGCAGCTCAACAAGCTGGTCAACGTGCTCAAGATCGTCGAATTGGACCCGGCCGAGTCGGTCACCCGCGAACTGGTGCTGGTCAAGGTCCGGGCCGACCGTTCGACGCGGTCGCAGGTGCTGGACACGGTCACCCTGTTCCGCGCCCGGGTGGTTGACGTGGCACCCGACACCCTGACCATCGAGGCCACCGGCACCGCCGACAAGCTCGACGCGCTGCTGCGTGACCTCGAGCCGTTCGGCATCAAGGAGATGGTGCAGTCCGGGCTGGTGGCGATCGGCCGCGGCTCGCGGTCGATCACCGCCGGACCGGCGTTGCGCGCCGCATGACGCCGGCGGGCCGCCGCCCGCCGTACGCGAAAGGGAAGTAATGACCGCAGAGGTTTTCTACGACGACGACGCCGACCTGTCGCTCATCCAGGGCAGGAAGGTGGCCGTGCTGGGCTACGGCAGTCAGGGCCACGCCCACGCCCTGTCGCTACGCGACTCGGGCGTCGACGTGGTGGTCGGGCTGCCCGAGGGGTCCCGCAGCCGCCCGAAGGCCGAGGAGCAGGGGCTGCGCGTGCTCACCCCGGCCGAGGCCGCCGCCGAGGCGGACGTGATCATGATTCTCGCGCCGGATACCGTGCAGCGTACGCTCTACGCCGAGTCCGTCGCGCCCAACCTCGCCGCAGGCAAGGCGCTGTTCTTCGGCCACGGCTTCAACATCCGCTACGGCCTGATCCAGCCGCCGGCCGACGTGGACGTGGCGATGGTCGCGCCGAAGGGGCCCGGCCACCTGGTCCGCCGGCAGTACGTGGACGGCAAGGGGGTGCCGTGCCTGGTCGCGGTCGAGCAGGACGCCACCGGCAACGCCTTGGCGCTCGCCCTCTCCTACGCCAAGGCGATCGGCGGCACCCGGGCCGGGGCGATCCGCACCACGTTCAAGGAGGAGACCGAAACCGACCTCTTCGGTGAGCAGGCGGTGCTCTGCGGCGGGGCGAGTGCCCTGGTCCAGGCCGGGTTCGAGGTGCTCACGGAGGCCGGCTACGCCCCCGAGGTCGCCTACTTCGAGTGCCTGCACGAACTGAAGCTGATCGTCGACCTGATGTACGAGGGCGGCATCGCCCGGATGCGCTACAGCGTCTCCGACACCGCCGAGTACGGCGACTACTCGCGTGGCCCGCGCGTCATCGACACCCGGGTCAAGGACGAGATGCGCAGGATCCTGGCGGAGATCCAGTCCGGTGAGTTCGCCCGTGAGTGGATCGCCGAGGACGACGCCGGCCGGCCCAACTTCACCAAGTGGCGGGCGGACGCCGCCGCGCACCCGATCGAGGAGACCGGCAGCCGGCTGCGCGCCATGATGAGCTGGGTCGATCGACCGATCACCGAGACCGCCTGAGCGCCGTCACGGTTCGGGGCTTCGCGTTCGCGCGGAGCCCCGAACCGTGTCCGGCGGTGGTACGGCTCACGGAACGTGCGCCGTGGTGAGGACTCTCACGCGCTCGGCGCACCGTCGGGCTGGGCGCGATCTAGGACGGCCGCCTACGATCGCGGTAGGTGCGCCACCAACTGGTCCGAGCGCAAGCACGGGGGAGCGCAGGGCGCGGCGCAGCGCCCGCCACCGCAGCCGACACCGCATTCGCCGATACCTAGAGGACCGATGACTCCCGTCGTACTGATCGCCGAAGAACTCGCTCCCGCCGCCATCGACGTACTCGCGCAGGATTTCGTCGTACGTCACGTGGACGGCACTGATCGTCAAGCACTGCTCAACGCCCTCGCCGAGGCCGACGCGGTCATCGTGCGCAGCGCCACCCAGATCGACGCGGAGGCGATCGCCGCCGCGCCCCGGCTGAAGGTGGTCGCCCGCGCCGGGGTCGGCTTGGACAACGTCGACGTATCGGCGGCCACCGCCCGCGGCGTGATGGTGGTCAACGCACCCACCTCGAACATCGTCTCCGCCGCCGAGCAGGCGGTGGCGCTGCTGCTCGCGGTGGCGCGCAACACCGCCAGCGCGAGCGCCGCGCTCAAGGCGGGGGAATGGAAGCGCTCCAAGTACACGGGCGTGGAGATCCAGGGCAAGACGGTCGGGGTGATCGGCCTCGGCCGCATCGGGGTGCTCTTCGCGCAGCGGATCGCCGCCTTCGGCACCCGGTTGATCGCCTACGACCCGTACGTCCAGCCGGCTCGCGCCGCCCAGCTCGGGGTGCGCCTGGTCGGCCTGGAGGAGCTGTTGCGGGAGAGCGACTTCATCTCCATCCACCTGCCGAAGACCCCGGAGACGGTCGGCCTGATCGGGGAGAAGGAGCTGGCGATCGTCAAGCCCGGCGTGCGGATCGTCAACGCCGCGCGTGGCGGGCTGGTCGACGAGCAGGCGCTGGCCAACGCCATCGCCGAGGGTCGGGTGGCCGGTGCCGGCATCGATGTCTGGGCGAAGGAGCCCTGCCTCTCCTCCCCGCTGTTCGAGTTCGACAACGTGGTGGCCACCCCGCACCTGGGCGCCTCCACCCATGAGGCGCAGGACAAGGCCGGGCTCGCGGTGGCCAAGAGCGTCAAGCTCGCACTGCAGGGCGAGTTCGTGCCGGATGCGGTGAACGTGCAGGCGGGCGGCGTGGTGGCCGAGGACGTGCGGCCGCTGCTGCCCCTGGCGGAGAAGCTCGGTCGGGTGTTCACCGCGGTCGCCGGCGGGGTGGCGGCGAGCGTCACCGTCGAGGTGCGCGGCGAGGTGGTTGCCCACGACGTGTCGGTGCTCAAGCTGGCCGCGACGAAGGGGCTGTTCACCACGGTCGTCGAGGAACAGGTGACGTACGTGAACGCGCCGCACCTGGCGGCCGACCGGGGTGTGGACGTGGAGTTGACCGCGCTGCAGGAGACGGCCGAGCAGTCGAACCTGGTCACGCTGCGCGGTGCGCTGCCCGACGGGCGTACGGTCAGCGTCTCCGGAACCGTGGCGACCGGCGGTGTGCGCGAGGTCAGCAAGCTGACCGAGGTGGACGGGTTCGACCTGGAGCTGGGCGCCGAGGGCATCCTGCTGTTCTTCCGGTACGCCGACCGGCCGGGTGTGGTCGGCACGATCGGTTCGATCCTGGGCGGCGCGGGCGTGAACATCGCCGCCATGCAGGTGGCGCGACGGGAGGCCGGCGGCGAGGCGCTGATGGCGCTGACCGTCGACTCGGCGGTCGGCCCGGATCTGCTCGAAGCAGCGGCCGGGGCGATCGGTGCCGGGACGGCCAGCACCGTCGACCTGCGCGACGAGTAGCCGCGGCGCTCCGGCCCCCCCCGGGTCGGCCGTCCGACATGTGGGAGGGTTGGACCGGAAAGCGGGATGGCGACCTATCGTTGCCTGAACGGCGGCGAAAGGGAGTTCGACGTGGCGGTGGCGCGGATCGCGGTGATCTCCGGCGACGGGATCGGGCCGGAGGTGATCGCGCAGGCCCGCAAGGTGATCGACGCGGTCCTACCCGGGGTCGAGGCGACCGAGTACGACCTCGGCGCCGCCCGCTACCACCGCACCGGCGAGGTGCTGCCGGATTCCGTGCTCACCGAGCTGGCCGGCCACGACGCGATCCTGCTGGGCGCGGTCGGCGACCCTACCGTGCCGCCCGGGGTGCTGGAACGGGGCCTGCTGCTGAAGCTGCGGTTCGCCTTCGACCAGTACGTCAATCTTCGCCCCGCCCGGCTCTGGCCGGGCACGGCAAGTCCGCTGGCCGGGGTCAAGCCGGGCGAGATCGACCTGGTCGTGGTGCGGGAGGGCACCGAGGGGTTGTACGCCGGAGCGGGCGGGGTGCTGCACCGGGACACGCCCGCCGAGGTGGCTACCGAGGAGAGCCTCAACACCCGGTACGGGGTGGAGCGGGTGATCCGGGACGCGTTCGCTCGCGCCCAGCGGCGTGAGCGGCGCAAGCTCACCCTGGTCCACAAGGCCAACGTGCTGACCCACGCCGGTTCGCTGTGGGCGCGCACGTTCGAGGCGGTCGCCGCCGAGTTCCCCGATGTCACCGTCGAGTACCAGCATGTCGACGCGGCGGCGATGTTCCTGGTCAGCCAGCCGCAGCGCTTTGACGTGGTGGTCACGGACAACCTCTTCGGGGACATCCTCACCGACATCGCGGCGGCGGTGACCGGTGGGATCGGGCTGGCCGCCAGCGGGAACATCAACCCGGAGCACGCCTATCCGTCCATGTTCGAGCCGGTGCACGGCTCGGCTCCGGACATCGCCGGCCAGGGGGTGGCCGACCCGGTGGCCGCGGTGCTGTCGGCCGCGCTGCTGCTCGACCATCTCGGCCATCGCGACGCCGCGGCGCGGGTCACCGAGGCGGTCGCGGTCGAGCTCGCCGCCCGTACGCCGGGGGCTTCGGTGCGGACCGCGGAGGTCGGCGACCGGATCGCGGCGCGGGCGGCCGGCTGACCGGGCGCGTTCCCGATTAACGAACGTTCGGGGTAAGTTGCTGGCACCGGCCGTGCGACAGGGCGTCGGCTCGGCGGTTCCGCACCGGAACGTCCCCGATATGGAGGTCAGCGCGATGAGCGGTGGTGACAAGCTCGACTTCGAGATTCGTCCGAATCCCCAACCGGTACCCGCTGCCGAACGCGCCCAGCTGCTGGCCAACCCGGGATTCGGCCGGATCTTCACCGACCACATGGTCACCATCCGCTACTCGCAGGACAAGGGCTGGCACGACGCCCAGGTCCGGGCCCGCGGGCCGATTTCCCTGGACCCGGCGACCGCCGTGCTCCACTATGCGCAGGAGATCTTCGAAGGGCTGAAGGCGTACCACGCCGCCGACTTGGGCGTCACCCTGTTCCGTCCCGACGCCAACGCCCGCAGGTTCATCTCGTCCGCGCAGCGGATGGCGATGCCGCCGCTTCCCGAGCAGGTCTTCCTCGACTCGCTGCACCAGATCATCGCCATCGACCGGGACTGGATCCCGACCGACGACAACGGCAGCCTCTACCTGCGTCCCTTCATGTTCGCCAACGAGGCATACCTCGGCGTCCGGCCGTCCGGTGAATACCTCTACATCCTGATCGCGTCCCCGGTCGGCTCGTACTTCTCCGGCGGCGTCAAACCGGTGTCGGTGTGGGTGTCCCCGACCTACACCCGCGCGGCACCCGGCGGCACGGGTGCGGCGAAATGCGGCGGCAACTACGCCGCGTCCCTGGCGGCCCAGGCCGAGGCGATCGAGCACGGCTGCGACCAGGTCGTCTTCCTCGACGCGGTCGAGCGCCGCTACGTGGACGAGCTGGGCGGGATGAACATCTTCTTCGTCTACGACGACGGCACCATCGTCACCCCGCCGTTGAGCGGCACCATCCTGCCCGGCATCACCCGCGACTCGGTGATCACCCTCGCCCGCGACGCCGGGTACGAGGTGGTGGAGCGGCCGGTCGGCTTCGCCGACTGGCAGGCGGACGCGGCGAGCGGCCGGCTGCGGGAGGTCTTCGCCTGCGGCACCGCCGCGGTCATCACCCCGATCGGCCGGGTCTGCACCCCCGATGGGGAGTTCACCGTCGCCGGCGGCGACGCGGGTGAGGTCACCATGCGGCTGCGCCAGCGCCTGGTGGACATCCAGCGGGGCCGCACGGCCGACCCGTACGGCTGGGTGCGGCGGGTCTGCTGACCCGCGCTCCCGGCCGCCGGCCGTCAGGCGAGCAGGTGGTCGCGCAGCGCGGCGAAGTGGTCGTTCGTGAGCCCGGCGTCGAGCAGATACCGTTCCACCGACCCGTGCCGGGCGCGCAGCGCGTCGAGGAAGATGCGGATCGCCTCCGGCGGTGAGACCAGGTAGCGGGTCGGCAAGGGTGGAACGTCCGGGCGTTCCCGCCGCAACCACTCCGTGAACCGCTGCGACGCCGCGTTGCTGAGCGCGTAGTCCTCGGCGATGTCCCGGTCGTCGACGCCGAGCAGCGTCAGGGTGAGGGCGCACACGACGCCGGTGCGGTCCTTGCCTGCCGCGCAATGCACCACCAGGGGCGCGGAGTCGGCTGCGGCGATCGTCTCGATCGCCCGGGCGATGCCGGCCCAGCCGGTCTCGCTGAAGTCGAGGTAGCGCTCGGCGAGCCACCGGGCCACGTCCGTGCGCTCGTGGTACGGCACCTCGTCCCAGTCCTGGTGCTCGAGGTGGATGTGCCGGTAGGACAGGCCGTCGTAGGTCGGGATACGGCCGTACCGGTCGATTTCGCGGGGCCGGCGCAGGTCGACCACGGTGCGGACGCCGAGTTCGACGAACGCCTCCCGGTCGGTGTCGGCGAGTCGGTGCAGCGAGTCGGAGCGGTAGAGCCGGCGCCAGCGCACGGTCCGGCCCTCCAGGCCGGCGTATCCGCCGACGTCGCGGAAGTTGAACAGGGTGGAGAAGGGCAGCGCGCGGGAGATCGAGTGCACGAATCCACCGTATCCGGCGCGCACCGGTCCGGTCGTCACCCGAGAC
>DASVCA010000009.1:0-12473 GCA_036381835.1 Micromonosporaceae bacterium
GGGTGGTCGGGCGTCGGCGCCAGCCCCGCCAGCGCCAGCGACCGGTGCAGCTGCCGCGCGGCGCGCGTGACCCGCAGCCGGGTGCCGGTCCGCTGGGCGACGCCTCGGGCGGCGAGAAGCGCCGCGATTCCGCTCACGTCACCTCCCTCGACCCCGGCCAGGTCCACGACCACCTCCGCCGAATTTCCGCCCTGCACCGCTTCGATGAGGGCGCGACGCAGACGGTCGCCGGTGTCCCGGTCCAACTCGCCGCTCACCTCGACCGTCACGCGGTCGCCGACGCGGCGGGTGCTGATCCGCAGCCGATCGGCGTCACTGTCCGCTGCGCTGCCGTGCCAGGGTGCCGGCGTGTCCGCGAGCATCGCCTGACGGAGCCAGGTGAGTGCCCGCGACAGCAGCCGGGAGACGTGCATCTGGGAGATGCCGAAGCGGGCCGCGATCTCCGCCTGGGTCTGGTTGCCGTAGAACCGCATGGCGAGGATGCGCCGCTCCCGCCAGGGCAGCCGGCTGAGCAGGCCGCTGACCGTCACCCGGTCGTCGATCGACTCGAGGTCGTCGTCCGACTCGCCGACCAGGTCACCGAATTCGGCGGCGCTCTCGCCGCCGACCGGGGCGTTGAGCGAGGCCGGGCTGTATCCGGCGGCGGACTCCAACGCGGCGAGAACCTCCTCCTCCGAGGTGTCGAGCCGCTCGGCCAGCTCACCGACGGTCGGTGACCGGGACAGCTCGCTCGTCAGCGCCGCGGTGGCCTGCCCGACCTCGAGGATGAGGTCCCGCAGCCGGCGCGGCACGTGCACTCCCCAGGTGCGATCGCGGAAGTGCCGTTTGATCTCCCCCACGATCGTGATCGCGGCGTAGGCGGTGAACGAGCCGCGTTCCGGGTCGTAGCGGTCGACCGCGTTGACCAGGCCCAGGCGGGCCACCTGTTCCAGATCCTCCAGCGGCTCGCCGCGGCCGCGGTAGCGCCGCGCCAGCCGGCCGGCGAACGGCAGGGCGAATCGCACCAGTTCCTCTCGGGCCTCCCGGCGGCGCTCTTCGGACACCCCGGCGATCCGGGCTGCGTACGCCATCGCGGCGGCGTCGAGATCCTCCAGCCCGCGCTCCGGTTGGGCGGTGGTTGCGGTCTGTCCGGACATCCGGGCCTCCCTCCTTTACGGGTCCCGCGATGGGACCGGGCCGTGCCGGCTCCATCTGCGGGACGGATCGGAAGCGAAGTTGGTCACGGAGACGGTGTCCAGGGGAGAAATCCAGTCGATTACCGAGCGTAGTCCGCGCATTGCGAGAGGTGGTGTGGGTTCCTGAAGCCGACCCGATCGCATACGCGCCGAGCCGGCACAAGGCCGACTCGGCGGACATCCGATGACGATTCAGACCCGGGCGGTGGCGGGCGTCGCGGCATCCACGTAACGCAGCACGGCTCCCACGCCGTCGACCAGCGGCGCCTCGTCCGGACCGACCAGGGTGACCGCCGCGTCGGTGGCCGCGAGCGCCCGGATCAGCGCGGCGTCGGCCCGCACCTGCACCGGTTCGCTCACTCCGACTTCGCGCAGCTCCTCCGGGTCCAGGGCGATGTGGGTGGGGTCCGGACCGATCCACAGCGTCGCGGTGGAGGAGGGATCGTCCACGATCAGCATGGTGTCCACCTGACCGCGCTGCAACGCCGCGACCACCGCGGCCAGCCCGTTGCCGATCGGTTCCTGCCGGCTGTAGCGGTCGAGCACGACCCGGGTGTGCTCCGCGGCCGCCTCCGCGATGAGCTGGATGGTCAGGTCGTCGAGCCGCTCCTGATCCGCGCCCGCGGCACGGGCTCCCGCGTCGGTCTGCACCACCCGGTCCTGCCACCGCGGCGGCAACTGGGCGGCGACCTCGCTGCGCGCGTGCGGGTCGCCCGCCACCACGATGACCTCGGCGCCCACCCGATCGGCGAGTTCGGCGGCCGCGGCGGCGCCCGCCTTGGCGTTGCGCTTCCAGTTCATCATCGCCTCGCGCTGAAAGCGCGACTGGGACCAGCCACCGGGCTGGACCCGGCGGATGGGATAGTCCTCCCCGCCGCGTACGTGCGCGTGCCGGGGCACCCCGCCGACGCTCACCGCGGCTATGTCGCTGCCGGTACGGCTGGCCAGCACCCGTACCCAGGCCACCTGCTCCCCCCGTTGAGCGACCAGCGGCATGGTGTGCGGCAGCGGGCCGTAGTCGGCCAGATCGCGGCGCGCGGGCGCGCTCAGGTAGTCGGCGAGGACCACCTCGCCGTCGGTCGCGAAGGCGGCCAGCCCGTACTCACCCGGTCGGGGGTCGTGCCGGCG
Source organism: Micromonosporaceae bacterium (assembly GCA_036381835.1). Lineage (GTDB taxonomy): Bacteria > Actinomycetota > Actinomycetes > Mycobacteriales > Micromonosporaceae > DASULK01. The sequence continues at coordinate 2,304 of DASVCA010000009.1, forward strand.
CACCACGTGGTCGAGCGCATCGACGGTCGGCTGGTCCGCGCCGAGCTCGCCGAGGTGTTCGGCCAGCGCCCGCCAGCGCAGTTCGAGCGCGGACGAGGCGTCCGCGGTGTCGCGGGACGCGTCCAGGTAGACCGAGGCCCAGGGCCCGGGGCGGGCGTAGAGCGGGCGCAGGAAGGACAACTCCATGGTGAACCCCTCTCCGAACTCGCCCGATGGCATACCCGTACGCGCCCGTCTGTCACCTTGCGCGCCTGCCTTGTGGGCCCGGCCGGTTCCGCTACGGGGTCATGACCACCTTGGTGCACTCGTCCTGCTTGTGCTTGAAGATCTCGTATCCGCGAGGGGCTTCCCGCAGCGGCAGCCGGTGGCTGATCACGAAGCTCGGATCGATCTCCCCGCGGCGGATTCGATCGAGCAACGGACGCAGGTAGCGCTGCACGTGGCATTGCCCGCTGCGGATGGTCACGGAGCGGTTCATGACCGCACCCATCGGGAACTTGTCGATGAACCCGCTGTACACGCCGACCACGGAGACGACGCCGCCGTTGCGGCAGGCGAGGATCGCCTCACGCAACGCGTACGGCCGGTCCGTCTCCAGACGCGCCGCATGCTTGCTCCGGTCGTAGGCGTAGCGCACCGCCGACGGGTGGTGCGCCTCCATCCCGGCCGCGTCGATGCAGGCGTCCGGGCCCCGCCCCGCGGTCAGGTCCCGCAGCGCGTCGAGAACGTCGACCTGTTCGTAGTCGAGCGTCTCCGCACCGGCGTACGACGCGGCGAGCCGTAACCGGTAGGGCACCCGGTCTATGGCGATGACCCGTTCGGCGCCGAGCAGATACGCGCTGACCATGGCGAACAGGCCGACCGGACCCGCACCCCACACGGCGACCACGTCGCCGGGACGGAGTTCGCACATCTGTGCCGCCATGTAGCCGGTGGGCAGGATGTCGGACAGGAACAGCACGCGATCGTCGGGGAAGCTGTCGTCGACCCGGATCGGGCCGATGTCGGCGAACGGGACGCGGACGTACTCCGCCTGGCCGCCCGCATACCCGCCGAGCAGGTGCGAGTAGCCGAAGATGCCGGCCGGCGAGTGTCCCATCAGCTTCTCCACCGGGCCGGGGTTGGGGTTGGAGTTCTCGCAGACCGAGTACAGACCGCTGCGGCAGGCACCGCAGTTGCCGCACGCGATCGGGAACGGCACCACGACCCGGTCGCCGACCCGTAGGTTGCGCAGGTCGGGACCCACCTCGACGACCTCGCCCATGAACTCGTGGCCGAGCACGTCGCCCTTGCGCATGAAGGGTACGTAGCCGTCGTAGAGGTGCAGGTCGGAACCGCAGATCGCGGTCGAGGTCACGCGGACGATCGCATCCCGCCCGTTCAGGATGGTCGGATCCGGCACATCGGTCACCCGAACGTCGTTGCGCCCCATCCAGCAGACGGCCTTCATCGCTCACCCGCCAGTGTCGAAACCCTCGGCCGCGCCGGGCGCTGCAGGGCCTGCCGATGCACGCTGACACCGCTCGGGCTGCCGTCCGAGCGCACCACCTCGCCCGTCTCCAGCACCTGCTTGAAGCGACGCAGATCGTCCCGGATCTGTTGGGCCGGCTCCTCGCCGAACAAGCGCGCCACGGCCCGGCCGAGCCGGCCGCCCGGCGGGGCATAGGTCAGCTCGACACGTACCTCGGTGCCTCTGCCTCCCGGAGCGGGGGTGAAGCGCACGGATCCGCTGTTGGGCACGCGGGCTCCGGGCAGCGAACGCCAGGCGATCACCCGGTCGGGGCGATCGGCCACCACCTCCGCGTCCCACTCCATGCGCCGCCCGGCGGGTGCGTTCGCGGTCCAGCGGGTGACGCCGGGCCGGATGATCCGCACCGAGCGTAGGTGGGCCATGAAACGCGGCAGATTCTCGAAGTCGTGCCAGAACCGGTAGGCGTCGGTGGTGGACCGGTTGACCGTCACCGACGCGCCGGCCCGGATGATCCGACCGTGCGTTCGCGCCGCCCTGGTGACCCGGACGGCGGCGAGCAGGTCTGTCGCCGTCAACCCGAGGGCGAGCGCGACCGCGGCGGGCGATCGTCGTTCGGCCCGCCCGCCGAGATAGCCGATGGCCGCGAGGTCTAGCGCATCGCCGATGGCCCGGCTCCACATCCAGCCGGCCGGATGCCGCCCGCGGACCAGGCCGACCGCCTGGCTCAACTCCCGCACGCCGACGAACCGGGCCAGTGCGCGGGCGGCGGCGGAGTCGTCCAGGCCGAGCAGCCGCAAGGTGTGGCCGGGCACGGCGACCAGGGGCAGGCCCAGCCCCGCGCTCAACCAACCCAGTCCCCGCGCCCACCGTCCGCCGGGCCCCGCTGTCTCCGCCGCGGCGGTCGGCCGCGCATCGCCCGTCATCCGATCCCCCGTCCGTCGCCACACAATCCGTCACGGATATGAACTAGCTCACTACGTAACGTAATATCTGTCGGGTACGGGCGGGTCGGGAAGCGGAAGACCGGTTACGCCGTGACCGGACACCCCACCGATGCGTGTGTTCCTGGTCACGTTCGCGCTCGGCTGGATGGCAGCGGCGGCTCGCGGCCTTGTGTCTATCGGCGGGGCCGTGGTTCGCGCCGATGCGACCGGACGCCGCCCCGCATCGCGAGCAACCTCCTCTCTTCGCTGCCGTCAGCGGTGCCGGCACCCACCCTTGCGCTTTCGGATGGAGACGACTGTGACCTTGCGGGTCGGCAAGCAGCAAGCAACCTCGGACGGCCTGTGCCGTCCCACGCTCACCTCGCGTCCGCACCCCGGGCTTCCGGCCGTGGCCCATCCCGAACCGACGGGCCCGGCGCCGGACGGGAAGCGGCGCATCCTCATGCTGTCGTGGGAATACCCGCCGGTACTGGTCGGCGGGCTCGGCAGACACGTACACGCGCTCTCGGTGGCCCTGGCCGCGGCCGGACACGAGGTGACCGTGGTCACCCGCCACGGCCACGACGCGCCACTGGAGGAGTACGCCGAAGGCGTGCGGATCATCCGCGTTCCGGAAGACCCGGTGGCCTTCCCACTGGCCACCCCGTCGCTGCTCGCCTGGACCATGGCGTTCAACCACACCCTGACCAGGGCCGCGCTGCGCGCCGCCGAATCCGGCGAGTACGACGTGATCCACGCCCACGACTGGCTCGTCGCGCACACCGCGATCACCCTCAAAGAGCACCTCGACCTGCCGTTGGTGACGACGATCCACGCCACCGAGGCCGGCCGGCACCAGGGTTGGTTGCCGGAGGAGCTGAACCGGGCGATCCACTCTGTGGAGTGGTGGCTGACCCAGGAGTCGGTCCGGGTCATCGCCTGCTCCGGCTACATGCGTGACGAGGTGACCGGCCTGTTCCAGGTGCCCGAGAACCGGGTCGATGTGGTGCCGAACGGCGTCGAGGCCCACCGCTGGCAGGTGCCGGCCGAGACCGTGACGGCGGCTCGGCGGCGGTTCGCCGGAGACGGTCCGCTGGTCACCTTCGCCGGTCGACTCGTCTACGAGAAGGGCGTGCAGCACCTGATCGCCGGTCTGCCCCGGCTGCGTGCCGCGCACCCGAACCTGCGGGTGGTGATCGCCGGCGACGGTCCGTACCGGCCGCAGCTGCAGGCGGACATCGAACGGCTCGGCGTCGCCGACATGGTCGACCTGCCCGGCTTCCTCGGCGGGAGCGACCTACCCGCGCTGATAGCCGCCTCGGACTGCTTCACGGTGCCGAGCATCTACGAGCCGTTCGGCATGGTGGCCCTCGAAGGCGCCGCCGCCGGCGCGCCGTTGGCGGTCGCCGCCACCGGCGGGCTGGCCGAGATCGTCGAACCGGGGGTCACCGGGACGACCTTCCCGCCCAACGACCCGCGGGCGCTCGCCGACGCCGTGCACACGGTGCTGTCGGACACCGAGTACGCCCGGCGGCTCGCTCGCCGGGCCCGGACGATGGCACACGACCGGTACAGCTGGGCGGCGATCGCCCGACGCACGGCGGCGGTCTACGGCAACGCCATCGCGCAGGCCCCGGCGTTCAACGCCGAACAGGCGGCGGCGCGCCTGGCCGCCGGCCGCCCCGCCCTGGTCATCCCGGAAGGGAACCTGCTCGCCGCGGTCGGCGGGCGATGATCGGCGCGTCGGCGGGGATACCCACCCGGTGATCGGCGAATTCGACCTGTACCTGATCGGCGAGGGCCGTCATGAGCGGCTCTGGGAGGTGCTCGGCGCCCACCCGCACACCGGCGGATGCCGGTTCGCGGTGTGGGCACCCGGTGCCCGTGCCGTGCAGGTCGTCGGCGACTTCACCGGGTGGGGCCCCGACGACGGCGTCCCGATGCACCGTCAGGGATCGAGTGGGGTGTGGGCGGCCGACGTGCCGGCAGCCGACGTCGGGCAGCGCTACCGGTACCGGATCCACGGTGCGGACGACCGTTGGACCGAGCGGGCCGACCCGATGGCCCGGGCGGCGCAGGCACCGCCGCGCACCGCCTCGGTGATCCACCGTTCGGACTATGTCTGGGGGGACGGGGCGTGGCTCGCCGACCGTCGCGGCGCTCACCACGCCCGGCCGATGTCGGTGTACGAGGTGCACCTCGGATCCTGGCGACGCGGGCTGTCGTACCGGGAAATCGGCGATCGACTCGTCGACTACGTCACCGACCTCGGATTCACGCACGTCGAACTACTCCCGGTCATGGCGCACCCCTTCGAGGGCTCGTGGGGCTACCAGGTCACCGGCTACTACGCCCCGACCGCCCGACTCGGCTCTCCCGACGACTTCCGATACCTGGTCGACCGGCTGCACCAGGCCGGGATCGGCGTCCTGCTCGACTGGGTGCCGGCCCACTTCCCACGGGACGAGTGGGCGCTGGCCCGCTTCGACGGTACCCCGCTGTACGAGCACCCGGACCCGCGGCGGGGCGAGCACCCCGACTGGGGCAGTCTGATCTTCGACTACGGTCGGCCCGAGGTACGCAATTTCCTGATCGCCAACGCGCTCTTCTGGCTGGAGGAGTTCCACGTCGACGGGCTGCGGGTGGACGCGGTGGCATCGATGCTCTACCTCGACTACTCGCGGGGCCCCGGCCAGTGGGAGCCGAACCGCTACGGCGGCAACGCCAACCTGGAGGCGATCGACTTCCTGCGCGAGCTCAACTCCACCGTGTACCGCCGTCATCCCGACGCGGTGATGATCGCCGAGGAGTCCACGGCTTGGCCCGGGGTGTCCCGCCCGGTCGAGGGGGGCGGCCTGGGTTTCGGCCTGAAGTGGAACATGGGCTGGATGCACGACACCCTGGGCTATCTGTCCCGCGACCCGGTGTACCGGCGCTACCACCACGACGAACTCACCCTGCCCGCCACGTACGCCTGCGCGGAGCAGTACCTGCTGCCGATCAGTCACGACGAGGTGGTGCACGGCAAGGGGTCGCTCGTCGGCAAACTGCCCGGTGACCGGTGGCAGCGGCTCGCCGGGCTGCGCGGGATGCTCGGCTACATGTGGGCGTTCCCCGGCAAGCAGTTGCTTTTCATGGGCTGCGAGCTCGCCGACGAGCGGGAGTGGTCCGAGCAGCGGGGCCTGGACTGGGACCTGCTGGCGGACCCGTACGTGAGCGGCGTGCGGGACGTCCTGCGCGACCTGAACCGGATCTACCGGCAGTGCCCGGCCCTGTGGTCGTGGGACAGCCTGCCCGAGGGGTTCGAGTGGCTCGTCTGCGACGACCGGGACCGCAACGTGATCGCCTTCCTGCGCCGAGGCGCCGATGGTTCGACGCTGGCCTGTGTGGTCAACTTCGCCGGGGTGGCGCACCACGACTACCGACTCGGGCTGCCCGTCGAGGGCCGATGGGAGGAGGCGGTGAACACCGACGCGGCCGACTACGGCGGTTCCGGCGTCGGCAACCTGGGGGCGGTCACCGCGGCCAGACCGGGCGTGCACGGGCGACCGTTCGGTGCCCGGCTGCAGCTCGGTCCGTACGCCGCGGTCTGGCTGCGCCCGTCGGGTCGGCGGTCCACCCGCCTCGACTCAACGCTGTGAGATCGGCACGTACGAGCGCTGGCCCGCACCGATGTACACCTGCCGCGGGCGGCCGATCTTGGTCTCCGGGTCGGAGATCATCTCCCGCCACTGGGCGATCCACCCCGGCAGCCGCCCGAGCGCGAACAGCACCGTGAACATCTTGGTCGGGAAGCCCATCGCCTTGTAGATCAGGCCGGTGTAGAAGTCCACGTTCGGGTAGAGCTTGCGGGAGACGAAGTAGTCGTCGGCCAGCGCGATCTCCTCCAGCTCCATGGCCAGGTCGAGCAGCGGGTCCGGCTTGTCCATGCGGGCCAACACGTCCCGGGCCGTCTGCTTGACGATCGCGGCGCGGGGGTCGTAGTTCTTGTAAACCCGGTGGCCGAAGCCCATCAACCGGACGCCCTTCTCCTTGTTCTTCACCCGCTGGACGAAACCGCGCACGTCGCCGCCCTCGGCCTGGATCCGCTCCAGCATCTCCAGCACCGCCTGGTTGGCCCCGCCGTGCAGCGGGCCGAACAACGCGTTGACGCCGGCGGACACCGACGCGAAGAGGTTGGCGTGGCTGGACCCGACCAGTCGCACGGTCGAGGTGGAACAGTTCTGCTCGTGGTCGGCGTGCAGGATGAACAGCAGGTCGAGCGCACGGGCCATGACGGGGTCGACCTGGTACGGCTCCGCCGGCACCCCGAAGGTCATGCGCAAGAAGTTCTCCACATAGCCGAGCGCGTTGTCCGGATACAGCAGCGGCTGCCCGATCGACTTCTTGTAGGCGTACGAGGCGATGGTCGGCACCTTCGCCAGCAGCCGGATCGTCGAGATGTGCACGTGCTCGGGATCGAACGGGTCGAGGCTGTCCTGGTAGAAGGTCGACAGCGCGCTGACCGCGGAGGAGAGCACCGCCATGGGGTGCGCGTCGCGAGGGAAGCCGTCGAAGAAGCGGCGCATCTCCTCGTGCAGCAGCGTGTGGCGGCGGATGCGCTCGCTGAAGTCGTCCAGCTGCGCCTGGGTCGGCAGCTCTCCGTAGATCAGCAGGTAGGAGACCTCCAGGAAGGTGGACTTCGCCGCCAGCTCCTCGATCGGGTAGCCGCGGTAGCGCAGAATGCCGGCTTCCCCGTCGATGTACGTGATCCCGGAGGAGCAGGTCGCCGTGTTGACGAAGCCGGGGTCGTAGGTGACGTATCCGGCCTGCCCGAGTAGCTGGCCGATCTCGATCCCGCACGGCCCCTCAACCGCTTCGCGCGTCGCCATCGGCAACTGGCCGCCGGGGTACTCAAGCTTGACGTCGGTCATCTGGTCCCTCGCTCTTGCCGGCTGATCAACACTGAACGCCAATGATTACCGTACCGTCGCACGCTCCGGCACCCGCCGATCTGTGATGAGCGCTACGTCACGCCGGCCCGCCACGTCCAGATCGCTGGCCCCGGGGCCGGCCACCGCTACAGCCGCAACCGGCGTAGGGTGTCCCCGCCCGCCACCTCGAACAGTTCCAACCGATTCCTCCCGGCGGTGAACAGCGAGTCGTCGCCGATCAGGGCGCAGAAGCGCCGGCCCGCCCCGTCGGGGTCGACCAGTCGCACCACCGCCGCGATCCGCCCGTTGAGCGCTACCGCGACCGGCGCGCCGTTGGGCACCGACTCCGACACCGTCCCGCAGACCAGGGCGGGGACGACGCCACCGGCCGGATCGACGCGGTCGAACGCCTCCCGGTCCACGACCCGGGCCGATGCGCCGTCGGACACGGACAGCTCGGCGGTCGCCCGACCCACCAGGTCGGGTCGCGGCGGCGCGGGCAGCGCCGGCCGGGCCGCGCCCGACAGCACCCGTTGGAACGTCTCGCCGGGCACGGTCATCGGTTCGCCGGGCTCGCCGTGGAAGACCTTGTCCTGGCGTGCGCGAGGGCGGTCCAGCGCGGAGCGCCCGTCCGTCCGCCACGGCACCGCGATGTCGAGCCGGTCGGCGACGGTCGGCAGCAGGTCGACCTGTTCGATGTTACGGTCGTCGATGCGCCCCGTGCGTTGGCCGGGTTCCTTGACGAGCAACGGCACCCACAGCACCTCACCCGGGGCGCGCCGGGCCTGCGCCGTCTCCCTGCCCTGGGCACCCGGCGTGAAGCTGAGACCGTGGTCCGCGGTGACCACTACCAGCGCCTCGTCGTACAGGCCGGTCTCCGTCAGTCTGCGCACCAGTTCGCCGACCAGCCGATCGGTGTAGGCGAGCTGGGCCTGGTAGCGCTCGTGCGCCAGCGAGACCCAGCCGTCGCCGTCGTTGACCAGGTCCGTCGGCGGCTCGTACCGCATCCCCGAAGGCAGGTAGGTCCACGGGGTGTGCGGCAGCAGCAGGTGCAGGAAGTGCAGGGTCGGCCGATCCGCGGGACGCAGACCGGCGAGGAAGGTGCTGAACCGGACCGGCTGGTTGTGTCCCAGGGCGTCCCAGCGGAACTTCGAGTCGGTCGGGACCTCGGCGGCGCTCTCCGACACCTTGGCCCGTCCCGCCTCCCGGCGGGTCGACTCGCGGTAGTCGGCCGTGCGGTCGCGGACCGTCTCCACCGGCGACAGCATCTGGACGAGCAGGGCGGCGGTGTCGCGCAGCAGCCCGGAGAACCCGTCCCGAGGGGACGTCGAGCCGCACCGCGCGGGTGGGCACAGTTGGCTGATGCTCTCCGAGACGCGCAGCTCGTAGACCCCGTCGAGCAGGGTGAACAGGTTGTCCGGATAGCGCGCGTGATGCGGCGGCGCCTCCCCTGCCGGGTATCGACCGGTCAACATGGCCGGCAGCGCGTACGGTGTCGATCCGCTGACCGCCGTGGCGTTGCGGTACCAGGTGGCGTCGTCGGCCAGGCGAGCCAGCTGCGGAAACCGTCGCGCGTCGATCCGACCGTCCGCGTCGAGCAGGGAGACGAGCGGCAGCTCGTCGAGCACCAGCAGCACCACCGGCGGGCGGTCCGCGCCCCCACCGCTCGCGCGGGGACCCGAACCGGCGGCGGGCAGGACCAGCGCCGAGGTCGGGGAGGCGAACACGAAGAGCAGGGCGAAGACCGGCGACCCCACCGCGGCGAACCGCAGCACCTGCCCGGAGGCACGCCACCGGTGGTAGGCGTACAGCCCGATCGTCGCGGCCCCGGCGGCGACGAGGATCAGCGGCACCCCGCGCAGCGGCGACAGGTGCTTGCCGACCTGTACGGCGAGCGCCGCGAGCAGCGCGCCGAGGGTCAGCGTGTGCACCCCGTCCCGCAGCCGCCGCCCGACCAGCCCGGTGAGCGAGCCGAGCCCCCACAGGGCGAGCGGCGGCAGCACCGTCAGCACCGCGACCAGGAGGAGGATCTCCCCGGAACCGGCCCCGTGGAAGAGGAGGAAGTCCGGGCTGCGACCGATGACGTCCAGCAGCGGCTGGGCGACGACCAGCCCGGACAGCGCGCTTACCTCGAGCAGCGCCCGCAGTTCGGCACGCCGCCTCGGGACCGGCGGGTCGTCCGGGACTCGTTCGTGCCCGTCACCCATCGCGCACCCCGAGGTAGAGGGTTCGGGTGCCGCAGGGCAGCTCGACACGCCGCTCGACGCGGCAGCGCCGGGCCAGCAGCCGCTCGAAGGTCTCGCGCCGGTACTCGGGGAAGAGGCCCGCCGGTTTGTTGGCCAACAGTCGGCGGGCCATCGGGTCCTCGGGGGCCACGAACTCCACCACCAGGCGCCCCCCGGACGGAAGGAGGTCGACCAGCCAGTCGACGACCTCGGACAGCGGCACGTTCCGCCCGATCGCCAGGTGATGGATCAGCGCCAGGGCGAGCACGACGTCCGCGTCGATCCGATGCCGGAACGGGGCGCGCTCCATCCCCCGCCAGCCGCCTCCGGGTGCGGGGTCGGCCAGATCCGTCACCAGGGGCAGGATCCGCCGTTCGCCTTCGGCGCGCAGGCTCCGGTAGAGCTCGTCGACCACGGCCGGGTCGCTTTCCACGGCCACCACGTACCGCGCGTGCCGGGCGGCCAGTCGAGCGTACGTGCCGTCGTTGGCGCCCAGGTCGAGCACCAGGCGAGGGTTGTCGGCCGCGGCCAGGGCGCGCGTCACGAACCGCTGCTTGACCTCCCGGTCCTCGGGCGAGTAGCTGCACGTCCGGTGGTAGTCGGCCCAGTGGCTGGCCGGCGGTCGCCAGTCCAGCCGG
>DASVCA010000010.1:0-7126 GCA_036381835.1 Micromonosporaceae bacterium
AGAACCTCGGGATCAAGAACATTCACGTGCACAAGGGCCCGACGATCTGGCCGCTGGACAAGGACGCGTTCGATGTCTCCGACGTCGACCACTGCGCGACCGACTTCCCGGAGCTGAACTTCATCGTCGAGCACGTCGGCCTGCCCCGGATCGAGGACTTCTGCTTCATGGCGACCCAGGAGCCCAACGTGTACGCGGGGCTGTCGGTGGTCATCGGCGGGCTGATGTACGCGCGGCCGAAGTTCTTCGCCAAGGTCATGGGCGAGCTGCTGTTCTGGGTCGGGGAGGACAAGATGCTGTTCGGCTCCGACTACGCGATCTGGGAGCCGAAGTGGCAGGTCGAGGGCTTCGTCGACTGGGAGATGCCGGACGATCCTGAGCTCTCGGACTACCCGAGGCTGAACACGGCCGGCAAGAAGAAGATTCTCGGCCTGAACGCGGCGAAGCTCTACGACATCCAGGTGCCGGCGGAGTTCCTGGTGCCCGCCCAAGCGGGAACCCCCGCCGCGCAGGACGCGTCCCAGCTGGTCACGGAGCAATGAGCGTAAGCACCGACACGAGCGTGGTGAGTGCCGCCCAGGCGGCGCTCGCCACGGTCCGCGACCCCGAGCTCGACAAGCCGATCACCGCCCTGGGATTCGTCGCCTCATGCGTGGTGTCCTGCGACGGGCGGGCGGTGGTGCGGCTGCGGCTGCCGACCTACTTCTGCGCGCCGAACTTCGCGTTCCTCATGGTGGCCGACGCCTACGACGCGGTCACCGCGGTGCCTGGCGTCCAGGCCGCCGAAATCATCCTCGAGGACCACTTCGCCTCCGACGCGATCAACGCGGGGGTCGCGGCCCAGGCCGGCTTCGTCGCCTCGTTCGACGGCGAGGCGGTGGCCGAGCTCGGCGACCTGCGCGCCCAGTTCCTCCGCAAGGCGGTCATGGCGGGCACCGACCTGGTCTGCCGGCCCCTGGTGGACGCGGGCGTCACCCCGGAAGAGCTAGCGATCCTCACCCTGGGCGCGGTCCCCGCCTCAGAGTCATTGGACCGCCTGAGGAGACGCCGCGCCGAACTGGACCTCCCCGCCGACGACAGCAGCCCTCTGCTGATCGACCCGGCCACCGGCAAGGGCATCGCGACAGAAGCGATCCCGTTGCACCTCCGCAGGGCGCGCGTCACAAGAGCCGGCATCGAAGCGAACACGAGCATTTGCTCCGGCATGTTCCGGGCCCGCTACCCGGACGGCTGGACAGCCTAGCGCCCCCGCAACCTGTTCCGAGATCGGGAGGAACAAGTGAAGGCAGTACGAATCCACCAATTCCACGAGGCGCCGGTCATCGACGAGGTGCCGGAACCGAAAATCACCGGACCGCTCGACGTGATCGTGAAGGTCGGCGGCGCGGGCGTGTGCCGCACCGACCTGCACATCATCGAGGGGCAGTGGGACGCCGCGATGGGCACGCCGCTGCCTTACATCCTCGGCCACGAGAACGCCGGCTGGGTGCACGAGGTCGGCTCGGCCGTCACCAACGTCGCGGTCGGCGACACGGTGATCCTGCACCCGACCCCCACCTGCGGCCTGTGCCGCGCCTGCCGGGCCGGCGACGACATGCACTGCGAGAACTCCGCGTTCCCGGGCCTGTCCACCGACGGCGGCATGGCGGAATACCTGCTGACCTCCGCGCGCGCCTGCGTGAAGCTCGACCCTAAGACGCAGCCGAAGGACGTCGCCGCGCTCGCCGACGCCGGGATCACCGCCTACCACGCGGTCCGCAAGGCGATCCCGCTGCTCTATCCGGGCACCACCGCGGTGGTCATCGGCGCGGGCGGCCTCGGCCACATCGGCATCCAGTGCCTCGCCGCGCTCACCGGGGCGTTCATCGTCGTCGTCGACCGCAACGTCGACGCGCTCAAGCTCGCCAAGGAGCTCGGCGCGGACCATACGGTCGTCGCCGACGGCAAGCATGTTGACGCGGTGAAGGACCTGACCAACGGCGCGGGCGCGCACGTGGTCCTCGACTTCGTGGCCGAGCAGGGCGCGGAGATGGACGGCTGGAACATGACCGCGCCGGCCGGGTCCTACTTCGTCATCGGGTACGGCGGCACGCTGACGATCCCGACGCTGGACATCATCTCCACCGAGCGGAACATCATCGGCAACATCGTCGGCACCTACAACGATCTCGCGGAGCTGATGGCCCTCGCCCAGGCGGGCAAGGTCACCCTGCACACCAAGACGTACCCGCTGACGGCGGCCCCCGACGCGCTGGCCGACCTCGACGCCGGCCGCGTCCGCGGGCGCGCGATTCTCGTGCCGGAGTAAGCCCGAATCCGTTCGGGATGACCGTGACTTTTAGATTTTCAAAGAGGAGCAGCGATGGCAAAGGAACTGCGCTTCGGCGCTGAGGCGCGCGCCCTATTGCTCGCCGGGGTCGACCAGCTCGCGGAGGCGGTGAAGTCAACGCTCGGGCCGAAGGGCCGCAACGTCATCCTGGAGAAGATCACCGGGTCGCCGGTGGTTACCAACGACGGCGTGACGATCGCGCGCGAGATTCACCTGCGGGACCAGTTCGAGAACATGGGCGTCCAGCTGGTCAAGGAAGCCGCGATCAAGACCAACGACGTGGTCGGCGACGGCACTACGACCGCGACCGTGCTCGCCCAGGCGATCGTTCGCGAGGGGATGCGGGCGATCGACGGCGGCGCGAACCCGGTCCTGCTCAAGCGCGGCATCGACCTGGCGGTCGGCCAGCTTGACTCCTACCTCCGCTCGGCCACCCACCCGGTGTCCACCGAGGAGGACTACCGGCGGGTCGCGGCGATCTCCGCCAACGACGACTACATGGTCGGCTCGGTGATCGCCAAGGCCCTGCACACGGTCGGCGACTCCGGCATCGTGACCGTCGAGGACTCGCCCGCGCCCGGCCTGGGCGTCGACTTCGTCGAGGGCTTCCAGTTCGACAACGGCTACCTGTCGCCCTACCTGGTGACCAGCCCCGCTTCGCTCGAGGCGGTGCTCGACGACCCGTACATCCTGCTGTGCAGCGAGAAGATCACCAAGGTCCAGCAGCTCATGCCGGTGCTTGACAAGGTGATGCGCAACCCGCGGCCGCTGGTGATCCTCGCGGAGAACGTCGAGGGCACCGCGCTGTCCATGCTGGTGCACAACCACGTCAACGGGATCTTCCAGTGCGTGGCGGTGCGCGCGCCTGGCTTCGGCGACCGGCGGCTGCACAAGCTGGAGGACATCGCCGCCCTCACCGGCGGCGCGGTCTACAGCAGGCACGCCGGGTTCTCCCTGGAGACGATGACCGTCGAGCACCTCGGCCGGGCCCGCCAGGTCCGGGTCACCGCGGACAACACCGCGATCATCGGCGGCGGCGGTTCGTCCGAGGCGGTCGACTTCCGGCTCGGCCAGCTGCGCGCCGAACTCGAGCGGGCCACGTTCGGCATCGACGAGGACGTGCTGACCGAGCGGATCGGCGCACTGTCCGGCAAGGTCGCGGTCATCCGGGTGGGCGCGCCCACCGAGGCGGAGCTGAAGGAGCTGCGTCACCGGGTGGAGGACGCGCTGTCCGCGACCAGGGCGGCGATGGCCGAGGGCGTCGTGGCCGGCGGCGGCTCCGCGCTGCTGCACTCGGTCGGCGCGCTCGACACCGTGCTCACCGACACCGGGGCGAGCGACGCGGACGTGACCGGCGACTACGCGATCGGCGTCGAGATCGTCCGGCGCGCCCTGTCCGAGCCGGCCACGCTGATCGCCGCCAACGCGGGCTTCGATGCCGCGGAGGTGGTGGCGCAGTCCGCTAAGCTCGGCCGCGACGAAGGGTTCGACGCATTGAGCGGCCGGCACGGGAACATGGTCTCGATGGGGATCGTGGATCCGCTCCGCGTGGTGCGGTCCGCCCTGGCCAACGGCGCGTCCGTCGCCGGGCTGCTGCTCACAACCAACACCCTGGTCGCCGAGGAGCAGACCCCGTGGGGCGGGTCGCCGGCGCTGATGACCGAGTACGGATCGCTCGACGAGGGGATGCACCAGCCCTCGCCCGACGCGTCGACCCCGCAGTCCCTCGGCCTTGGACCGTCGGTTGGTTGACACGGTAATCGCTGCTCAGCAGGCCCTAGCCGGAAAACGGCGGGGCCTGCGGGCGGTTATGCCCTTTCTCGGGCCTGCCTTCATCGCCTGCGTCGCGTACGTGGACCCGGGCAACTTCGCCACCAACGTGGCGGCCGGCGCGGAGTTCGGCTACACGCTCGGCTGGGTGGTGCTGACCGCGAACCTGATGGCGATGCTGATCCAGTCGCTGTCGGCCAAGCTGGGCATCGCCACCGGCAAGTCACTGCCCGAGGTGTGCCGCGACCGGCTGCCGAAGTGGACGGTCCGCGGCCTGTGGGTCCAGGCGGAGCTGGTCGCGATGGCCACCGACCTGGCCGAGTTCACCGGCGCGGCGCTGGGCTTGCACCTGGTCTTCGGGCTGCCAATCTGGCTGTCGGCGCTGCTCGCCGCGCTCGCGACGTTCGCCGTGCTCGCCATGGAGGTCGGCGGGTTCCGGCGGCTGGAGGCGGCGATCACCGCGCTGGTGGGCGTCGTCGTGCTGGCGTTCTGCCTGGAGCTGTGGATGAGCCGCCCGCAGCCGGGCGCGGTCGCGCAGGGCGTGTTCGTCCCGCAGCTGCCCGGCGGCGCGGCGCTGCTGGCCGTCTCGATCGTCGGTGCCACCGTGATGCCGCACGTCATCTACCTGCACTCGGCCCTCGTCCGGCGCCGGGTGACCAGCGAGAGCGACGACGCCAAGCGCCGGATCTTCCGCTTCGAGATCATCGACGTAGTGTGCGCGATGGGCCTGGCCGGGCTGATCAACCTTTCGATGCTGGCCATGGCCGCGGCGGTGTTCTTCACCCGCGGCGACACGACCGCGGGGGAGGACATCGGCGCGGTGGTCGCCGGGCTCAACTCCTTCATCGGCGACCACGCGGGCATGCTGTTCGGCATCGCGCTGCTGGTCTCCGGCATCGCGTCGTCCTGCGTCGGCACCATGTCCGGCCAGGTGGTGATGGAGGGCTTCCTGCACCGCCGCATCCCGGTGTTCATCCGCCGCGCGGTCACCATGATCCCGGCCCTGGTCCTGCTGGCAATCGGCTTCAGCCCCACCCGGGCGCTGGTGCTCAGCCAGGTCTTCCTGTCTTTCGGCATACCGTTCGCGCTGATCCCGCTGGTGATCTTCACCGCCAACAAGAAGCTGATGGGCAAGCTGGCCAACCGGCGGCTGACCAACATCGCCGCGGGCGTGGTGGCCGGCGTGATCGTCGGCCTCAACGTCTACCTGCTCGCCACCGGCTGAGCGGGTGGGCGGACGACCGGCGGTGGTGAGGGCTTGCGCTGGTTAGCATTGGATGCGTGGAGATGCGAACGTTCGAGACAGCTGACCAGGCGGCGGGTAATGCTGCCCGGATGCTCGTCGACGGTGAACGGCTGAGCAGGCTCTGGCGCTATATCTTCGCTCAGTTGCTCGACGACTACACCAGCGTCCTGCGGCATGCGGGTGTGTCGCCTGCGGCGCGGATGTGGACCGACGTTCCCCAGGCCACCGGGGATGGCCGGGTGGACGCCGCGTTCGCCGCGATGGCGGAGTACCTGGCTCGTAGGGACGGGTGGACCGTCCCAGCATGGGCCCGGCTGCCTGAGCGTGAGGCGTGGCCTTGGTGGTTTGTCACCGACTTGCGCGGCATCCATGCTCAGGCGTTGGTCGAGTCGCCGTCCTCGTTCCGCCGCCGCGGTGTCTTCATCACCAGCGGAGCACTGGAGCGCGCATGAGTGTGGAGGAGGCCTGGACCTAGTCGAGCAGGCCTACCCTGGCGCCCTATCCCGGTGAAGGTGCGCTTCCTCCTCACCGAGATCGTGGACTCTATGCAGGGCTGAGGCCCGCTGGCGAAGAACCGGGTCGGCGGCGTGGATGCCGGCGGTGACCGCTGCCGCCACGGCGGCGCGCAGCCCGGTGGTCGTGAATGCGAGGGCGGTGACGTTGGGCGGGCGGCCGGCCGCCGCCCCCTGGACCACGAACCGGACGTTGCTGAACTTGCCGGCGTCGGCGAGGGCGGCGGCCCGTTCGGCCGGGCCGGATGCCACGACCACCTTGCAGCCTTGGACCAGCAGGGACCCGACGTACGGCTCGGCGGCCGCCTCGGTGGGCGGCCCGGTGACCGCCAGGTAGGAGACCCGGCGGTGGTGGTCTTGGAGGCGTCCTGCATGCCCGCCCACACTTGCGCCGCGGCCGGGTCGACCAGGCCCTTGGCGCCGGTGACCGGGTCCTACACGGTGGCGGCGTGGGCGGACCTGGCCGGGCACACCGGCAACAACCAGAGCATCGTGGCGCAGGCGGCGGGCACGGACTCGGGGTTCTACCTCAAGTACACCCCCGGCAGCGGCAAGTGGGAGTTCTTCCAGCCCCATACCGACACCGACGGCCCGGCCACCAGCGGTGTCGACTCCGCGGGCCCTGCCGTCACGGGCAGGTGGACGTTCCTGACGGGCACCTACGACGCGGGCAGCGGGACGCTGACGCTGTACGTGGACGGGCAGGCCACGGGCACGGCCGTCAACACCAGCCCGATCGCGTCCACAGGTCCGCTGCTGATCGGCCGGTCGAAGTGGGCCGGGAACGCCACTGACTTCTTCGACGGGCAGATCGCCGGCGTGCGGACACCACATGGCAGCGCGACAACCGCGGCCTGCCCGCCTCGGTGACCGACCCGGACGGGAACGTCACCTCCTTCGACTACGACGAGGCCGGACAGCTCGCGCTTACCACCTCCCCGATGGTCACCACCGAGACCTACGGGCCGGCGCGGTCACCGCCCGCCCGGTCACCGCGACGGGCTACGACACCTTCGGCGACATCGCGGAGACCAAGGACGCCGACGGCAACGTCACCACCTATGCCTTCGACGGCGACGGCCGCCGGGTGTCGCAGACCCTGCCCCCGTACACCCCGCCGGGCGGGCCGCCCATCACCGCGGTGGGCACGACCGTCTACGACGGGGACGGGCTGGTCACGTCCACCACCGACGGGCGCAATAACACCACCCGCTACGGCTACGACCAGCTCGGCGACCGGGTGACGGTGACCGCCCCGGACACCAGCGT
>DASVCA010000011.1:0-2685 GCA_036381835.1 Micromonosporaceae bacterium
CGGGACGGGAGCGTCGTCGCTGGAGTCGGTGTCGGGCTCCGGTGCGGCTTCCAGGAGCACGTGCGCGTTGGTGCCGCTGAGTCCGAAGGACGAGACCCCGGCGCGGCGCGGCCGGTCGGTCTGCGGCCACGGGACCGGCTCGGTCACCAGCTCGATCGAGCCGGCCGACCAGTCGACGTGCGGGGAGGGCTCGTCGACGTGCAGCGTGGCGGGGACCACGCCGTGCCGGATCGCCTCGACCATCTTGATCACACCCGCGACACCCGAGGCCGCCTGGGCATGACCGATGTTCGACTTGAGGGAACCCAGCAGCAGCGGCCTGTCCTCGTCACGGTCTTGCCCGTAGGTGGCGATAAGGGCCTGCGCCTCGATCGGGTCACCGAGCTGCGTCCCTGTCCCATGGGCCTCGACCACGTCCACGTCCCGCTCGGTCAGCCCAGCCTGGGCCAGCGCCTGCCGGATCACCCGCTGCTGCGACGGACCATTCGGGGCGGTCAAGCCGT
Source organism: Micromonosporaceae bacterium (assembly GCA_036381835.1). GTDB lineage: Bacteria > Actinomycetota > Actinomycetes > Mycobacteriales > Micromonosporaceae > DASULK01. The sequence goes on from DASVCA010000011.1 coordinate 504, forward strand.
TGCTGGCCCCGTCCTGGTTCACCGCCGAGCCGCGCACGACCGCCAGCACCCGATGGCCGAGCCGCCGGGCGTCCGACAGCCGTTCCAGCACCACCAGGCCGACGCCCTCGCCCCATCCGGTGCCGTCGGCCGCCGCGGCGAACGCCTTGCAGCGGCCGTCGGGTGCCAGGCCGCGCTGGCGGCTGAACTCGATGAACATGCCCGGCGTCGCCATGACCGTCGCGCCGCCGGCCAGCGCCAGATCGCACTCACCCGAACGCAGGGATTGGGCCGCCAGATGCATCGCGACCAGCGACGAGGAGCACGCTGTGTCCACGGTCACCGCCGGGCCCTCCAGGCCCAGCGCGTACGACACGCGGCCCGACGCGACGCTCCCGGCGGTGCCGACGCCGATGTAGCCCTCAAGGTCGTCGGGGAACTCGGTGAATCCCGCCGTGTAGTCGTGGTACGCCACCCCGGCGAACACGCCGGTGCGGCTGCCGCGCAGCGCGGTCGGGTCGATGCCCGTCCGCTCGATCGCCTCCCAGGACGCCTCCAGCAGCAGGCGCTGCTGCGGGTCCATCGACACCGCCTCGCGCGGCGAGATGCCGAAGAACTCCGCGTCGAACTCGCCGGCGTCGTGGAGGAAGCCGCCGCTGCTCGCGTAGGTCGTTCCGGCGTGGTCGGCATCGGGATGGTAGATGCCGTCGACGTCCCAGCCCCGGTTGTCCGGGAAGGGGGAGATGCCGTCCCGGCCGTCGGCGACGAGCCGCCACAGGTCCTGCGGGGACCGGACGCCGCCCGGGTAGCGGCAGGCCATCCCGACGATCACGATCGGGTCGTCGGCCGCCGCGCGGAGCACCGGCGCTGCCCCGGCCGTCTCGACGTCCCCGGTCAACCGGCCGAGGATGTGGTCGGCGACGGCCTGCGCGTTCGGGTAGTCGAAGATCAGCGTGGCGGGCAGCCGCAGCCCGGTGACCGCCGCGAGCCCGTTGCGGAGCTCGACCGCCATCAGCGAGGTGAACCCCAGCTCCTGGAACGGCCGGTCGGCCGATATCTCCGCAACCGAGGAGTGCCCCAGCACCGCGGCCACCCGCTCCCGGACGGTCTCCAGCACCAGCCCCCGCCGGCCCGCCGGATCGAGACCGGCCAGCCGGCTCGCCAGCCCGGAGGTGTCGGCGTCCACGAGCCCGGCCGGGGTCTCGTCGCTCCAGGAGAACTGGTGTTCGTCCAGCCAGTAGCGCCGGTGCTGGAACGGGTAGGTGGGGAGGTCGGGGTCGGGCTTGGCGTTCCAAGCGGTGAACAGGGCGGACCAGTGGACGTCCGTGCCGTGGGTCCACAGTTCGGCGAGGGCGGTCAGGAAGGTGAGCGGCTCAGGGCGGCGCGCACGCATGGCAGTGGCGAACACGTGGCCGTCGGGGTCGAGGTTCCGCTGGACGAGGGCGGTGAGGACGCCGTCCGGGCCGAGTTCCAGCCACCGGGTGACGCCCTGGGCGTGCAGGTCGGCGACCATGTCGGCGAACCGGACCGGCTCGCGGACGTGCGCCGCCCAGTACGCCGGGTCCGCCACCTCGGCGGGCAGGCCCTCGATCGTGGGTGCGCGGAAGGACAGGCCGGCCACGACCCGGCCGAACTCCTCCAGCATCGGGTCCATCAGCGGCGAGTGGAACGCGTGGCTGACGTTCAGCAGGGTCGTCCGCACGTCCTGCTGGCGCCACCGTCCGACCAGTTCGCGGACGGCCGGTTCGGCACCGGACACCACGACGGACGAGGGACCGTTCACCACCGCGATCGCCACGTCTCCGGGGAGCTGCCCGGCGACCTGGTCTTCCGGCAGTTCCACGGCCGCCATGGCCCCGCCGGGCGGGAGCGCCTGCATGAGCCGGGCCCGTGTGGTGATCAGCGTGCAGGCGTCTTCCAGGGAGAGGACTCCGGCGGCGTGGGCTGCGGCGATCTGGCCGACCGAGTGCCCGTTGACGTAGACGGGGCGCACGCCCAGCCAGGTCACCAGCCGCCACAGCGCCACCTCGATGGCGAAGATGGCCACCTGGGCGACGCCGGTCTGATCGAGCGACCCGTCCGGGTAGTCGGTGAACACCGTCTCCCGCAGCGGCAGGCCGGTCAGTTCCTCGACTTCGTTGAAGGCTTCGGCGAACACCGGGAAGGCCTCGTACAGCTCCCGGCCCATCCCGGGGCGCTGACT
>DASVCA010000012.1:0-25242 GCA_036381835.1 Micromonosporaceae bacterium
CGGGTGCTCGACCACTTCGACGGCGACATCACCCGGGCGAACCTGCATCCAGGCAAGCGCGACAAGATCATCGCCAGGTATTCGTCAGCGCGCAAGACGGCGGAGAGACCCGAACGATGAGTAGATTCGTCTGCCCCAACTGTCGATACGTGTACGACGAGGAACGCGGGGACCCTCGCGAAGGCTGGCCGCCGGGCACCCCGTTCGACCAGATCGACCCCGACTGGTGCTGTCCCGACTGCGGCGTACGCGAACAGCAGGACTTCGAGCCGCTCGGTGAGAGCTGACCGTGCGACGGCGAGCAGCGCCGAGGCCGTACCCCGCCACCGGCGGGCCAGACGAGCCGTACCGGTGGCTAGCCTGATGACATGACCGCTGTCCCGTCCTCGACCTTCCGCGACTCGGTCCGCACCCTGCTGCGCGACCGACTGCTGGACGCCGCCGCGGAGATCACCGCGGCGGAGGGCTGGGGCGCGGTGACCATGGCCAAGTTGGCCGACCGGGTCGGAGTCAGCCGGCAGACCGTCTACAACGAGCTCGGGCCCAAGCCGCGCATCGCCGAGGAGTTGGTGATGCGTGAACTGGATCGACTGCTGGAGATCGTCCGCGGTCGCATCGGCACCTCGGCCGATTTGATCGAAGCGGTGCGCAGCGCGTGTGAGGGCGTACTCGACGCCGCGGCGGCCAGCCCGTTGGTCAAAGCCGTCCTGGAGTCGGCCTACACCGGGGGCAACGATCTGCTACCGCTGCTCACCACCGAGTCCCAGGGGTTGATCGAACGGGCCGGGACGGTGGTGATCGACGAGCTGCGCAGGCAGCGTTTCACGGTCCGGCTGGATGAAGCGAAACTGAAGATCACCGTCGATGCGCTGATCCGGATAGTGCTCAGCCACGTCATGCAGCCCGTCAAGAGCCCCGGCGAGACAGCGGCGGACATCGCCTGGCTCGCCGGCCACGTCCTCGCCGCGCCGTCCCGTCCCCGCGACTGACCGCTCCTCCCACGTCCCACCTCGGCGGCGTTCGGGGACAGCAAGACCGACAAGGTTGCCGTATCGTTAGGCACCCTCAGTAAACATCGATCTCTATGATCCTGCCTGTCTGGAGGACAACTCCTCATGTCGGATACGACGCCGCAGCCGAAGAAGTCACTGGTGGACCGGTTCAGCGAACTCAGCCCCAAGGGTAAGCTGCGGATCGCTCTGGGCGCGGTCGCGGTGATCGCGCTGCCGTTCGCCTTCTACGCCGGACTGGACGAGCCCAACCAGGCCGAGGTCGGCGACTGCATGGCCGGCCAGAACGCGAACGATCTGCGCATCGTGGAGTGCGCTGACCCCACCGTGGAGTGGAAGGTGGTGGCCCGGTTGGAGGGGATGACCGCGGCCGACCAGACCGACGACGTATGCGCCGACCACCCCGACGCGGAAGCGTCGTTCTACATGGACGGCCGCCGTTTCCGTAAGGGCTTCATCCTCTGCCTGGCACCGACGAGCGCCTAGCCTTCGAAGGGTTCCGGCTCGGGCCGCCGCCGAGGTCCGCAGGCGGCCCCGGGGCGGGGCCCCACCTGTCCTACCACTGTCACAGCTGTTCGCACTCTTCTCTGTCCGAGTAGGTGAAACACCCCGCCACCGCATCACGCAGACCGGAGAGCCGGAACGGCCGTCCGCCATCGTCGATCACGGTCGTGCCGGTACGCCCCTGCGATGCCCAGGACAGCTCGATGACCCAGTAGCAGTCGCACTCCTGCGTATACGCTTCCACGACGAAGGTCTCCGCGTCGGACAGCGAGACGCGGTACGGGAAGCGGATCGGTCGACGCTCGTGCTCGGGGGCGAGGAACAACAGTTCCTCGGCCAGGCCGGACGACATCTCGGGCGGTTCGGTGTCCAGATCGACCGCCACCCAACGAAAGCTTCCGGCGTCACCGCCGGCCTTACGGAAATGTGTACCCGTGATCGGTGGTCGGCGTGCCAGCACTCGTACCTTCATATCGAGAATCGTCACCTGAGCGTCCGATCGTCCCTGAACCACGAGATGGACCGCATGCCGCTCGACCGGTACGGCGTCCGCCGCACTCACCCATTCCGACCAGTCGTCCTGATAACTCGGACGCGTTGGGAGCTGCGACAGTGGTCGATCGGATATCCAGCCGATGGTCGCATTCTGCGATGCGCCGACCGCCACCGTGAAAGGCAGTTCCTCCGTTCGGTCTTCGGGCGCCTGCAACGCCATGACCCATGACGTCGCCAGAGCGGCGACCACCGCCGCTGCTACTCCTGCCATCCATTGGCCGACAGGACTGAGTCGCGGCAGCCAGGCGGTGATCCGCCGGATGAACCACGATCGATCCGGGCGCGGCTTCGAAGTGGCTTCGGGAGACTCTTCGGGCACCTCGGCACCGCTTGCCGGAGCGTCGGCTCCGGGCTCTGATGTGGAACCGGCATCCGGGGCTTCGTCCGGCATCCGCGCTCACCGACCAGGACTAGATTTACGTCGATAATATCCGTGTCCCGATGATCCTTTCGCGGCGCAGCGGCCGACGGCAGACGAGGATCACCGCGGGTATCGTCAGACGCTGTGACCGGTGTCCTCCACTCCCATTGCTCGTACTGCGGTACCGCCTTCCCCTCGACGGCAGGCTGGCCGAGGGTCTGCGTCGCCTGCGAGCAGACGACCTGGCGGAATCCGCTGCCGGTGGCCGTCGCCGTGCTACCGGTGCTGACCGCGACGGGCATCGGAGTCGTGGCGGTACGCCGGGATATCGAACCGGCCCGGGGGCAGTTGGCGCTGCCGGGTGGCTTCATCGAGTACGGCGAGGACTGGCGTGATGCCCTGGTCCGCGAGCTTCGTGAGGAGACCGGTCTGCTCGCCGAAGCCGAAGACGTGCGCCTGTTCGACGTGCAGAGCGCGCCGACCGGCCGGACGATCATGGTCTTCGGGGTACTGCCGGCGCAGCCCGCCGCGAGCCTGCCTCCCTCCGCACCGACCGCCGAGGCCACCGAGTGGTTGGTGCTCACCGAACCGACCGAGCTGGCGTTCTCCACCCACACCCGGGTGTTGGCCGATTTCCTCGCCCAGCGTTGACTCATCCGAAGCTACACGGCCCCGTACTCAGCCCGTCGTCGCAGCATCACCAGGGCCATGACCGGCAGCATCACGACGTGCCCGACCGCCATCACGGCGCGCTCGGGCAGCACCCCCGCCCAGTACGGCAGCAGCAGGATCAGGAACGACGCGATCATCGCCGCGTTCATCTCCAGGATGCCGGCCCAACGGTGGCGGCGATAACGCATCCACACCGTCATTCCGATCGCCATATCGACCGCCATGAGCACCACTCGCGCTTCCAGCGGATCCAGCCGGTGGCTCTGTCCGATCAGGAACAGCGTGATTCGGACGGCTACCCCCAGCACCACCATCCCGACGACCATCGCAGCCACCATCTCCAGGAAGTGCGGGAGCAGATGACGCCACCCGGCACCGTGCGAATCGGATCGGGTCTTCGTCTCCTCGGCTGCCGTCACCGTCACCACCCCTTCCCGCGCGGGAACGCGAACAGATCGGCCTGCTGACGCACCCGCGCCCAGACGTCTTCGACCGTGTTCCCCGCCGCGGCCACGTATCGGTCGGGTCGGACCAGGGTCACCCGGGGAAGGCCACGGACCGGTTCGGCGAACGCCGCATCCGGCAGCTGGACGACCGGCAGCCCGGCCAGTCGCGGATCGTCGGGGTCGAGAGCGGGCCCGCCCGGACGCCGATGAACCACCCAGGTGTGGACGAGCGGATCCAGTCGCCGGTGGAGACGGCCGCCGTCCCGCAACCGCGGGTTCGGCATCCGCTTGCCAGCCAGCGTATCCGCGGCGGCGAGCGGACCGCCTCGGTAGGCGATCTCCAGCATCCCCACGCCACGACCCAGGCGGGCCTGCACCCCGGGGCGCCCGAGGATCAACGGCACGACGGCGCCGAGCACACGCCGGGCCGACCCGCGGGTGGTCAGCAGACCGGTCGCCCGAGCGGTGGCCCGAACCATCGCCTGGGCCACCGGTCGCCGTTCCGCTTCGTAGCTGTCCAGCAATCGCTGCCCGCTCGGACTCTCACCGCTACGTCGCACCGCGGCGATCTTCCAGAGCAGGTTGTGGACGTCCTGCACCCCGGTGTTGAGTCCCTGACCGCCGACCGGGCTGTGCACGTGCGCGGCGTCCCCGGCCACGAAGACCCGGCCGCGGCGATAGCGGTCGACCAGTCCGTGACTCAGGTTGAACTGCGACTCCCAGGTCACGTCGTGGCTGCCGAACTCGATGCCGGCCCGCTCACGGATCAGTTCGTCGAGGTACGCGGCGGTGATGTCGATGGCCGTGTCGGGCGGGGGTGCCGGCACGTGCGCGATGATCCGCCAACGGGTCGGCTCGGGCATGGGCACGATGAGCAGCAGACCCGCCGGGGCGAGGAAGACATGCCCTTCGTCCTCGGTCAGCCGGGCGGTGGTCCGCACGTCGGCCAGGATGAACGTGGCCCCATCAGCGGAGCGGTCCAGGCGCATGCCGGCCTGTTCGCGGACCCGACTGCGACCACCGTCGCAGCCGATCACCCAGCGCGCGCGGAGCGTCTCGTAGCCGCCGTCGGGCCGCTGAATCAGCGCTTCCACATGATCGCCGTGGTCGATGAGTTTCTCGAATCTGGTCAACCACTCGACCTCGCCGCCCAGTCGGTTCAGGTGGGTCTCGAGGACGCGTTCGGTCTCGTACTGGGGAATGGACAGCCAGTACGGGTACGCGGTGTCGCCCCAGGGCAGGCCGAGCATGTCGACGCGCACCCGTCGACCGTGGGAGCCGGTGTGCACGTTGAGCGCGGCGAACCGCGTGCCTTCGGCGAGGACGTCGTCGACGACGCCCATCGTCTCGAGGACTTCGAGGGTACGGGCGTGCACGACGAGCGCCTTGGAGAAGGTGGACCGCCTCTCCTTGCGGTCGATGATCCGTACGGTCAGCCCGTGCCGGATCGCTTCGCAGGCTGCGGTGAGTCCGGTCGGGCCGCCACCGACGACGAGCACGTCGACGTTGACGGCCGCTTCAAGGTTCGGTCGGTCCGGCGCGGATGTCACCCGTTCCCTCCCTCGTTTCAGCGGTGAGCGCATCCACCGTACTAAAATGAGACATCCGTGTCTAGTTTCAGTCTCCCGTCGCCACATCCGACCAGGCCGCCTCGGCCCCGCTGTGTCCGATGCGGACAATCGACGCCACGGTCCCCGCAGCGCTGGCCACGGCCAGGACCGCGACCGCGACCACCACCAGCCGGGCCGCCGGCTGCCCCGAGACCGACCCACCCGGCCCGGCCGACTCGCCGGCCGCCGGTCGTTGCTCACGCCGGCGCAGCCGAACGGTTGCCGCGGCGGCCACCAGGAGTGCGACGACCCAAGGCAGCAGTCCGGCACCGAGCTCACCGTGCCGGTCCACCAGGTCATTCGGCTCCAGGCGCCCCCGCAGCGCCTCACCGGACCGAACGGTGAGCGGCACCAGGACGAGCGCCAGCGCGCTCAGGGGAAGCGCGATCCGGCCGAACCGGGCGCGGAACCAGGGCCACGTGCCGGCCAGTCCGACGACCAGCGCGGCCACCGGCACGACGACGACGGTGGCGTGTACGACCAGCGGATGCAGCGGCAGTCCGGCGAAAGTGTCGAGCATGGAGCCCGACTCTAGGAGAAATGTGACACTCGCGTCTAGGTTCTTTGCGATGGCTGCGATCGACGGGGCGGCTCCGACGATGGCACCACACCGCGCGCCAGGGTCTCGTAGACCAGGTCCGCCACCGAGCGCCCGTCCGCCGTACCGTCCGGACAGACCCGTACCGCGGCCACGAGCAGGGAGGCGAGCGCCGTCACCACCCACTGCGGCGGCACGTCCGCTCGGATGACCCCGGCCTCCTGCCCCCGCTCAACCACCCGACGCAACGGGGCCAGCACCCGGTCGCGCTCCCGCAGAAACGCCTCGTTCAGATCGGCCCCGTCCAGCAGCAGCGCGCGGAACCGGACCCCGAGGGACGCCAACGCCTCGACCGTACGACGCAACCCCTCCAGCGGCGGCCCCTCGTCCGGTCGGGACGCCTCGATGGCCGCTGTGGCGCGTACCAGTGCTTCGCCGCGCAGTGCCGCCAGCAGCTCTTGGCGGGTCTGGAAGTGCCGGTAGAGAGTGGCCCGAGCCAGGCCCGCCGCACGCGCCACATCTGCCATCGACGCGTTGGGGTCGTGAGCGAGAGCGTGCGCGGCCGCGTCCAACAGCATCCTGCGGTTGCGCTCCGCGTCGCTGCGCGACGATCCCGCTGGTTCGAGGTCCGGCACGCTCTTTTCCTAGCAGAGCGACGGGCATCTCCGGCCGGGGGACGCCGGACCTCGATCGCCGTCGCCGCGGACGACATAAATAAAGATCCATTTAAGGCCGTTTACCACATTTATCCTAATTGTTCTGAGTAGTCGATAAATTACACAGCGCAACAGCCGCAAACTTCGACCTAATACCGTCATTCACCGCACGCTCGGCTCGAACCACGCATACTCTCGACACGGGGGGTCCATACGGATAGACGCAGCCATTCGGTGGCGATGTCGCCGTACAACACGCATCACATTCGCCGCGTCGACGGCGGTTCGCCCGGATGGCGGCACCCCCGTCGACGGTCGTGTGAAGGGAGCGTGCCAATGTCCGATAATCCCCGACAACCAGTCCTTCACCTCATCGCCTGCAGCGTCGAGGCGGCCCCGGACCTAGAACCCTTCATCAGGACCTGTCAGGAACTCGGCTGGGACGTCCACGCGATCGTCAGCCCGACAAGCACTCATCCGGTGGACCGCGACGTCCTCGCTCGACTGACCGGCCATCCCGTCTGCGAGGACGATCAGCTCGGATCGATTCGTTCGCTGCCTCCGGCCGGTGCATACGCGGTCGCCCCGGCGTCGTTCGAGATCGTCAACAAATGGGCGTACGGCAACAACGACAACCTCGCGCTACGCCTGCTCAACGACGCGACCGGGCTCGGCCTGCCGATCGTCGCGATACCCGCGCCGGGTCCGGCCCTCGCCCGCCACCCCGCCTTCCTGGAAAGCGTCGCCCGGCTGCGCGCCTGGGGCGTGACCGTCGTGTTCGACCCCGCCCAGCAACCGCTGCCCGGCTGCCGCGAGACGGACGACCACGATCGACCGTTCCCATGGCACGTCGCGACACAGGTGATCGCGCACTGGACCCGGTTCGCCCGGATCCCGGCCCCCGGCACGTACCAGGGCGAGTTCGTCGAGCCCGGGGACCTACCGGCTCAACGGCGGGACGACCTGGCCCTGTTAGCGCCGCAGAGCCTACCCGTCATGCCCCTGGCGAGCTGAGCGGATCAGCTGTTCTGCGCCGCGATCTCCCGGGCACGGTCACGCGCCGCCTCCAGCGCGGCGAGCAACGCGGCCCGAACCCCGTGGTTCTCCAACTCACGGATGGCACAGATCGTGGTTCCCGCCGGCGACGTGACCGCCTCGCGTAGCCTCACCGGGTGCTCGCCGGAGTCGCGCAGCATCACCGCCGAACCAATCGCGGTCTGCACGACCAACTCGTGCGCGACCTGCCGCGGCAGACCGAGCAGGATCCCCGCGTCGATCATCGCCTCGACCAGGAGGTAGAAGTACGCCGGGCCGGACCCGGACAGTGCGGTCACCGCGTCCTGCTGCGACTCGGGCACCCGGATCGTCGCGCCCAACGGCTTGAACATCTCCTCGGCGAGCGCGAGGTGCTCGCCGGAGGCGTACGGCCCGGCGGAGATCGCCGTCATCGCCTCGTCAACGAGCGCCGGAGTGTTCGTCATCACCCGGACCACGGGGGTGCCCTCCGGCAGCCGCCGGTTGAAGAAGCTGGTCGGCAGACCGGCGCACAAGGAGATCACGAGCTTGTCCGCCGGCACCTTCGGGCCGATGTCGTCCAGCAGTGCCGCCGCGTCCTGAGGCTTGACCGCGATCGCCAACACATCCGCCTCACCCACGGCGGTCAGCGCATCCACCACTCGCACGCCGTAACGGGTCCGCAGCTCTTCGGCCCGCTCGACGCGACGCGCGGTCGCCAGCAGCTTGTCCGCGGGCCAGCCGGCACGCAGCAGCCCGGAGAGCATCAGCTCTCCGATCTTGCCCGTACCGATCACCGCGACCGTATGCACCCCGGGTGCCATGCCATCCGCCCCCATCCGCTGAACCGTCCTCCATAAAACCACCGCCCGCCTCCGCGGATGTGGGCGGGGCGGGCGGCTTGACCTGCGGATTCAGCTACCGAAGAAGACCTCCGCCTCGGCATAGCGCGCCACCGGCACGGTCTTGAGCCGCTGGGTCGCCTCGGCGAGCGGCACCCGCACGATGTCCGTACCGCGCAGCGCCACCATCTTGCCCCAGTCGCCCTCGTGGACCGCGTCGATCCCGTGCAGGCCGAACCGGGTCGCCAGCACACGGTCGAAGGCGCTCGGCGTACCGCCCCGCTGGATGTGCCCGAGCACCACCGTACGGGCCTCCTTGCCGGTCCGCGCCTCCAACTGCTCGGCCAGCCACTGCCCGATCCCACCCAGTCGGACGTGCCCGAACGAGTCGACCTCCTTGTTCTGCGACACCAGCTGACCCTCGATCGGATGGGCGCCCTCGGCGACCACCACGATCGGGGCGTACTGCGTTTCGAACCGCTGCAGCACGTAGCGGGCGACCTGCTCCACGTCGAAGGGCCGCTCGGGCAGCAGGATCACGTTGGCACCCCCGGCCATCCCCGCGTGCAGCGCGATCCACCCGGCATGCCGGCCCATCACCTCCACCACCAGCGTCCGGTGGTGGCTCTCGGCCGTGGTGTGCAAGCGGTCGATGGCCTCGGTGGCGATGTTGACCGCGGTGTCGAAGCCGAAGGTGTAGTCGGTGGCGTTCAGGTCGTTGTCGATCGTCTTCGGCACGCCGACCACCCGTACGTCCAGCTCGTGGAGTTTGGCGGCGACCCCGAGCGTGTCCTCGCCGCCGATCGCGACCAGCGCGTCCACCCCTTGCTCCGCCAGGCTGCGCCGGATCCGCTCCACCCCGCCTTCGATCTTGAAGGGATTGGTCCGGGACGAGCCGAGAATGGTGCCGCCACGGGGCAGGATGCCCCGCACCGCCGAGATGTCCAGCGGCATGGTGAGCCCTTCCAGCGGGCCGCGCCAACCGTCCCGGAAGCCCAGAAACTCGTGCCCGTACGCGGTGATGCCCTTACGCACCACCGCCCGGATCACCGCGTTCAGGCCGGGACAGTCACCGCCGCCGGTGAGGACGCCGATACGCATTCTCTGCTCCTCCTCTGGGAAGCTCGCCATAAGCGGGGCACCCGTGGGTGACCGTCAAGGTCGGCGCCGGTGCCGTGAATCACCTCCACTCTAGTCACTTCCTGCGCGCAAACCCGCGATCTCGCGCTCAACTCGTCATCGCCCGCCATCGAGCCAAGTTGTGTCGCGCGTCGACGAGCGCGTTGTGTCGGCCGGTCTGCACCCCCGGCAGCTTGGGGCGGCCCCGCTCGTCCCACAGTTGACGCAACTCCTTGGTGAAGCGGGGGATCTCCGGCGGCAACGCGGGCATCGCACCCCACAGTTGAGCCAGGGCGACATGGTCGTACGCGGCATACCAGGCCCACAGCTCCAACTCCACCCCCGGCCGACCGCGCACCGGCTCCAGCAGGAACTCGTACAGGTCGTCCCGGATGCGCTCGCGAGACCGCCACGCGGAATCCGCGGGCGAGGGCAACTTGTCGAGCACGTTACGGCGCACCCACGGAATCGCCCGGCCCGCGTCGAACTCGGTGGACACGGCGTAGAACTCGCGTCCGTGCTCGTCGACCACCCCGATCGACACGAGGTCGATCACCCGGCCGTCCTCGATGAACTCACAGTCGTAGAAATAGCGGTAGACCATCGTCGCCCATCCTCGCCGACTCCACCGACGCAGTCCCGACAAGGGTGCGACATCGCAACGACTCACCGGTGGTGGCCGGCCCCCCCGAGGGGCCGGCCACCACCATCCCCGCAGACCGACTCGCCGCTCCGCGAGCCCCCACCCGGCAGCGAATCCGCGGAACACTCTGCACCCGATCCGCATCGGGGACTGTCGGGAAGCCGAACCCCGGGGTGTACAGCACCCGACACCAGGCGACATGATTCGATACCGAAGCCGGTTTCGGCCGGCACCACCGGATACAGCCCGGCCGACCCCCGGCCGGGACGGGGCTACGGGAAGGGTGGAGCCGTGGAGGTTCGCCTGCCGGTCACGAATGACGCGCTCTCGGGTGTCGATCTGTTCGCCGGTCTCGAACCTGAAGCACGTCAGCGGGTGATCGCCGCGGCGGTTCCCCGCACCTACCGGAAAGGACAGCTGCTGTTCATGGAGGGCGACCCGGGCGAGTCGCTCATCGTACTCCGGCGCGGTGCGGTGGCCGTCTTCCGGACGGCGCCGAGCGGCGAACGGGCGGTGCTCGATGTGATCCGACCACCCGGGGTGCTCGGTGAGGTGTCCCTTCTCGACGCGTCCACCCGATCGGCCTCCGCCGAGGCGCTCGAGGACTGCACCGCGCTCGCGCTGTCCCGCACCGCGTTCATCGAACTGGTCCACGCCAATTCCCGGATCCTCGACGCCGTGCTGCGCTCGCTCGGCTCTCTCATCCGCCGACTCACCGAGCAGAACGCCGACCACGTGTTTCTCGACCTGCCCGGCCGGGTCGCCAAAACCCTGGTCCGGCTCGCCGGCGACAACCCGGCCCCGATGGTCACCATCGAGCTGAACCAGAGCCAACTCGCCGAGATGGCGGGCGGGTCACGACAGAGCGTGAACCAGGCCATCGGTTCGTTCGCCGGCCGCGGCTGGCTGCGCACCGAGGGTCGCCGGATCGTGCTGACCGATCTCGCCGCGCTGCGTCGCCGGGCCGGGCTGCCCGATCAGTGACCGTGCCGGACCGGTCGCGGTCACGGCGTGCCGGTCGGCCCGGCCCAGTCCGACTCCAGCTCTGCGCCGCCGGTCGGCCCGGCCCAGTCGGGAGTGATATCGCCACCACCCGTCGGCCCGGCCCAGTCCGGCTCCAATTCGGTCCCCCCGGTCGGCCCGGCCCAGTCGGCCTCTTCGCTGACGATTCCGGTCGCCTGAAGTTCGGCCAACGTGACGGCGTCTACATCGACCATGTCCCCCGCGGCGTGCGTCGTGCCCTGCGGATCGGTCCACTCGCTTTCCAGCCGGACGTAGACCATCAGAGACCCCCCTCGTACTGGTGATCGGTATGGCTGCCCGACTGTAGTCCCTGTGATCGTCGTCCGTGGAGTGGTATCCGACCAAGAGTCGGGTTTCGGACAGTCCCATCGTCGCGCGATACTCCCGGTAGCGGTGCACACCCGCACCGCAGCCAGCCCGGACGAACACGGATTTGAGGAGGTCGCATCCCCGCCCGGTGCAACCAGTGTGGCCGGACCGCATCACCCGGCGACCGCTTCTGCGGCGGTTGCGGGACCGCGCTCGCCGCACGCTGTCCACGGTGCGCTGCCCCGCTCGCTCCTGATGCCGCCTTCTGCACCTCCTGCGGTGCCCCCGCGGCCGGAGGATCCGCTGCGATCATCAAGGAGGAGCGGCGGCGGGTCAGCATCCTGTTCATCGACCTGATCGGTTTCACTCCGTACGTGGAACAGACCGACCCCGAGCTGGTCCGAGCCGTGCAGACCAGCTTCTTCACCACCACCCAGCGAGTGATCAACGGCTACGGCGGGGTGGTCGAGAAATACATCGGAGACGCGGTCATGGCGCTGTTCGGCGCGCCCGTCGCCACCGAGACCGACGCGCTGCGCTGCGTACGCGCCGGTCTCGAACTGCAGCGGGCACTCGCCCACATCCGGCCGGGTGCGGACGAGAATCCCGCCTACGCGCAGCGCTACCGGGACGCGGACCCGCCCGTCGAAGGCTTCCGGTTCCGGGTGGGCATCGCGACCGGGGAAGCGCTGGTCGACGTGGCAGCCGCCCGGGACGGCGGACAGGCATTCGTCGCCGGCGACGTCGTCAACAGCGCCGCCCGACTGCAATCGGTCGCCCCACCCGGCGGGGTGTTGGTGTGCGGTAACACCTACACGTTGACCCGCAGCGCGATCCGGTACGAAGAGCAGCCGGCGATCACCCTACGCGGACGGTCGACACCGACCGAGGTGTGGCTGGCCCGATCGGCCGTCAGCCGCCGACGACCCGAACGGGAGACGGACAACACCCCACTGATCGACCGCGAACACGAACTCGCCCTGCTCATCAACGCGCTGCACCGGTCGATCCGGGAACGGGTGGCTCAGCTGGTCACCGTCGCTGGGCCCGCCGGGATCGGCAAGAGCCGCCTGGTCCGCGAACTGTACCGATACGTCGAATCGCTGCCCGACGCCACGGTCAGTTGGCGCACCGGTCGTTGCCCCCCGTTCGGGGAGAACGTCACCTTCGCGGCCTTGGCCGACATCGTCAAGTCGGAAGCCGGCATCCTGGACACCGATCCCGCCGACACCGCCGCCGAACGCCTGACCCGCGCGGTAGGAGACCTCGTCGGTCCGGCCGACGCCGACCAGCTCGTCGAAGCGCTGCGGCCGCTGGTGGGGCTGCCCGGCAGCCGACTCCCCGCCGAGGAACTCGAGGCACTGTGGCGACGCTTCCTCATCGCCATCGCCGGCCGCCGCCCCACCATCCTGGTGTTCGAGGATCTGCACTGGGCGGACGAGGCGATGCTGCGGTTCGTCGAACTACTCGGTGCCACCGCACGCGAAGTGCCGCTGCTGCTGCTCTGCACGAGCCGACCCGAGCTGGCCGATCGTCATCCGCTGCGAACGGGCGACCTCGCCGCCTCGCTGACCATCACGCTGGCACCGCTGCGCGAGGCCGGCATCCGGTCCCTGTTCGCCCACATGTTCGGCGCGGCCCCGGTGCCTCCCGATCGACTAGACCGGCTGATCGAGCTGACCGCCGGTAACCCGCTCTATGCGCAGGAGTACGTCCGGATGCTGGTCGAGCAAGGCGCCCTCGGCCGGCCGGGGCCGATGCGGGCCGATCCGCCGATGCCGGACAGCGTGCACGCGGTCATCGCCAACCGGATCGACCTGCTCGATCCGCCCGATCGTGCGGTGCTGCTGGCCGCCTCGGTGGTGGGGATGCAGTTCTGGCCGGGGGCCGTGGCCGCCGCGCTGAACGAGCCGATCGACACCGTCGAACAGGCACTGCGCCGCCTGGAGCAACGCGACTTCGTCCACCTGCAGTCCGCAAGCAGCATGGCCGGCCAGCCCGAGTTCCAATTCCAGCACATCCTGGTCCGAGACGTCTGCTATCAGCGGCTGCCGCGCACCGCCCGGGTCGCCCAGCACAATCGCGCCGCCGAATGGCTGGACGCCCGGTCGCGGGAACGGGACACCGACCTGGCCGAGGTGATCGCCAACCACTACTGGGCGGCCCACCGGATCGCCCGTACGCTCAGGCTCGACACCGCACACCAGGCACGGATCGCCTGCGAGGCGCTGCACCGCGCCGCCCGCCGGGCGTACGCACTGCACGCGCTGGACGCAGCGGCCGGGCATGTGGAGCGGGCACTGACGCTCTGCGAGCACACCGAATCGCTCAGCCGGCGCCGACTCGAACTCCTGCGAGCGGAGATCGATCTGCAGCGCAAGGGGGCGCTGCTTGCCCACGACGGTGAGGACCTGATCCCACTGGCCGAAGAGCTCCTCGCCCTCGGCGACCCGGCCGGCGCGGCCCGAGCCTGGACGCTGCTCGGCCAGTTGGCCTGGCTACAAGCCGACCGAGGACAGGCGCTGGCGTACCTGAACCGCGCGGTCGTCCTCTTCGCACGGTTGCCCGACACCGCGGCGAAAGCGGACGCGTACGCCGAACTCGGCCGACTGCACATGCTCAACTACGAACGGGATCCGGCGATCGCGGCGGCTGGCGCGGCGGCCGCGATCGCCGAGCGACTCGGGCTGGTCGAGGTGCAGGCCAATGCGCAGATCACCGTAGCGCTGGCCCGCTACCAGGCGGGTGATTCCGGCGGTCTGACCGCGCTGCAGGCCGCCACCGACTTCTGCCGGGAACGGCAGCTACGCGCCCTGCCTCGGGCGATTCAGAACCTGGCGCACGCGGTCCGGGAGGAGGGCGACTGGGTTCGGTCCGACGCGCTGCTCCGGGAGAGCCCGGGCGGGCAGGCCCTCACCACCGGCTACTCGGCGGAAGCGATGCACGCCTACTTCGCCGGCGATTTCCACCGGTTGCTGGCCGCGGCCGATGCGTTCGTGGACACCCCCGCGGGGCGGTGGGACATGCAGGTCCGTGGGCTGCGCTCGTGGCTGCGGGTCCTTCGTGGCGAGACACCGCCGGACGACGTGACCGACGCCCTGGAAACCGCTCGGCGCAGCGGCTTTCACCGGCTGCACTGGACGATGCTCAGCATGGGTGCGCTGTACTGGGCGCTGCAGGGCCGCCACGACGAGGCGACCGAACTGCTCGGCGAGTTGGCCGACTCGTGGGGTCCGGTACCGGCGCTGGCCAGCGGTGAGTGGGTGGCGGCTGCCGGGTACGCAGCCGCGTTGGCAGGGCAGGACGCATCCGTACGGGTGCAGGACATGCTCGGCCGGGTGCGGCACGCCACCCCTTGGTCCAGGGCGGCCGAGAACACCGTGTCCGCAGCACTGGCCGAGAGCAACGGTCAACATGCCGAGGCCGCCCGGCGTTACCTCGCCGCGGCCCGGATCTATGCCGATATCCCGGACGAGACCGACCGGATGATGGCGCTGGCCCTCGCCGTGGGCGCCCTGCGGCGAACGGCGGACCCCCGCGCCGCCGAGGCGGTGGCCGTCGAGGTACGGGAGTTCGCCGAGCGCAACCAGGCACCGGGCCTGCTGCGGTTGGCGGTGGAAGACCTCCCGACGGTGGGGCGCTGAGCGCCGCCGGCGGCAGGTCGGCTATCCGTCACCTCGACACGTTCAGGCCGCCGTCGGCGACAGCGGCTCCGCCTGCTCCACCGGTCGCCGGTCGGACCGTGGCGGCACCGGTTGTCCCTTAAGCTTGGCGGCATAGACGTCGACGTACTCGCGACCGGACAGCTCCATCAGCCGGTACACGATCTCGTCGGTGATCGCGCGCTCGACGAACCGGTCACCGGTCAACCCCGCGTACCGGGAGAAGTCCAGCGGTTCGCCGAACCGCATCCGCACCCGCCTGATCTTCGGAAGGATCTTGCCAGGCGGCTGGATCTCATCCGTGTTGAGCATCGCCACCGGAATCACCGGGGCTCCGCTGGCCAGCGCCAGGCGCGCCACACCGGTTTTGCCCCGATAGAGTCGCCCGTCCGGCGAGCGGGTGCCCTCGGGGTAGATGCCGGCCAGGCCCCCCGCGCGCAACACCCGCAGCTGGGTGTCCAGGGCCCGCTGCGCGGCCTGCCCGCCGGAACGGTCCACCGGAATGGTGCCGGTACCGACGAAGAACGCGCGGATCAGCCGGCCCTTGAGCCCGCGACCGGTGAAGTACTCGGACTTGGCGACGAAGACCACCTTCCGCTTCACCATCAGCGGCATGAAGATCGAATCACAGAACGAGAGGTGGTTGCTGGCGATGATCGCCGGCCCCGAGTCCGGCACATACTCACCACCCTCTACCTGCGGCCGGAAGAGGATCCTCAACCACGGACCGAGGAGAATGTACTTGAGCAGCCAGTAGAGCACGGTTTCCTTCCCTCACGTCCCGCTTCGCCGGAGGCGCGAAGCCGCCGGACGCGGATTTCCAGCCTACGAAGCGGACACGGTGGGAAACAACGCACTCCCGAAACCGGTGCCTCACGTGTCACCATTCAGGCCAGGCGCGATATCTGAGGGGGTGCCCGTGTCAGCGGAAGGTGCCCGTCGCGGCCGACGGCACAACGGACTGGACGCGACCGAGTACGTACCGGCCGGGGACGTCGACCCGCGGGTCGGCGAACACCTGCTCGACGTGCTGGCGGCGGCAGGCATAGCCGCCTACCTGCAGCCCTCGGCCGACCAACACCCGATCACCCGGGCCACCACGATCCCTTCCCGCCCCACCGACCGCCTCTACGTCGATCGGGCTCACCTGGCCACCGCCCGGGACTACCTCGCCCAACTCGCCGACGAGGTGACCGACGCACCGGCACCGGTCCGTGACCCGGACCTGGAGGCACGGTGGCAGCAGATCGTCGCCGCTTACCACGACCGCCCGACGGGTGGTGACCGGCCGTGGCCGAAGGCCGAGGACCTCGACGACGAGCGGGACGGCCGGCCGGCGTTGACGGACGAACCGGCCGGCCGCCGCCTGCGGTACGCGGCAGACCTCACCCAGATCTCGCCCTGGCGGGCTCCCGACCAGCCGTCACTGCTCGACGGCCTGGACACCTTCGGCGCCGACCTGCCCGATGAGCCGGAGGAAGGCTACACGCCTCCGCCCCCGCCCCCGCTGCCCAGACCGTCGAAATACACGGTGGTCGCGGTCCTCGCGATCATCGTCGGCTTCGCGCTCTTCCTCTTCCCCACGCTGCTGCCGGTGGCACGCGGCACCGTCACCCTCATCGGTTTCGCCTGCATCATCGGAGGCTTCGTGACGCTGATCTGGCGCATGCGTCCCGGTGACGAGGACGACGGATACGACCCGGACAACGGGGCCCGCGTCTAGTCGCTCACCCGGGCCCGCACCGGTCCGGGTCCGGGTTAGTCGTCGTCCGTCAGGGTCTGCTCCAACCAGTCGAGCATCGCGTCGATCGGTTCCCGCCAGCGGGCGTCGAGCATGAGGTCGTGCCCCATGCCCGGGAACAGCAGCGGCGCCGCGCCGTGCCGGGCGGCGGCGCGCTGCAGCGACGACGACGGCACCACCCGGTCGTCGGGACTGCCCACCACCAGCACCGGCGGGTCGCCGACCGGCCGCTCGGGCGCCCGGTGCGCGATGAGCTGCCACTGGGCTCGGGCGGACGCACGTCCCAGGCGTCGGACGTACTCCCTGGCGGCCGTCGCGGGCAGCTCCCGGCTGAACAGCTGGCGGCGGCTCAACCGCAGCCGAGCACCGACCAGCGCGGGCAACGTGCCGAGCGGGTTACGCAGCAGCGCGGCGGTCAGCGGCCGCCAACCGTCGAGCACGGGCGCGACGAGCACAGCGGCGCGGGCCGGGTAGCGGGCCAGGGCGTACTCCACCACCAGCGCCCCGGCGCCGTGGCCCACCAGCACCGCCTGCCGCGGCAGGCTCGCCGCGACCTGCACCACATCGTGCACGTACGCCCGCAGTGTGGTCTTCGGTGCCGTGCCGCTGCCGCCATGCCCGCGCAGGCTCATCGCGTGGGCGGGGAAACCTCGCGCGGCGACGTGCTCCAGCCAGTGCTCGGCGAAGACCCAGGCGCCGTGCCCGAACCCGGGCACGAACAGCACCGGCGGGCGGCGCTCGTCCGCGTACTCCGGCGCGGCACTGATCACCTCACGCGCCACCGGGGGTACCGGCCACGCCCACTCACGCGGCCGCACGATCCGCAACTGGCTCATCTCACCGGCTCCAAGCGGTCCAGGGTGCGCTGCAGCGCACGCAGGTAGTCGGCGTAGCTGACCTCGAACCAGTGCCGCGTCGAGTCCTTCACCCTGGCCCGGCTCCAGGACCGGCCGGCACCGGCCTCGATCTCGGCGGCGAAGGCCGCGGCCCGTCGCGGGTCCGTCGACCGCAGTCGCAGCCACCGGGCGATCGCCACCGTCTGCCAGTGCACGAGCGGGAACAGCCCGGAGTCGGGCTGCAGCAGCCCGGCGACGGCGAGGGTCGGATGACGCCGGGGGAAGGCATGCAGGTGCAGCATGGGTCGCCCGGAGCCGTCGTCGCCGAGGATGCCCGGGTCGAGGAACTCGAACCGCGGCAGGTACCCGGTCGCGAAGATGACCAGATCCGGATCGATCTCCGTCCCGTCGGTCAGCGTCACTTTACGCGGCTGGAACCGCGCGATGTCCGACACCGGGGTGATCGCGCCGTGGCCCATGTAGTAGACGAGCAGGCTGTTGACGATCGGGTGGGTCTCGTAGATCCGGTGGTCGGGCGCGGGCAGACCGAACCGGGTCAGATCACCCACGGCGAGCCACAGCATGCCCTGGCCCAGCCATTGGCGCAGCCGCAACGGCAGCCGCAGCGTCCGCACCGCCTCGTTCATCTGATCCGTCGGCCTACCCAGCAGGTATTTCGGCGCGTACCAGTAGCCGCGCCGGGCCGAATGCCAGCACCGGACCGCCGTCTGGGCCGCCTCGACCGCGATATCGCAGCCGGTGTTGCCGGCTCCGACGACCAGCACCCGATGCCCGCGCAACTGGTTGACGTCCTGGTATGCGGAGGCGTGCAGGATGGTGCCGGTGAAGTCCTCCATGCCTTCGTACGTCGGCATCTTCGGCGACCAGTTGTGGCCGTTGGCCACCACGACCGCGGCGTAGCGTTGGGTCCGGTCGACGTAGCCGCCGGCGCTGCGGGTCGTCACGTCCCAGCGGTCCCCGTCGGCCGGTTCGACCCGCACCACCTCGGTGCCGAACCAGATGTGCCGCCGCAGGTCGAAATGGTCGGCGTACCGCTCCAGGTAGGCGAGCACCTGGCTGTGGTGCAGATAGTCCGGCCAGGTGTCGGGCATGGGGAAGTCCGGGTACTGGGTCAGCGGTCTGGACGAGATCAGGTGGGTGCTGGCATAGACCGGACTGCGGTCGTGTCGCCAGTTCCAGGCACCGCCGACGCCGGTCTCCCGCTCGTAGCAGTCAACGTTGAAGCCGTGCTCGCGCAAATTCTTGACGGCCGCCAAGCCGCTGGCCCCGGCGCCGATGACGCAGACGGTGTCGCCCCGGTCGTAGACCGGGCGCCCGTCCCGCCACAACGTCGCTTCCTGGGCCGGTCTCAGGTGATCGGTCGAGGTGGACACCGGTTCTCCTTCTCGCTGGCCGCGAAATCTTCCCCATACAAGGCACGATTTGTCCACCCCGGCGGCAAGGTGGCTCGGGCTCAGCCGGCGGGGATGCGAAGATCGGCGACGAGCGGGAGGTGGTCGCTGGCCCGTCGGGCTCGGGCGTCGTCGAGCACGTCGAAGTCGAGCACGGTGATCCGCGGATCGACGAAGACGGCGTCGATCCGCCGCTTCGGGTCCTTGGCGGGGAAGGTGAACCGATCGCTTCGGCCCACCGCCTCCGCGACATCCACCAACCCGTCGGCGACGGTGCGCCAGGCCGCGCCGCCCGGCTGCTCGTTGACGTCGACCCCGAGAATCAACGGCAACCGGGTCCACCCGGTCGCCGCGCGTAGCCGGGCGGCCTTCTCCGGCCGCTCGTCGGGGTCGGTGGGCAGGTGAGACCCGGCGAGGGCGAACCGCGCCGACCCCACCGAGCACTCGGCGAGCGCCACCCCCCGCATGTGCCGGCCCGGCTTGAGTGGAAACCGCCGGCAGCAGGTGCGGTGGACCCGTACCCGTGGATCGGTCAGGAGCAGATTGCCCAGGGCCGGCAACCCGCCGGCGGCGACCACCAGCCCGAAGGCGTCCGCGAGGGCCGCGCAGCTGCGCCGCCACCCGAACCGACGCGGCGCTTCCTGCAGGATCACCGCATCGGGTGCCGCCGCCCGCACCAGGGCGGTCAGCGCGGCGCGGTCGTCACGCTGACCGTGCACGTTGTACGACAGCACCCGCAGTCGGACGTCGCCCGGCGACTGCTCACCCTGCACGCCCACCGCCGGCTAACGACGTCGGGCCAGGTCGGCGGCCCCGACCACGCCCGCTGCGTTACCGAGCATCGCCGGACGTACCGTCGCCACCGGCAGCCGGGTGCGTCGGGCCAACGCCTCCAGATAAGCACGGCGGACCGGGCCGAGCAGCACTTCCCCGGCTTCGACCACGCCGCCGCCGAGCACCAGCACCTGCGGGTCGAAGATCTGGGTCAGATCGGCGAGGCTCGTACCCAGCCAGTGTCCGGCCTCGGCGAACGCCTCCACGGCGACCGGATCACCGGCGAACGCCGCCGCGGTGACCATCTGACCGGTGATCGCGCTCACCTCTCCCCCGGCCTGCCGAAGCAGCGTCACCGCCTGCTCCGGCGCCCGGCGGGCCCCTTCCACAGCGAAGCGGATCAGCGCCCGACCGCTGGCGTACTGCTCGATGCAGCCTTCCCGGCCGCACCCGCACCGATGTCCGCCCCCGACGGCCAGCACGTGCCCGAACTCGGCGGCGGTCCCGTGCGCCCCACGCAGCAACTCTCCCGCGAGGATGATTCCGCCGCCGATACCGGTACCGACCGTGATCATGACCATGGAGTCGTCGGCGTCGCGTCCCGCGCCGAACCGGAACTCCGCCCAGGCCGCGGCGTTGGCGTCGTTCTCCACGATCACCGGCAGGCCGGTCGCGTCGCTGACGTACTCGCCCAACGGCTCGTCCCGCCAGGCGATGTTCGGCGCGAAGAGCACCTTCGATCGCGCGGGGTCGATCCATCCGGCGGCACCGATCCCCACCGCCGTCACCGGATACGCGCCGGTCAGCTCACCGATCGCGGCGACGACCGCCGCACGCATCTCGGCCGGATCGCCGGCCGGGCTCCGCCGGCGGACGGTCGCCAGCACGGTCCCGTCCTCGTCCACCACCCCGGCGGCCACCTTGGTACCGCCGATGTCAACCCCGATGGTCAGCGTCACGGTCGCGGCTCCCCTCCGCGACGCGGCCCCGCCACGGCGCGCTGCGTGACTGCCAGGGCCACCGCGACCAGACGTTCGGCCTCCGCTCGGACCGGATCCCGCTCGGTCATGCCGTACCGTCCGCCCCCGTCTCCACCCGCTGCTTGAGCTGTTTGAGCGCGACGTCCATGATCACCCGTTCCGCTTTGCGGCGGAACACGCCCAGCATCGCCACCGCCAACTCGATTTCCAACGTGTAGGTCACGGTGCAGGTGCCGTCACCGTTGTCCTCGATGTCGTACGACCCACGATGCAGCTTCTGCATCCGGGACGGGGCGACCAGGTACCACTCGACACGGGACAGGTCCTCGGCGTACTCGTAGGCCAGCGTGTACTCGTCGCGCACCACCCCGGCGTCGAGCAGAAACCTGACCTTGCTGGCGTAGCCGTCCTCGTACTCCTCGATCACCTCGGCCCGTTTGAACGCGCTGATCCACTCCGGGTAGCGCGGAAAGTCGCAGACGACCTCCGCCACCCGGGCCACGGGTGCGGCGATCAGGATCGATTGGCTGGTGGTGTCGGCCATGGGGGCAGGCTACCGGTTCCCGGGGCTTGCGCGGCGGACCGTCGCGCACGCGGTAGTTTCACAAGCAGGCGGGCTCGCCACCCACCACGACCTGGACCCGCCGCACCCGTCGAGGCGAAGGAGTGCAGGTGCGTGAGATCTCCGTCCCCCCGGTGGCCACCGTCTCGGACGACGCCACCCTGACCGATCCGGACTGGGCGAACGCCGAGATCGCCCCGGCGCACGTGCAGTTCCGCCGTCCCACCGCCGACGGCTGGGGCGACGTCACCTGTGCCGAGTTCCGCGATCAGGTGGTCGCGTTGGCCCGCGGGCTGATCGCCGCCGGGATCGAGCCGGGGACGCGGGTCGGGCTGATGAGCCGGACCCGGTACGAGTGGACCCTTTTCGACTACGCGATCTGGGCGGCCGGCGCGGTGAGCGTGCCGATCTACGAGACGTCCAGCGCCGAACAGGTGGCGTGGATCCTCGGCGACTCCGAGGCCGTCGCGTGCGTGGTGGAGACGGCGGACTACGAGCGTCTGGTGACCGGGGTTCGCGACCGACTGCCGAACCTGCGGCACATCTGGCGGATCGAGGCAGGCGCGGCCGACGCGCTCGCCGCCGAGGGCGCGTCGGTGACCGCCGATGAGATCGAGGCACGCCGCCGCGGGGTTACGGCTGACGATGTGGCGACCATCATCTACACCAGCGGCACCACGGGGCGCCCCAAGGGCTGCGTGCTGACGCACCGCAACATCTACTCGGACATCGCGAACGCGATCCCGGTGCTGCCCGACCTCTTCAAACCCGGTGCCTCGACGCTGCTGTTCCTGCCGTTGGCCCACTCCTTCGCCCGGCTGATCCAGGTCGGCGTGGTGCAGGGCCGGGCGACCATGGGGCACACGTCGGACGTCAAGAACCTGGTTCCCCTGTTGCAGTCGTTCCGCCCCACGTTCGTGCTCTCCGTGCCCCGGGTGTTCGAAAAGGTCTACAACACCGCCCGGCAGAAGGCCGAAAGCGAGGGCAAGGGCAAGATCTTCGACTGGGCGGACCGGGTGGCGGTCGCCTACAGCGAGGCCCTCGACGCCCCGACCGGGCCCGGGCTGGGCCTGCGGCTGCATCGCTTCGTCGCCGACCTGCTCGTCTACCGCAAGTTGCGGGCCGCGTTGGGCGGCCGGTGTCGGATGGCCGTGTCCGGCGGGGCGCCGCTAGGGGCGCGGCTCGGCCACTTCTACCGCGGCATCGGGGTGACCATCTACGAGGGGTACGGGCTGACCGAGACGTCCCCCGCGGTGGCGGTCAACGTGGAAGACTCGATCCGGATCGGCACCGTCGGTCGGCCGCTGCCCGGCGTCGCCGTCCGGATCGCCGACGACGGTGAGATCCTCATTCGCGGCGACGTGGTGTTCCAGGGGTATTGGCGAAATCCTGAGGCGACGGCTGAGATCAAAGACGAGGACGGCTGGTTCCGCTCCGGCGACCTGGGCGAGCTGGACGACGACGGCTACCTGCGCATCACCGGACGGAAGAAGGAGATCATCGTCACCGCCGCCGGCAAGAACGTCGCCCCCGCCGTCCTCGAGGATCGCCTCCGCGCTCACCCGCTGATCAGCCAGTGCGTGGTGGTCGGCGATCAGCGGCCGTTCATCGCCGCGCTGATCACCATCGACCCGGACGCCTGGCCGCAGTGGCTTCAGGCGCACGGACGACCGCCCGGGACCAGCGTCGCCGAGCTACTCGACGACGAGATGCTGCGGACCGAGATCCAGGCTGCGGTGGACGAGGCCAACCAGCTCGTCTCACGAGCCGAGTCGATCCGCGAGTTCCGCATCCTGCCGCACGACTTCACCGAGTCGGCCGGCGAGCTGACGCCGACGATGAAGGTCAAGCGCAACGTGGTGCAGGAACGGTACGCCGCGGAGATCGCCGCGATCTACGGTCGGTGACTACGATCCGTCTGTGCTCCCGTCAGTCTGGTCGTCGGTGATCCCCCGCTCGCTCGTGGCCACGGTGCGGGTCATCATGCTCGCGCTCGTCGCCGGCCTGGTCGTGGTTACCACGCGGGATCTCCTCCAGCTCGGCTGGGTCGCCCTCCTCGCGGTCGCCGGGATCCCCGCGATCTTCGCGCCGGACCACCGCGTGCTCGCCCCGCTCGGCCGACTCGCCGAGGTGGTGGTCGTCGGGCTGGCCGCCCCTCAGGTGGCCGCCGGGGCGACGATCGGCGGGGCGACCGGTGCCGGGCTCGCCGCTTCGTCGATCCTGCCCTACCTGGCCATTCCGCTGCTGGCCACGGTCCTGCAGCGCCGACATCGGGAGAGCCTGCTCCTGCTCGCCGTCGCCGCCGCGGTACTTCCGGTGGCCGGCGCGTTCACGCGCGGCCCGGAGGGGCCGCAGCTTCTCCAACCCGGTTACCAGGCGGCCTGCGCGCAATGGCTGATCCTGGCCGCTCTCGGCACGCTCGCCGCGGGTGCGTACCAGCGGATCGTGTACGTGCGCAGCGCGGACAACCCGCAGCCGTACGTGGAGGCGACCCGGCTGCTCACCCAGCTGCGCGGCGTCGCCCGGCAACTGCCGGGCGCCACCCTCGATCCGGGTGGCATCTCGGAGCATCTGCTTGAGGAGTTGCGGGCGGCGGCCCCGGCCGACCGGGCGGCGGTGCTGTCCGCCAGCGGCGGGGGACGCCTGGTGGTGCTCGCGCAGGTCGGGGCGGAGCGGGTCGACTGGGAGACCAACCTCGACACGGACTCGGCGATCGCGGACGCCTGGGCGAGTCAGCAGCCGCAGACCGCGAACCGCTCGCAGGCCCGCTCCCATCCGGGCGGTGAGGTGTCCGCGCTGATCGTGCCCCTGGTCGCCGGGGTGCGTACGGTGGGCCTGGTCGCGTTGGAGGCCGATACGGCCGGGGCTTACCCGCCGGAGGTGGTCCGCCGGGTAAGCGCGGTGGCCGGCCCGGCGGCGCTGCGGCTGGAGGCGGCACTGCTGTTCGACGAGGTGCGTTCGCTGGCCACCAACGAGGAGCGGCAGCGGCTGGCCCGGGAGATCCACGACGGCGTCGCGCAGGAGCTGGTCATGGTGGGGTACGGCATCGACAACGCGTTGGCGACCCTGCCGGAGGACGCGACCGAGACCGCCGAGGAGCTGCGCAGTCTGCGCGCCGAGGTCACCCGAGTCATCACCGAGCTGCGGCTGAGCCTGTTCGAGCTGCGCAGCGCGGTAGATCGGCAGGGTGGGCTGGCCGCCGCCATCGCCGAGTACGCGCGCACGGTCGGCGCGTCCGCGGGCCTGCGCGTGCATCTCTCGCTCGACGAGTCGACCGCGCGGCTGCCGGCGGCGGTGGAAGCCGAGTTGCTGCGCATCGCGCAGGAGGCGATCACGAACGCCCGCAAGCACGCGGGGGCCGCCAACCTGTGGGTCACTTGCGCGGTGGACCCGCCGTACGCTGAGATCGAGGTCTCGGACGACGGTCACGGCATCGCTGACCAGCGCGCCGAGGGCCGTTACGGTCTTGCGATCATGAGAGAGAGAGCGGAACGTATCCGGGGTCGTCTCGAAATCAAACCCCGACAGCCGAGCGGCACGACGGTGACCGTGACACTCGGGACGTCTCCTCGGCGCGGTAGCGTGCGAAGAAGCGTCACCGCAGGAGAAGTGGAGTAACCGGAGGATGAGCAGCAGCCCAACGCCGACCACGCGTACCAAGGTCCTGCTTGTCGACGATCACGACCTGATCCGCAAGGGCCTGCGCCACGCCTTCGAGCGGGATCGGCAGTTCGAGGTCGTCGGCGAGGCCGGCACGGCGGCGGAGGGTCTCCGTCAGGCCCAGGCACTGCAACCGGATGTCGTGATCATGGATCTGCGCCTACCGGACGGAAGCGGTCTGGAGGCGACCCGTACCCTGCGGCAGGCCAATCCCTCGATGGGCATCGTCGTGCTGACCATGTACGCGGGTGACGATCAGCTTTTCGGCGCGTTGGAGGCCGGGGCGAGCGCCTTCGTGCCCAAGACCGCGCCC
>DASVCA010000013.1:0-61156 GCA_036381835.1 Micromonosporaceae bacterium
CGCGGCCGCCCGACGCCAGACCGGTGCCGACCCCGAGGAAGTGGTCATGACCGCCGCGCACGGATTCGACGACATCCAGATCGAGACGCTCCGCGCGATCGGCGGGGTCAAGTGGTCCGAGTACCCGGACGCGATCGGCGCCTTCATCGCCGAGATGGACTTCGGCACCGCCCCGCAGATCGTCCACGCCCTGCGCGACGCGGTAGACGTCGGCAGCTTCGGCTACCTGCCCAGGGCGCTGTCCGAGCGGATGTCCGAGGCCTGCGCCCACTGGTATCGGACCCGGTACGGCTGGGACGTGCCGCCCACCCACATCCGGCCGGTCGCCGACGTGCTGGCCGGTCTGCTCGCCGTCGTGCAGCACTTCTCCACGCCCGGCTCCCCGCTGATCGTGCCCACCCCGGCGTACATGCCGTTCCTCAGCGTGCCGCCCGCGTACGGGCGGGAGGTCATTCAGGTGCCGATGACGCCCAGACCGCAGGGCGGTCTCGGCTACGACCTCGACGCCCTCGACGCGGCCTTCCGGGCCGGCGGCAACCTGCTCATCCTGTGCAACCCGCACAACCCGATCGGTCGAGTGCTGACCCGGGCCGAGATGATCGCCGTGGCCGAGGTCGTGGAACGCCACGGCGGGCGGGTGTTCGCCGACGAGATCCACGCGCCCCTCGTCTACCCCGGCCACCGGCACCTGCCGTACGCGTCGATCTCGCCGGTCACCGCGCGACACACCATCACCGCGACCTCGGCGTCCAAGGCATGGAATCTGCCCGGGCTCAAATGCGCCCAGTTGATCTTCTCGAACGAGGCGGACGTGGCACGGTGGTCGAAGATCGGCGCGGTGTCCGAACACGGTGCCGCCAACCTCGGTGTCATCGCGAACACCGTCGCCTACACCGAGGGCGGGCCGTGGCTGGCGGACGTACTCGACTACCTCGACGGCACCCGAGCCCTGCTCGCCGAACTGGTCGCCGAACAGCTGCCCGGGGTTCGGTTCACCCAGCCCGAGGGCACCTACCTGGGGTGGCTGGACTGCCGGGAGCTCGGCCTCGACCGCCCCGGCGACTTCTTCCTCGAGCAAGCGGGTGTGGCGCTGACCGACGGGGCGCAATGCGGGACGGCGGGCCGCGGCTTCGTCCGGCTCAACTTCGCCACCCCGCGGCCGATCCTGAAGCAGACCATCCGGCGGATGGCCGCCGCAATCGCCGCCTCCCCCTCGCGCCGCTCATGATGGTGGCGGTCCGATCCAGACCGTTCAGCCAGCGCCGACCTCTCGGCCGACCAGGACGGGAAGACCGCGGGGCCCGCACGCACCGCACGGGCCCCGCGGTGGGCTGTGATTGGCCTCAGCCTAGCGAGCCAGGCGCGGCCGAGTAGGCGAAACGCCGGAAAACCACCGGAGATTCAAGCCGAGTGGTCCAGTACCACCTTGCCGAAGACCTCGCCCGAATGCAGCTGGGCGAACGCCTCGGCGACCTGCGAGAAGCCGTAGACCCGGTCGACCACGGGGCGGATACCGCGCTGCGCGCACAGCTGCAGCAGATCGACGAGTTCCTCCAGCGTGCCCATCGACGAACCGAGAATCTCCAACTGCATCGCGAACACCCGGCGCAGGTTCACCTTCGGCTCGTGGCCGGCGGTCGCCCCCGACACCACGATCCGCGCCCCCGGGGCCGCCGACTTCATCGAATGGTCGAACGTCGCCGCCCCCACCGTCTCGATCACCACACCCACCCGCTCCGGCAGGCGCGCCCCCGGCTCCAAGGCGGTCGCGCCGAGAGCCGCGATCCGCTCCCGTTTGCCCGGGTCGCGGCTGGTCGCGTACACCCGTTTGCCGAGCGCCACGGCGAGCACCACGGC
Organism: Micromonosporaceae bacterium; assembly: GCA_036381835.1. GTDB lineage: Bacteria > Actinomycetota > Actinomycetes > Mycobacteriales > Micromonosporaceae > DASULK01. The sequence continues at coordinate 1,858 of DASVCA010000013.1, forward strand.
GGCGGTGGCCACGCCGCCCCCGGCCCCCTGCACCAGCACCGCCTCGGCCTCGTCCACCCGACCCCGGCTGGTCAACATCCGGTACGCGGTCAGCCACGCCGTCGGCAGGCAGGCCGCGTCGGTGAACGACAGCTCGGCGGGCTTCGGCACCAGGTTCGCCCGGGGCACCACGACCCGCTCGGCGAGCGTCCCCTGGTAGTGCTCGGACAGCAGCGAGTAGCCCCGTGGATCCCTCGGATCGGGGATCACCGGGTAGACGACCACCTCGTTTCCGTCCGGGTCGATCCCGGCGGCGTCGCAGCCGAGGATCATCGGCAGGCGGTCCTCGGTGAGTCCCACCCCGCGCAACGACCAGAGGTCGTGGTGGTTGAGCGAGCTGGCCCGCACCTCCACCGTCACCCAGTCGTCGTCCGGATAGGTCGGCTCGGGCCGCTCACCGACGGTCAGCGCCGCGAGCGGGTTGTCCACATCGAACTTGGAGGCGTAGGCGGCACGCATGACCGCACGCTAACAGTCCGAACCGCCCGCGCAAGTCAGACGGCGGGAGATGTACGCCTCAGCCGCGTACCACCCCGTCCCGCCGGGCGGCCTCGGCGACCGCGACGGCGACCGCCGGCGCGACCCGCGGATCCAACGGGGACGGCACGATCGCGTCCGGGCGCAGCGAGTCCGCGACCACCCCGGCGATCGCATCCGCGGCGGCCACCTTCATGTTCTCGGTGATCCGGGTCGCTCGCGCGTCGAGCGCCCCGCGGAACACGCCCGGGAACGCGAGCACGTTGTTGATCTGATTGGGGTAGTCGCTGCGGCCGGTGGCGACCACCGCGGCGTACCGGGCGGCGACCTCCGGATGCACCTCCGGGGTGGGGTTGGCCAGCGCGAAGACGATCGCGTCGGGCGCCATCGCGGCGACCGCCTCCTCGGGGATCCGCCCGCCGGAGACGCCGATCAGCACGTCCGCGCCGCGTAGCGCCTCGGTGATGCCGCCCGTACGGCCGTCGCCGTTGGTCAGGTCGGCCATCTCCGCCTTGATCGGGGTCAGATCGGCGCGGCCGTGGTGGATGATCCCACGGGAGTCGCACAACACCACGTCGTGGGCGGGGATCCCGCCGGCGATCAGCATCTTCGTCACCGCCACCCCGGCCGCGCCGGCGCCGCTCACCACCACCCGCAGGTCGCTCAGCTTGCGGTTGAGCAGGGTCGCCGCGTTGCGCAGCGCGGCGAGTACGACGATCGCGGTGCCGTGCTGGTCGTCGTGGAAGACGGGGATCGGCAGCCGCTCCTCCAGCCGCCGCTCGATCTCGAAGCACCGGGGCGCGCTGATGTCCTCCAGGTTGATGCCGCCGAAGGAGGGGGCGATGGCGGCCACCGCCGCGACGATGGCATCGGTGTCCCGGGTGTCGAGGCAGATCGGCACGGCGTCGATCCCGCCGAACTGTTTGAACAGCACCGCCTTGCCTTCCATCACGGGCATGGCGGCACGCGGGCCGATGTCGCCCAGGCCCAGCACGGCGGTGCCGTCGGTGACCACCGCCACGGTGTGCGACACCCAGGTGTACTCGTCGACGAGGGCCGGCTCTGCGGCGATCGCCTCGCACACCCGGGCCACCCCGGGCGTGTATGCGAGGGACAGGTCGTCCCGGCTGTGGAGGGGGACAGTCGCTTCGATCGCCATCTTGCCCCGCCGGTGCAGGGCGAAAACCGGATCGGATGGATTGAAATCGGGCGAAACCATGGTGACTCCAGTCGGCGTGCGGGATCGACCACCGGCTCAGCGCGAGGTGCCGCGATCGCCGGCGGCCGCAAGGCGGGGGTCACCCGGGACGGAACCTGAGCATAGCGTCGCCGGATGGGCTGTGTCCGTCTCATATCCGCCGGGTACGGAACAGCCGGGGGCGTGGCCAGTAGCGCAGCACCACCCGCCCCACCACGTCCGCCACCCCGTACGTGCGGGAGTCGTTGGTGACGAGGTCGTTGTCGCCGCGTACCCACCAGCCCCCGTCCAGTGGACGGACCGCGCGTTTGACTACCAGCAGATCGGGCCGGGACCGGAACTCGGCCACCACCAGGTCGCCGGGGCGGACGGCTCGCCCGCCGCGCCGCACCAGCAGCGCGTCCCCGGAGCGCAGCGTCGGCGCCATAGATGGACCTTGCACGAGTACGGCGAAGAAGCCGCCGCGCACTTTCCACCTCCGCCCGACTGTGCCGAATATGGCGCGATAGGGTCTTCTGGAGGGATCATTTCACCCCGCGAACGCCGGCATGCATCACGTCGGCCTAGGATCACGAATGTTGGAGGATCCTGATGCGACTTCCGCGCATGCTCACGCCGAGGACTGTCGTCTCCGCCCACTGCGACCTGCCCTGCGGTGTCTACGACCCCGCTCAGGCTCGGATCGAGGCTGAGTCGATCAAGGCGATCTGCGAGAAGTACCAGGCGAACACCGACCCGGAGTTCCGCACCCGGGCTCTGATCATCAAGGAACAGCGCGCCGAGCTGGTCAAGCACCACCTGTGGGTGCTGTGGACCGACTACTTCAAGGCGCACCACTTCGAGAAGTACCCGCAGCTGCACCAGCTGTTCAACGAGGCGACCAAGCTGGCCGGCGGTGGCGGCGGGACGAAGGCCTCGACCGACCCGGCCAAGGCCGACGAGTTGCTGGCCAAGATCGACGAGATCGCCAAGATCTTCTGGGAGACGAAGCAGGCGTGACGTTGACGGCCGCGGGCGGCGCGCCGCGCCTGCCCGAAGGGTCTTCGGCACCGGCGATCCGGCCGGCACGTCCTGCAGACGTGCCGGCCATCGTCGAGATGGTGCACGAGCTCGCCGAGTACGAGCGGGCGCCGGAGCAGTGTCACCTCACCGAGGAGCAGTTGCAGGCGGCGCTGTTCGCCGAGCGCCCGGCGTTGTTCGGGCATGTCGCCGTTGACGCCGCGGATCAGCCGATCGGCTTCGCCCTGTGGTTCTTGAACTTCTCCACCTGGGAAGGTGTGCACGGCATCTACCTGGAGGATCTGTACGTGCGGCCGTCCGCGCGGGGCACGGGTGCGGGGCGGGCGCTGCTGGCGACTCTGGCCGCGACCTGTGTCGAACGCGGCTATCGCCGGCTGGAGTGGTGGGTGCTGCGCTGGAACCCGGCCCGCGACTTCTACCACACGATCGGTGCGGCCGCGATGGACGAGTGGGTGCCGTACCGGCTGGCCGGGGCCGCGCTGCAGGCGCTGGCCGAGCGGGCGCCCGCGGCCGGTGACATCGGGCGGGGGCCGGGATGAGTCAGGCCGCCACCGATACCCCGACCGGTGAGCAGGACGTCGTACTGCTCACCGTTCCGGCGGACGTCAACTATCTGGCGGTGCTGCGGACCGCCACCGCCGGGCTCGCCGCCCGGATGCAGTTCGCCCTCGACGAGATCGAGGATCTACGGATCGCGGTGGACGAGGCGTGCGCGATGCTGCTGACGGTCGCCGTCCCGGATGCGGAGTTGGCTTGCCGGTTCGTGATGCTCGCCGACGCGCTGATCATCGAGGTCACGGTTGCGACGGTCAGGCAGGCCCGATTGCCCGCCCAGTCGTCGTTCGCTTGGCGGGTGCTGACCGCGCTGACGGATGAGGTGTCGGCCGAACGCAGCGACGGGCGGGCGACCATTCGTCTACTGACCCACCGCCCCGATCGCCCCTAACCCCCCTCACCCCCTCACCACTCTCCCGCGATCTTGCACTTTTGGCGGGGTCAAACCGGGACAAAATAGGTTGAATCATCAACCAAAAGTGCAAGATCGCGGGGGGGGGTGGGTGGGTCAGTCCATGCCGAGAGCGCGGTTGGTCGGGGGGCTCAGCAGCAACCCACAGACCAGCAGGCCCAGCCCGATCAACGGGAGGCCGAGCCAGCCGAGACCCGCCTCGGTCATGAAGTACCCGACCGGGAAGAGCATGAGCTGCAGCACGATCGCGGGTGCGCGGGCGGCCGGCCGACAGCGGCCGAGACCCACGGCCAGCGCCCACAGTGCCACCGCTCCCGCGACCGCGAAGCCGGTCACCATCAGCGCCGACACCATATCGGTGGCGACGGCGGTCAGGTCCTCGTAGATCAGGTACGCCGCCAGCAGTCCGACCGCGACGGCCTCGCCCTTGAGCAGCCACACCGCCCAGCGCAACGGCGGAGGAACGGCGGGGGCCACCGGTTTCGTGGTCACGGCGACACCCTACCCAAGGCCGCGGTCGACGACGGCGGGGCGCAGCCGACACACCGTGGGCGGTATGGTGCCGCCCATGCGCGGCGTACTGGTGGTCAACCCCGTGGCCACCACCACCACCCTAGGTAGCCGGGATGTCCTGGTCCGGGCGTTGAGCAGTGACATCGAGCTGACCGTCGCCTACACCCAGCAGCGGGGACACGCGTGGGAGTTGGCCCGCCAGGCCGCCGAGGACGGGTACGACCTGGTCCTGGCCATGGGCGGCGACGGCACCGTGAACGAGGCGGTGAACGGTTTGATGGCCGCCCGGCTCGCCGGGTCGTCGGACGAACCGGCGGCGCGACGGCGGCCGTTGTTCGCGGTGGTTCCGGGTGGTTCGACGAACGTGTTCGCCCGCGCGCTCGGGCTGCCCAACGGGTGGGCGGAGGCCACCAGCGTCATCCTGGAGGCGCTCCGGTCGGGGCGCAGCCGCACCATCGGCCTGGGCCGGGCGGACGAACGCTACTTCACCTTCTGCGCGGGCCTGGGATTGGACGCGGCGGTCATCCGCCGGGTCGAGCAGGCCCGGCAGCGGGGGCGGAGATCGACGCCCGCGCTTTATCTCCGGTCGGCGCTCAAACAGTTCGTCCTGGGTCCGGTCGACCTTCGACCCGCGATCGGACTGGAGCGCCCGGGTACGCCCGCGGAGGGCCCACTCGCGATGGTGATCGTGCAGAACACCGCGCCCTGGACGTATCTCGGCAAGCGTCCGGTGCAAGCCAATCCACACGCGTCCTTCGATCGCGGCTTGGATGTGCTCGGAATGCGACGACTACGGCCGGCGAGTACGTTGCGTACCGGCATGCAATTCCTGTCCCGCCGTCCGGATCCGCGCGGCCGGCAGGTGCTGCGACTGCACGATCTCACCGAGTTCACTCTGGTCTGCGCTGAGCCTCGCGCGTTCCAGCTGGACGGGGATTACCTGGGGGAACGGGAGCGGGTCCGGTTCGTGGCCGTTCCGAACGCCCTGCGTGTGATCTGCTGAACCTTCGCCGAGTCCTCGGGTTGCGCCCTTGAGAGAAACCTGAGACATCTGCCGGATATCCCCGCAATGTTTCGCGAAGGGTACTACATTGATTCCTGACAGTTACATTGCGGAAGCCAGTGGACCCCAAACGGGACAAACGGGCCGTGAGTTTACTCACCGACCGAGATTTTTTCGGCCGGGTGGTCTTGACATTGCGTGAGTTCGTGAAAGTATTCACAAGCGAACGCGTCAGTGGGGACACAGCACGCAGATGCCCAGGTCCCACTAGCTTGCTAACGCACCGCCAAAACGACGGCTGACGCCGTCGCGATCGGCTCTGCGAAGCAGACAGGTACAGCGAACCACAACTACCGCCAACCGATCCAGAACAAGGAGTGTTGCCGCCATGGACTGGCGCCACCACGCTGCCTGCCGCGACGAAGACCCGGAGCTCTTCTTCCCCATCGGGACGTCGGGTCCGGCTCTACTGCAGGTGGAACAGGCCAAGGCCGTCTGCCGGCGTTGCTCCGTGACCGAGGAGTGCCTGCGGTGGGCACTCGAGACCGGTCAGGACGCCGGCGTCTGGGGCGGGATGAGCGAAGAGGAGCGGCGTGCCCTCAAGCGTCGCGGCGGCCTGCGGGTCCTGCGCGCTCACTCGGCCTGACCACCTACGCCCACCCGCTGACGAACGGCAGGAGGCCCCGGGGCATCCCCCCGGGGCCTCCTGCCGTTCACCCGGCCACCGCCTGCGGCACGTTCCACCCGGCCAAAACCCCAGACCACCGACCCCGCCGAGCGGATCCGGCCTAATGTTCGGAGTGTGGGCGGTCCGTCACCGGCAGTTCGACAACCGGCGCGGACCATCATCCGACCGCGCCTGCGCACAGGACCGGACGGCCCGGTCGGATGGCTCGCACCCACCGCCCTGACCCTGGCGATCCTGCTCTTCCAACTCGACCGCGCCCAACCGTGGCGCGACGAACTGGCCACCTGGAGCGCCGCCTCCCGGTCCCTTCCCGATCTGCTGCGCATGCTCGGCACCATCGACGCGGTATCCGGGCCGTACTACCTGTTCATGCACGCCTGGATCGCGATCTTCGGTGACTCGGTCCTCGCCCTGCGCCTGCCCTCCGCGCTGGCGATGACCGGCACCGCCGGACTCGTCGCGCTCCTCGGCCGGCGGCTGTTCGGTGCCCGCACCGGGCTGCTCGCCGGGCTGCTGTTCGCGGTCCTGCCCAGCACCTCCCGCTACGGTCAGGAAGCCCGCCCGTACGCCTTCGCCACGCTCTTCGCCGTACTCGCCACGGTGCTGCTGGTCGGGGCGCTGCGCCGGCCGACCTGGCCGCGCTGGCTCGGCTACGCCCTGGCGCTGGTCGGCCTCGGGCTCAGCCACCTCGTCGCGATCACCCTCGTCGCCGGACACGCGGCCGCCGTCCTGCTCGCCGGCCGGGCCGCCCCCCGACCGCGCCGATGGCTGGTCGCCGTGGCCATCACCGGCGTACTGCTGCTGCCGCTCGTGATCCTCGGCCGCGAACAGCAGGCTCGGCAACTGGACTGGGTGGACCAGCCCTCGTTGTGGAATCTGCCGGGGCTGCCGGGATCGGTCGCCCAGTCCGGCCCGGTCGGCGGGCTGCTGCTGGGCCTGGCCGCCGTCGGGATGGCCGGGCGGGGACGCTGGCCCGCGATCCTCGGCCTCTCCGTCCTGCTGCCCGCCGCGCTGATCTTCGTCGGCGGCCTGATCAGCCCGCTCTGGGTGCCGCGGTACCTGGTCTTCACGGTGCCGTTCGGTTGTCTGCTCGCCGCCCTGCCGATGACCGCACCCGCACTCCCCCGCACCCTGCTGATCGTCCTGCTCGTCGCCGCGCTCGGAGCCCCCGCCCACGGCGAGCTGCGCCGTACCCACGAATGGCCCCGGACCCGGCCCATCGACTACGCCGCCGCCGCCCGGATCATCGCGACCAACCAACGCCCCGGCGACGGCATCGTCTACGGGCAGCGGCGCAGCTGGCGACTGCTCGACGTCGCGACCGCGTACCATCTGCGCGGGTCCCGACCCCGGGATCTGCTGGCGGTACGCGACCAGGCCGCGCGCGGAGACCTGTGGGTCACCGAATGCCCCCGGCCGGCACCGTGTCTGGCTCGAGCCGAACGGATCTGGGTCCTCGTCTCGGGTGAGCGTGCCGACCCGCGGGACGCGCTGCCGCAGCCCACCGCGGGCCCGCTACGGGACGGGTGGCGGGTTCAGCAGGTATGGCGGTTGCCCGGACTCACGCTCGGGTTGCTCAGCCGGCCGGCCGCCGACTGAGCGGCACCGTCAGCACCGCCTCGGTGCCGCCCCCATCCCGGCCGCGCAACTCGATGGAGCCGCGCAGCTCTCCGGTGACCAATGCCCGGACGATCTGCAGGCCGAGCCGGCCGCTGCGTTCGGCGTCGAAGTCCGAGGGCAACCCGCGGCCGTTGTCGGCCACGGTCACCTGCAACTGCTTGCGGTGCCGCTGCGCCGACACGACTACCTCGGCCGGCCCGCCGGAACCGGCGACCGCGCCTCGGGCGAACCCGTGCTCGACCGCGTTGAGCAGCAACTCGTTGAGGACCATCACCAGCGAGGTGGCGATCTCCGCCGGCAGGACGCCGAACGAGCCCTCCCGCCGCAGGATCACCCGCAGGTCGGTGGTCGCCACCTCAGCCGCCGCCTTCGACACCCGATCCACGATGCCGTCGAACTCGACCGCCTCGTCGCTGGTCATCGACAGGGTCTCGTGCACCAGCGCGATCGAGGCGACCCGCCGTACCGACTCCTCCAACGCGGCCCGAGCCTCCGGAATCCCCACCCGGCGGGCCTGCAGTCGCAGCAACGCCGCGACCGTCTGCAGGTTGTTCTTCACCCGGTGGTGGATCTCCCGGATCGTCGCGTCCTTGGTCATCAGGGCACGGTCGCGGCGGCGTACCTCGGTGATGTCGCGGACCAGGACCAACGCGCCGATCGGCACCCCGGCGGGCATCAGCGGCAGCGCGCGGGTCAGCATCGTCGCTCCTCGGGCCTCGAGCTCCCGCCGGGGCGGTGCCTGGCCACGCAGCGCGGTGAGCACCGCGTTCGCCGCGTCGGTACCGTCCAGTGGATCGTCGGCGAGCCGCTTGTACAGCACCACCAGGTCTTCGCCGACGAGGTGCGAGGTGAATCCCAGCCGCCGATGCGCCGATTGGGCGTTCGGGCTGGCGAACGTCACCCTGCCGCTCGCGTCCAAGCGGACCAGACCGTCGCCGACCCGGGGTGCGGAGGTGGTTTCACCGTCGTGCCGGGGCGGGGGGAAGGTGCCGTCGGCGATCATCTGGGCGAGGTCGTCGGCCGTCGTCAGATAGTTCAGCTCCAGCTGCCCGGGGGTACGGGCGGCGGACAGATTGGTGTCGCGCCCGATGACCGCGATGACCCGTCGCGACTCGCCGTCGGCGGCCCGTACCCGCACCGGGATCGCCTCGTGTCGGGCGGGCATGTCGCCGTACCAGACCGGATCGCCCTCCCGCCAGATCCGCCCCTGCTGGTACGCGACCCGCAGGTGCGCGGCCTCCGCTCCGCCGACGATCCGACCCACCTGGTCGTCCTGGTACGCGGTCGCTCCCGTCGTGGGGCGCGCCTGGGCGACGCAGAGGAAGGAGTCGTTGTCCGAGGTCGCCACCCACAGCAGCAGGTCGGCGAAGGAGAGATCGGAGAGCAGCTGCCAGTCCCCGGCGACCCGGTGGAGGTGGTCGACGTCCTCCGGCCGCAGGTTGGTGTGCTCCTCGACCAGCTCACGCAGGGTGGACACAATTACAGCCTGCCACGGGATCGGCCGGTCCGCTCAGCTCACCGCGTGGATGTGATCTTGGTCAGGCCACGAGGGCGATCCGGATCCTCGCCGCGGGCCAGGGCGAGCGCGAGCGCCAACCGCTGCACCGGCAGGATGTCGAGCATCGGCGCGTGGCGCTCGTCCACCGCCGGCACCTCGATCCGGGCGGCGACTCGCTCGACGGCGGTCGGCCCCACCGCCACCACATCGGCCCGGCGTTCACCGAGCCGGGCCAGCACCTCGCGCATCGCGTCGCCGCCGGGACCGCCCCCCACGAAGGCGAGCACCGGCACGTCCGGGTCGACCATCGCCAACGGCCCGTGCAGCAGGTCCGCGCCGGAGAAGGCGAGGGCGGCCAGGTAGGACGTCTCCATCAGCTTCAGCGCGGCCTCACGTGCGGTCGGGTAGGCGTAGCCGCGGCCCGTGGTGACCAGCCGCACGGCGAAGCGGTAGCGCTGGGCGAGCCCGCCGACGGTGGGATCGGCGAGGGTCCGTGCGGCGAGCTCCGGCAGCGCCGCGAGCGCCGCGCGTTCCGCCGGGGGTAGGTCGCCGTCTCCGGCGCGAACCCCTTCGATGAGCATGAGCAGGGCGAGCAGTTCGGCGGTGTACGTCTTGGTGGCGGCGACCGCCCGCTCCGGCCCGGCGGCGAGGTCGAGGGACAGCTCGGCCGCCTCGGCCAGCGGCGAGGAGGGCGCGTTGGTGACGGCGAGGGTGAGCGCACCGCCGGCGCGCGCCACCCGGAGCACCTCGGCCAGGTCGGGGGAGCTGCCGCTCTGGCTGACCGCGACGACCAGCGCCGTGGAGAGGTCGGGTCGGGCACCGAACAGGGTGATCGAACTGGGTGCGGCCAGCCAGGCCGGCAGGCCGAGTCGGATCTCGGTCAGGTAGGCCCCGTAGCGGGCGGCGTGGGCGGACGTGCCGCGGGCGGTGAAGACGACGTGGCGGGGTCGTCGTTCGGCGATCGTCCGGGCGATCCTGGAGATCGTCCGGGCCCCCGCCGAGTCGAGCAGGCGGGCATAGCAGTCCGGCTGTTCGGCGATGTCGGCAGCCATCCCCGATCCCGGTGCTGCCACACCCAACCTCCTCGCCGGTCGCCTATCTGCGCAGTCTTGCACGTTTCTGACGGCGCAGCGAGCAATCTGATCAAAAACAAGCAGGCGTGTTACGGGTGCGCACCGGTCGACACCGCTCGACGCTAATCGTGAGCTGACAGGTCCAGTCGCATCGCGAGCAGGTCGATGCCGGGGGCCGGGGACCAGTCTCGTTCGGGAGTCCGGACGAATCCGAGTCGCGCGTACAAGCGCTGCGCCGGCATCGCGAAACTCCGGGTGCAGAGCACCACCGCCCGGAAGTTCGATTCGATGGCCCGGTCCACGCAGGCGCGCGCCAGCGCCTCGCCCGCGCCACGCCCCTGGAACGCCGGATCGACGGCGAGCATGCGAAACTCCGCCTCACCCGGTCGGGACAGCTCGGCGTACGGGGTGTCGGGCAGCACGAACAGCACCGAACCCACCACCGCGCCGGTGGCCTCGTCGACCGCGACCAGCAACTCCCCGGCCTTGGCCCGGGCCGGCACATCGGCGAGTTCCCGCGCGTAGTCCAGCTCCCCGATCGGCTGGCCATCGAGCTGGCCGTCGGCACGGTAGGCGGCGACGGTCAGCTCGGCGATCGCGTCGTAGTCCTCCGGACGGGCCGGGCGGACGTACAGGCCGCTCATTCGATGACGGCGATCAGGTCGCCCTCCTGGACGACGTCGCCCTCGTTGACCGCGATCTGTTGCACGACCCCGTCGGACTCGGCGACCACCGGGATCTCCATCTTCATGGATTCGAGGATCACCAGGGTGTCGCCTTCGGAAACCGAAGCGCCGGGAGCGGCGACGACCTTCCACACGTTTGCCACCATCTCGGCACGAATCTCCTCGGCCATCGTGCGATCCTCCTCGTCAGCGCAACGCCTGACGGTATCCAATCATGTGGACCGGTCGGGCGGGGGTCGACCCACCCCGCAAGCCGCGCCGACCCTAGGATCGTCGCAGAGTGGCAGACACGGAGGGTCACCATGGCGAAGAGGGCTCGCAAGAAGAGGGCGCGCAAGAAGAAGGCCGCCAACCACGGCAAGCGCCCGAACTCCTGACCGCGCAACCACCGGGGCGGCCGACTCGGCCGCCCCGGTGCGCACTGGATCAATAGCCCTGGGCGTCGATCTCGATCGAGATCTCGTCGAGCCGCAGCCGCAGCCGCTCCCGCAGCGCGACCGGCGCGGTCTCGTTGCCGCAGCACCGCGCCACCAGCAGTTTGATCTCCCGTTCGATCCCGTACTCCCGCAGGCACGGCCCGCACTCGTCCAGATGACGTTCGATCAGGAGCCGGCGCTCCTCGGAGCACTCCATATCCAGGAACAGGAACAGCTCGGCGAGTACCTCGCGGCAGTCGGTTTCGTGGTGGTTGCCGCAGCTCACGTCACACCTCCTGCCCGGCGGAACCCGTCGACCGGGTGGCGGCGGTGATTCCCCGGTCGGCGGCGTAGCGTTCCAGCTGTTTGCGCAGATTGCGCCGGCCCCGGTGCAACCGGGACATCACGGTGCCGACGGGCGTGCCCATGATGTCCGCGATCTCCTTGTAGGAGAATCCCTCGACGTCGGCGAGGTAGACGGCCAGTCGGAAATCCTCCGGCAGGGCCTGCAGCGCCTCCTTGATATCGCTGTCGGGCAGGCGGTCCAGCGCCTCAATCTCCGCCGAACGCAGTCCGCTCGAGGTATGCGACTCGACCTCGGCGAGCTGCCAGTCGGTGATCTCCTCGGTCGGGGCCTGCACCGGCTGCCGCTGACGGCGGCGGTAGGAGTTGATGTAGGTGTTGGTCAGGATCCGATACAGCCAGGCCTTGAGGTTGGTGCCCTCCTCGAACTGGTGGAACGCCGAATACGCCTTCAGGTAGGTCTCCTGGACCAGGTCTTCCGCGTCGGCGGAGTTGCGGGTCATCCGCAGGGCGGCGGCGTAGAGCTGGTCGATGAACGGCATGGCGTCGCGCTCGAAGCGCGCCCGGCGCTCGCTGGTCGTCTCCTGCTTCGTCAACCGCACCTCTCCCCTCGACCGTCCCGCCGAGAATACGCGCACCTCGCCACCGGCGACCCCGATTCGTTCAGGTAGGTCGGCGGGCGTCGGGCCGTCGGGCCCCGCGACAGCGGTCGGCCAAGCGGGCGCGGACAGCAGCTCGCTCAGTGGATTGGTGTCGCAGTCACCGTGTCGTGGTTCCCGCGTCTGGGTTGGCACGCCCGATCCCTCTCGCCGTGGCAGCTCTTCCGGCAGCGGTAACACCCGACGAGCCTGAAACATTCCAGCGTCGGGTGTCGGCGCGGCGTGGGGTCAGCGCGCCCAGCCGTGCGATCGCAGCCACCGCACCACCGCCGCGGCGGTGCCCGCCGGGTCGCGCCGCAGGTCGTGCCGCTCACCGGGGCGGATCTCGACCTGGATCTGCGGGGCCGGGTCGGGTACGCCGAACGGGTCCCGGTCGCCGTTGACGACCAGCGTCGGCAGCCCGGTGTGCAGCTCCGCCGCTCGGGCCCGCTCCGCGGCCGACGCCCGGGCCGGATCGTTGCCGCGTCTGACGGGCGGGCGGAGCGGGAATGCCAGGGCGAGCACGCCGTCGGCGTTGACGGCGACGGCGGTGCGGCAGGCCACCCGCGCTCCGCTGGAGCGTCCGCCGACGATCAGTGCCGGCGCGGCGAACCGCTCGCGGAGCACCGCGATGACGGCCTGCCATGCCGTGTCGAGTTGGCCGGCCGGTGCGGGAGCGCGCCGGCCGGCCACGCGGTAGGGCTGGGTGACGCTGGCGACGAGCACCCCGACAGCGACCGCCGCGTCGCGTACCGCGACGAGGTCGGGGGCGTCGACGTCGCCGCCCGCCCCGTGCCCGAGAACGAGCAGGCTCGCAGGCTCCGTGGCGGGGTGGTCGATCCGGATCCGGGCGGGACCGTGCGGTGTCCGGATCTCGTCGCCGACGATCACCGGTGTCAGCGGACCGGAGCCAAGGTCAGCAGTTCCGGCGTATCGAGGTCATCGTCCTCGACCTCGTCCGGGACGACCCCAGCGCGGTCGCGCCAGGCGATCAGCATCGCTCGGCGTTCGCGCGGTGTGGTGCCGCCCCACACGCCGTGGCAGTCACCGATCTCCAGCGCCCAGGCCAGGCATGGCCCCTGCACATCGCAGGTGCGGCACAGCGCCAACGCCGCGTCCGCGGGCTCGCTCGGTGCCGGGAAGAAGGTCTCCGGATCGACGTTCTGGCAGGCACCCTTGGTACGCCAGGCGTCGTCACCGGTCTTCTCTTCCATTGCTCGGAGCAGCCGCGGATCACGACGTGCGGCCGCAACCTCGTGGGGTCGCGGCATCCGCGCCCGGGTCATGCACCCACCTCCCCCGTGGGACCAGCGAAATATTCGATGAGCGCCATCGGTCCGTTACAGATTGACGCCCACCACCGGCGCTCGGTTCTATCGCAAGTGGAAAGAAATATTCAAGGCCTTGGCCGACAATTTGTGGAAATCTTTCAGGATAAATCGCCCAAACCGCAGCAAAAGCGGGCCAAAAATCCCCTTGGTGGCCAGGTTGAAACGGTCGATACGGACGGGGACGGCCTTCGCGGACGGCGGCGCGTTCGGCACCTAGAAGAGGCGCATCGGGGCATCCGGCTCGGCCGCGCCTTCGCCGACCGGCACGATCAGTTCCGGCCCGTTGTTGCGCACGTTGCCCACTGCCGGGCCGACCGGCCGGATCTCGATGCCGGCGAGCAGCTCCTCCGCGGGCGGCGCGAGCAGACCGGCCGGATCGCCTCCGCCGGTGAGCCACTCCGCCCATCGATCCGGCGACAGCAGCAAAGGCATCCGATCATGCACGTCGGCCAGCGCGCCGAGCGCCGCGGTGGTGACGATGGTGCAGGTCAACACCGGCTCGCCGGTCCGGTCCCACACCGACCACAGCCCGGCGAACGCGAGCACGCCGCCGTCCCCGGGCGTCATGAAGTACGCCTGCCGGCCCGTATCCCGCCGGGCCCACTCGTACCAGCCGTCGGCGGGGACCAGGCAGCGGCGACGGGCGAACGACGGAGCGTACGCCCTGGTGGTCGCGACCGTCTCGGCCCGCGCGTTGATCATGCGGGCCCCGACCGCGGCCGAGGCCGCCCACGGCGGCAGCAGGCCCCACCGCGCCACCGACAACGCCCGACCGCCCAGTCGCCGCGACATCCGGACGATCGGCACAGGATCCGTCGGGGCGACGTTGTAGTCGACCGCGAGCCGACCGTCCGTCTCATCGTCGGCGTCGAACAGCGCGCTCAGATCCGCCGCGCTGCGAGTCGTCGCGTACCTCCCGCACATGCGCCCAAACGTAACCGCCACCGCCGACCGCTGCCCGCCCGAAACCTGCCCGACTGTCCCGAAGAACGGGAGATCCGGTACGGCGAACACGGACTGTCGGCGAGACACGGCAGACTGTACGGGTGGCCAAGACTACGGTGAGCCGACCCCCGGTCCCCTGGACCGCGCCGACCGCTACCCGACCGGTCGCCACGACCGTGCGCCTGCCCGGCTCGAAGTCGCTGACCGCGCGGGCCCTGGTCCTCTCCGCGATCGCCGCCGGCCCATCGACCCTGCACCTGCCGCTGCGGGCCCGCGACACCGAGCTGATGGCGGCGGGGCTTCGGGCCCTGGGCGCGCACGTCTCCACGGTGGACGACGATCGGTGGGTGGTCCGGCCCGGCCCCCTGCGCGGGCCCGCCGACGTCCACGTCGGGCTCGCCGGCACGGTCATGCGGTTCCTGCCCCCGGTCGCCGGGCTGGCCCACGGGCCGGTCACCTTCGACGGCGACCCGCGCGCCCGGGCCCGCCCGCTGCGCGCCCTCGTCGAAGGACTGCGCTCCCTCGGGGTGGCCGTCGACTCCGCCCCGGGCGGAGGGCTGCCGCTCACCGTGCACGGCACCGGCGGCGTCACCGGCGGGGAGGTCGTCATCGACGCCTCCGCCTCCAGCCAGTTCGTCTCCGGTCTGCTGCTCGCCGCGCCCCGCTTCACCCGTGGGGTGGTGGTCCGCCATGTCGGGCCGCCGATGCCCTCCGCACCGCACGTGCGGATGACCGTACAGCTGCTGCGCGCCGCCGGTGGCGGGGTGGACGATTCGACCCCGAACGTCTGGGTGGTCGAGCCGGGCCGCCTGTCCGGCCGCGGCTGGGACATCGAACCGGACCTGTCCGGCGCGGCCCCGTTCTTCGCCGCGGCCCTGATCACCGGCGGGCAGGTCACCCTGCTCGGCTGGCCGCGCAGCAGCGCGCAGCCGGTGGACCGGCTGCGCGCCCTGCTGCAGCAGATGGGTGGGGAGGTCACCCTCGGCACGGATGGGCTGACCGTGCGAGGCACCGGCAGGGTGCACGGGTTGGACGCGGATCTTTCCGACGTGAGCGAACTGACCCCCGTGCTCACCGCGCTCGCAGCGCTCGCCGAATCGCCGTCGAAACTACGCGGGATCGCCCACATCCGCGGACATGAGACGGACCGGCTGACCGCGCTGGCCCGGGAGCTGACCGGGCTGGGCGCGGACATCACCGAGACCGCCGACGGGCTGGAGATCCGGCCGCGCCCGCTGCACGGCGGCCGCTTCGACACGTACGACGACCACCGGATGGCGCACGCGGCCGCGGTGCTCGGACTGGTCGTACCGGACATCCGGATCAGCGACATCGCATGCACCGCGAAGACCCTGCCCGAGTTCCCGGACCTGTGGTCGAGAATGGTTACCGGGGACAGCGCCGGCTGACCGGGTCAGCCGGCCGGAGCGGCAGCGCGGACGCTGCGGAGAGGAGCCGATCCTGGCGGTCAGGCGACGCGAGTACGACGAGGAGGACGTGCGGATCAGACCCGGTCGTACCTCCCGTCCACGCACCCGCATCCGGCCACGGCACGAGAACGCGGTGGAAGGGTTCGTCATCGGTGTCGACCGGGGCCGGTACACCTGCGTGATCGCGGACGGCGACGCGCCGGTCACCGCCATGCGGGCCCGGGAGCTGGGCCGCCGCTCGGTCGTCGTCGGGGATCGGGTCGCGCTGGTGGGCGACACCTCCGGACGGCCCGGAACCCTGGCACGCATCGTCCGGATCGCCGAACGCACCTCGGTGCTGCGGCGCACCGCCGACGACGACGAGGCCACCCCCGAAGGCCGTCTCGAACGGGTGATCGTGGCCAACGCCGACCAGCTCGTGATCGTCAGCGCGCTGGCCGACCCACCGCCCCGCACCGGCTTCATCGACCGCTGCCTGGTCGCGGCGTACGACGCGGACGTCGACCCCGTGCTGTGTCTGACCAAAGCCGATCTCGCCGCACCGGACGAGGTCCTCGGCTACTACGCGGAACTCGATCTGCCCCATCTGCTGGTCTCCCCGGGGTCGGACCTCGACGACGTGCGCCGGGCCCTGGCCGGGAAGATCTCCGTCCTGGTGGGGCACTCCGGTGTCGGCAAGTCCACGCTGGTCAACCGTCTGGTGCCGGGGGCCGCCCGGGCCGTGGGCGAGGTCAGCGCCATCGGCCGGGGCCGACACACCTCGACCAGCGCGGTCGCCCTGCGCCTGCCGCCGCTGCTCGACGTCGAAGACCCCGGCTGGATCATCGACACCCCGGGGGTGCGCAGCTTCGGGCTGGCCCACGTCTCGCCGGAGAGCCTGTTGCACGGCTTCCCCGACCTGGTCGACGCGACCGCGGACTGCCCGCCCAACTGCGAGCACACCGCATCGTCGGTTGACTGCGCACTGGACGCGTGGGTCGCCGCCGGCCGCGCCGACCCGCGCCGACTGGCCTCGTACCGGCGGCTGCTCGCCTCACGCTCCGGCGACGTCGAGTGAGCCGTCCGCCGATTCCACCCGTCATCGGCTAGCTTTCCCCCATGACCCGGTACGCCGATGACCTGTCCCTGGCGCACGTGCTCGCCGACACCGCCGACTCGATCTCGATGGCCCGATTCCGCGCCCTGGACCTGCACGTGACGGCGAAGCCGGACCTGACGCCCGTATCGGACGCGGACACCGCGGTCGAACAGGCGGTGCGCGCCACGCTGTCCCGGGCCCGGCCGCGCGACGCGGTGCTGGGCGAGGAGTTCGGTGCGTCCCCGGCCGGCAACGGCGACCGGCGGTGGGTGATCGACCCGATCGACGGGACCAAGAACTTCATCCGCGGCGTGCCGATCTGGGCCACCCTGATCGCTTTGATGGAAGGAGACCAGCCGGTGGTGGGGTTGGTCTCCGCGCCGGCGCTCGGCCGCCGCTGGTGGGCCGCCAGCGGGCACGGCGCCTTCGCCGGCCGGCACACCCGGGCGGCCACACCGATCAAGGTCTCCGGCGTCCGTCGCCTCGCCGACGCCAGCGTCTGCTACTCCTCGCTGCCCAGCTGGGAGGAGATCGGCCTGCTCGACCCGATGCTCGACCTGATGCGCGGTGCCTGGCGCACCCGGGCGTACGGGGATTTCTACGGATACATGCTGCTGGCCGAGGGGGCGCTCGAGGTGATGGTCGAACCGGAGTTGTCGCTGTGGGACATGGCCGCCCTGTATCCCGTGGTCACGGAAGCGGGCGGGGAGTTCACCGACCTGTCCGGCCGACGGGGGGTGCACGGCGGGAACGCGGTGGCCACCAACGGCGCCTTGCACGAGGACGTGCTCGCGCGGCTACACCGCGGGGACGGGTAGGCGGCAAGGTCACGATCCACGCCGGTCACCCGTCCACGCCGCCGCGGCAGGTTCTATCCTCGCCGGGTGACGTCCTCCGGTTGGTGCTTCCTGGTCGCCATGATCATCGGGTACGGGGTCGCCAACCTGCTCCAGTCGATCGCTGCGGCCCGCACCACGGTGCACCACACCTTCGACCCGGGGCTGCTGCTGAAGTTGGCGGGCCATCCGGCGTACGTGGCCGGCCTGGCCTTTCAGCTGCTCGGGTTCGTCATGGCCGTGCTCGCCCGTCGAGATCTTCCACTGTTCCTGGTGCAGGCGAGCGTCGCGGCCGGGCTCGGCGTGACCGCCTTACTCGGCGTTCTGCTGCTGAAATGGCGACTACCCGCCGCGGAGATCGCATTGTTGGGCCTGCTCGGCGGCGGGGTCGTCGCCCTGGTGCTCACCGCCCGCCCGGCACCGTCGCATCCGCTCGGCCCGGGCGGCACCGTCGCGCTCGCCGGCGCGCTCGGGCTGATCGCCGTGCTAGGGGTCTTCGCCGCCCGTCTGCGCGAGGTACGCGGCTCGGTGGTCCTGGGTAGCCTGGCGGGGCTGGCGTTCTCCTCGGCGGCGGTGGCCGCCCGGCCGCTGGCCCTCGTCCCGGCCGCCGAAGTCCTCCGCCACCCGCTGCTCTACCTGCTGGTCGCCCACTCCCTGGTCGGCCAGCTGCTGCTCGGTCTGGCCATGCAGAAGGGTTCGACGACGGCCGCCGTGGCCGCCATGGACGCCGCCGGCGTGATACCCGCCGCGCTCATCGGGCTGATCCTGCTCGGCGATCAGATCCGGCCCGGCTGGGAATGGCTGGCGGTCGGCGGCTTGCTGGTCACCCTCGCCGCGGTGATCGGGCTGACCCGGTACGGCGAACCCCAGCACCATCTGCTGGCCGCCGCGGACAAGCCGGCTCAGGCGACGGCCGGGGCCGGCGCGACCCGCTCGTAGACGCGCTCCAGCGCCGCGGCGGCCCGGTCCCAGGTGTAGCTGCACCGCACCCGGTCCACGGCCGCGTGCCCGTAGGCGAACCGTTGCGCCTCGTCGGCGAGCAGGCGCCGCAGCGTGACGGCGAGCCCTCGCACGTCGCCCGGCGGCACCAGCCGGCCGGTGACCTCATCCACCACGACGTCGCCGACCGCGCCGAGGGCGTAACCGACCACCGGCACACCGCAGGCCATCGCCTCCAGCGGCACCCGGCCGACGCAGGCGTAGTGGTAGGCGCAGGCGACCACGTCCGCAGACCGGTACCACGCCGCCATCTCCTCGTACGGCACCGACCCGATCAGCCGAACCCGGTCGCGGACGCCGACTCGTTCGGCGAGTTCGACCAACCGGCGGGCCTGCGAATGGTCGGCGAGCTCCTCGGGACGTGGACCGCCGATGATCACCAGTTCGGCGTCGGTGATCAGCCGCATGGCCTGGATCAGATCCTCATGCCCGCGCCCCGGCCCGAGCCCCGCCGGAGACAGGATCCGCTGCTGCCCGCCCCAATCCGCCGTCTCCCCCTCCGGCCGGAACCGTTCGATGTCCACGCCGACCGGCACCACCGTCACCGCGGCCCGTTCCAGGCCCATGCGGGTCAACTCCTCGACCTCGTCGGTGGACTGCGCGATCGCCGCGTCGATCACCCGGGTCAGCGCCCTCTCCAGCGGAATCCGCTGGTCCGGACCGTCGTAGCCGGTGCCGAGCCGGCGCGCCTGTTCGGCACCGAGCGAGTAGAAGGTCTGCACCACCGGGATACGGCTGCTGCGCACCGCGCTCGCGGCTACCAGTCCGCCCAGCCAGAAGGTTCCGTGCAGCACGTCGGGCGTCCACCCGGACGACCAGCGCTCGGCCAGCCAGTGGGCGAACTCGGGCACGTGCGGCACCAACGCGCCGCAAGCGGCGCGGCTGGGCGGTCCGATCGGAGCCCGTTCCACCAGGTACCCGTTCACCTCGACCAGCGCCGACGACTGCGGGTCGTCCCGCCGGTCGTACACCCGGACCTCGTGCCCGCGGGCGGCCAGCCGCGCGGCGACCTGTGCGACGTGATGCCGGGGTCCGACCGGGATGTCAGGTCGCTCGGGGGTGCTGCCGTGGGCACAGACAAGACCGACGCGCATGTGCGTACCTCCGTCGGACACGGCGAACGGGCCTCGCACCGAGGCTGCCATTAACCGCCGGCCACCGAGCCGAAACCAGCCAACTTTCGCCGGCGTAACCGGGCCGGACGGCGGGTAGCCGAAGCCAATGGGCATGACTCGCGCGCTCAACGAGTCGACGGTGGTGGTGACCGGGGCGTCCAGCGGCATCGGCGCGGCGACCGCGCTCTCCCTGGCCGAGCGGGACGCCGCCGTCGTGCTGGCCGGACGCGGGGAGAGCACGTTGCGGGCGGTCGCCGAGCGGTGCCGGCAGCTCGGTGGGCGGGCGCTGGTCGTGCCGACCGAGGTGGCCGACCCGATCGCGGTGGAGCGGCTGGCGACCCGGGCGGTGGCCGAGTTCGGTCGCATCGACGCGTGGATCAACAACGCGGCCGTGGCGAGCGTGGGGCTGTTCGACGAGATCCCGGTGGCCGAGTTCCGTCGGATCGTGGAGGTCGACCTGCTCGGGGTCGCGTACGGGATGCGGGCGGCGTTGCCGTACCTGCGCACGGGCGGCGGCGGGGTACTGGTCAACGTCGCCTCGACGCTGGCCGAGGTGAGCATGCCTTACCAGGCGGCCTACACCGCCGCCAAGCACGCGGTACGGGGGTTGTCGGACACGCTGCGGCAGGAGCTGCGGATCACCGGCGACAAGGGGGTGGCGGTCTGCACTCTGCTTCCACCGGCCGTCGACACGCCCTACTACGGCCACTCGGCGAACCACACCGGCCGCCGGCTGCGCCCGCCGCCGCCGATCTACCCACCGGAGACGGTCGCGTACCGGATCGTCCGCTTGCTCCAGCGGCCGCGTCGGGAGGCGTACGTGACGTTGACGGCGCGCCTGCAGGCGTGGCAGTGGCGGCTCGCTCCCGGGCTGACCGAGCGGGCTCTCGGCCGTTACGCCGGCCGGGCCCAGTTCGTCCGGGAGCCCGCCCCGGACAGTTCGGGGAATCTGTTCCAACCGACCGCCGCAGCGCGCATCGAAGGCGGCTGGCATGGCCGCCGTCGGGCGCTGATCCGAACCCGGGTGATCGGGTTCCTCGCCGGCTCGGCGATCGGCGCGGTGGTCGCGGTCCTGCGGCGCCGCGGATTCCTGGTCTGGGGCGCATCGCCCGGGACCGGTTACCGCGCACGACAGCGGGTAGGGGTTCGACATGCGCGATGAGGACTTCCCGAATCCGTGGTCCGACACCGAGGCCGAGGGCCTGCCGGACGTCGCCGACGACGATTCCGTCGCGGACGACAGCGTGCAGACCGGGCGTCAGGCGGACGGCCCGGAGCCGGCCCAGATCCCGGGGGACCGGGAGCCGGTCGCGGTCGACCGGTTCGGGACGACCGCGGAGGAGCAGCGACAAGGCGAGTCGCTCGACTACAAGATCGCGCAACAGGTCCCGGACGTCGGACCGGACGACCGTCTGGGGGCGATGGCCGAGCCGGGGATGTTCGCCGAGGCCGACAGCGAGGAGGCCGCCGCCGAGGTGCAGCTGGCCTCGGACGTGCTGGGCGAGCAGCCCACGTCGGACCCCCGCTCGGCGGTGTCGATCTACGACCAGGGCGAACCGGACGGCACCACCGGCACGACCATCGGGCGTTTGCTGGAACCGGACGCGGGCGCGCACACCGACGAGGAGACCGATTCGATCGCCGTTGACGCCGGGGCCGCCGGCGGCGGCGCCTCGGCCGAGGAGATGGCGATCCACGAAACCCAGCCGCCGGAGATGACCTGATCTGCCGGAACACATCGGATGCGGGTTGTGCCGCCTGGGCATAGTGTTGAGGAAGCACACAGCATCCGAGCAGCAGTGGGCGGGACGGAGTGACCGAGGTACACCCCCGATCTGCGGATGCGGGCGTACCGGCCGGCGCGCTGCCCCTGCTCCGGAGGGTCTTCGACGCGAGCCAGGTGACCGAACTACGTCACCGCGTGGCCGTCCAGGTCGAGGCGGCGGGCCTGCGTGGGCAACGCCTCGACGATTTCGTTCTCGCGGTCAACGAACTCATCACCAACGCGGTGCGGCACGGCGGCGGCTGCGGGCGGCTCCAGCTGTGGCGCGACGTGGAGGCCGTGGTCTGTGAGGTCTCCGACCACGGCCCGGGCATCAGCGAGAGCCGGTTGGACGATCCGCGGCGGCCGCCGCCGCACGCGGTGGGCGGCTGGGGCCTGTGGTTGATCCGCCAACTCGTGCGTGACGTCGCGGTACGGACCGGTCCGGCCGGCACCACCGTACGGATCAGCGCACGCGTCGACGGCGCTACGACCAGGTCCGACCGGTGAGCCGCTCGTAGATCTCGATGTAGCGACGGCGGGTCGCCTCGACTGTCTCGGCGGGGATCTCCGGTGCGGGCGGCTGCTTGTCCCAGCCGGTGCCCGCCGCCCAGTCCCGCACGTACTGTTTGTCGAAGGAGAACTGCGCCCGACCCGGCTGGTACGAGTCAGCCGGCCAGAACCGGGACGAGTCGGGGGTGAGCAGCTCGTCGGCGAGCAGCAGCTCCCCGTCCCGCGTCCAACCCAGCTCGATCTTGGTGTCGGCGACCAGGATCCCGCGTTCCGCGGCCAGTTCGGCGCCGCGCCGGTAGACGGCGAGGGTGATCTCCCGCAGTCGCTCGGCGGTGTCCCGCCCCACGACGTCGACCAGCTCGTCGAAGGTGATCGACTCGTCGTGCTGGCCGATGGCCGCCTTCGTGGTGGGGGTGAAGATCGGTTCGGGCAGCTTCGCCGCCTCCACCAGTCCGGAAGGGAGCGGTACCCCGCTGACGGAGCCGGTCTTCTGATACTCCTTCAGCCCGGATCCGGTCAGGTAGCCGCGCGCGATGCACTCGACCGGCAGCATCCGCAGCCGTCGGCAGCGGATCGCCCGCCCGGCGAACTCCGCCGGCACGTCGGTCGCCGAGATGACGTGGTTGGGTACCAGGTCGGCCAACTGTTCGAACCACCACACTGACAGAGCGGTGAGGATCCGACCTTTGTCGGGGATCGGGGTGGGGAGCACGACGTCGTACACCGAGACCCGGTCGGAGGCGACCAGGATCAGATCCTCGCCGTCGGCGTAGACGTCCCTGACCTTGCCCGAATGCAGCAGTTCCACGGGGCTAGTACATCATGAGCGCGGCGGACGGGATCTTCGCATCAGCACCAGGGCCACCACCCCGATGACGACGATGACGACCGCCAGGCAACACAGCCAGACGATTCCGCCGAGGATGCCGCCGCGGCGCCGCTGGGCGATGTCGGCGACGATCGGATCGGAGGTCGCCCACGCCGCGACGGGTACGAGGATCGTCAACGCCACGCCGGCGAGCACGGTGCCCAGCCGCGCCGGCCATTTTCCGAGTGAGGTCATGCCCCCATCCTGTGGCCTGGGTACGGCCTAGCGCATCCCCTTCGGCGGACTCTGTGCCGATCCGCGGTCTTCGGCAATCCCCCTCACCGGCTGGAGTGCCTTGTTAGGCTCTGCGCGACCGCATCCCTATTTTGGTGATTTTTCCCTATCGCACTCATCGTCGAAGGTGTCCGCGAATGACAGGCGACCCGGCCACACTCGTATCCGAGCCGACGATGACCACCGGGCGGAGTGACCCGGGCACAGCCGGCCGGACTCCGACCGGGGGCGGGCGCAACCGATTGTCGGGGCTCGACGCCGCCCGGGGCATAGCGCTGCTGGCCATGATGGCGGTGCATTCCCTGTACGTGGTCGACGAGGCCGGTCGGCCCACCTGGTGGTACTCGATCTTCGGTGGACGGGCCGCAGCGGTCTTCGCCGTGCTGGCCGGGGTCGGTCTGGCGCTGACGACCGGCCGCCGTCGGGTGCGCGCGGGCGACGCGCTGGCCACGACGGCGGCGTTGGGCGTACGGGCCCTGCTGATCGGCGCAGCCGGGCTGGCCCTCGGCTACACCGACCCGGCCGTGGCCGCGGTGATCCTCCCCTACTACGCGGTCATGTTCCTGCTAGCGATCCCGCTGGTGTTCCTGCCCACTGGGGCCGTGGCCGTCCTCGGCGGCGTGCTGGCCATCGGGATGCCGGCGCTCAGCCATGCCTTGCGGGCCGACCTGCCGGCTCCGACCATGGCCAACATCACGGCCGGCCACCTCGTCGACGACCCGGTCGGACTACTCACGGAACTGTCCCTGACCGGGTACTACCCGGCGCTGCCGTGGCTGGCGTACCTGTGCGCCGGCCTGGTCATCGGACGACTCGACCTCACCCGGGCCAGGGTCGCCGGCGGGCTGCTGCTCGTCGGAACCGCTCTCGCCGCGACGGCGGCGGCCGTGTCCACGCTCCTGCTCGACTGGCGCGGCTCGGCCGAGATCACCGCTGCCCAGCCGGGCAGCGGTCTCACGCCGGAGGAGACGCAATCCCTGCTGGCCTTCGGCGGCGACGGCACCACGCCGACCACCACCTGGTGGTGGCTGGCCGTGAACGCGCCGCACACCGGCACACCGCCCTACCTGGTGGGCACCATCGGAACGGCGATGGCGCTGCTCGGGCTCACCCTGCTCGCCGGCCACCACATCGCTCACCCGACCTGGCGGCGGGTCACGGCAGCCGTCCTCACCCCGCTGGCCGCAGCCGGTGCCCTCACGTTCAGCCTCTACGCCGCACACATCGTGTTCATCAACTCCAGTTGGGACACCTTCGACGCCACCGACGGATATCTGCTACAGGTCGCGGTAGCGCTCCCGCTCGCCCTCGGTCTGCGAGCCACGATCGGCCGGGGCCCACTCGAAGGCGCACTTTACAAGATCACAAAGTGGGTTCGGGCACACACCGCGACCCGATCGCAGCCGGTCAGACGGCAGAGCCGTGCGACCGCACCGGACGTCCTCGACGGTCGGACCCACATCGACGACCAGGCAGCGACCGAAGAGGTTCCCGAGTCGCACGATCCGCCGCATCGGATGCTGGTTCCTGCCGGTCAGTTCTCGCTGCCGGGGAACGGATCGCCGCAGACGCTGGTCATCGAAATCGTGATCGAGGGGTCGGGGCAGATCCGGCTGCGGATAGACGTGGACGATTCGGCTGACCGGATCGCAACAACCAGCAACGGCCGCCATGACACTACGCGGTAGCCGAACCGCGTGCTGATCGGTAAGTATGCGAAACGGCCCTCAGGAGATCTCCTGAGGGCCGTTTTCCCTGGTAGCGGGGACAGGATTTGAACCTGCGACCTCTGGGTTATGAGCCCAGCGAGCTACCGAGCTGCTCCACCCCGCGTCGGCGATACCAACCTTAGCGCACCGATCACGAGCCACGCAAAGCGAACCGGTTAATCCGCGTCACACCGCTCCGACCGCTGCCGGACCGACTGTAGCCATCCACAGAAAGGTGTGGGCCCGCGGCTTGCCAGCCGCGGGCCCACACCGGGTCGATCGTCAGCCGGTTCGGTCAGGCGAGGGCGATGACTCCACCCCCACCGGGTCCCCGGACACCGCCCGCTGGGCGGCCTGGAACTCGTTCATGGCGTCCTCCAGCGCTTTCAGCGCCCGCCCGTAGCGCTCGAAATCGCCCGACGCCTGCGCGGCCTTCACCTCGGCGATCGCCGCCTGCACCTTCGCGGCGGCAGCGGCCAGATCGTCCGACAGCACGGGCGGCTGGCTGGGGGTCGGCTGCGGCTCGGGCTGCGGCTCCGGTCGCGGCTCCGGTTCCGGCTGCGGCGGCTGACCCTCGGCGGCCTTCTTCCCTTGTTCGACCAGTTCGCGGATGCCCTCCTCGATGCTGTTGGCCAGCACCACGAAGGCGCCGCCCTCGCCGTAGGAGAGCAGCACGCGCTGCAGCACCGGGTAGGCGTTCTGCTGCTTGGTCTTCACGTACACCGGCTCGACGTAGAGCATGCCGTCACCGAACGGCAGCGACAGCAGGTTGCCGTACTCCACCTCGGCCTGACCGTCGGCGGTGAGGTAGCTCAGCTGCTGACGGATGTCACCGTTGTTGGTCATCTTCTGGTGCACCTGCACCGGGCCCGGGATGACCGTCTGGTCGGGCAGCTCGAGCATCTCCAGTCGCGGCTCGCCGTCCACGTACGAACCCGAGATCAGCGCCGCCAGGTTCTCCCGACCGGCCGGGGTGACCGCCGAAGTGATCTGGAAGCGGGGCTCATCCTGCCCGGGCAGCTGGGTGTACAGGTAGTACGGCGGCTGCCGCTCCCCCTTGTCGGGGTTGTGCGGTGTGTTCGGCACCTTCCAGAAGTCGTCGCCGGAGAAGAACTGCGACGGGTTGTCGACGTGGAACCGGGTCAGCAGGTTCCGCTGCACCTTGAACAGATCGGAGGGGTAACGGAAGTGCTGGACCAGCTCCGGCGGCGTCTGCTCCTTCGGGATCACCAGGTCACCGCCGAACGCCTGGTTCCACGCCTTCAACACCGGGTCGTCCGCGTCGAACTCGTAGAGCCGGACCGTGCCGTCGTAGGCGTCGACCGTGGCCTTCACCGAGTTGCGGATGTAGTTGACGTCCTTGCGCTCCAGCCGGAACGTGCCCGCGCCGGTCAACTCGTCGCGGGTCTCCGACTGCAGGTTGATCCGCTCGGCGTACGGGTAGGTCGCGGCGGTCGTGTAGCCGTCGACGATCCACACGATCCGCCCGTCGACGATCGCCGGGTACGGGTCGCCGTCCAGGGTGAGGAAGGGTGCCACCTTCTCCACCCGGTCGCGCGGGTTGCGCACGTAGAGCAGCTTGGAGTTCTCGTTGACCGCGTCGGAGAGCAGGAAATTCGGCTCCTGCTCTTTGAGCGCGAACAGCAGCCGGCGCCCGAACGAGCCGATCTCCACGCCGCCCGTGCCCTCGTAGGTGTAGTTCTGCTCGCCGCTGTTCGGCCGGTCGAACTCGACGTGGCGGTTCGGGTCGGTCTGGCCGACGATCGCGTAGTCATCGGGCCGCATCTGCTCGCCGAAGTAGACGCGCGGCTGCTCGGCCGGAATCAGCTCCGCCTCCGACGAGCACCGCTCCTGCGCCTCGTCGCCGAGGAAGCCGGAGACGAACAGCGGTTGGCCGCCGCAGACCACTTTGTTCGCGGGCGCGCTGACCAGACCGTACCCGTGGGTGTAGACGGTGTGCCGGTTGATCCAGTTGGCCTGCTGGTCGGTCAGTTCGGCGTAGTTGATCTCCCGAATGCCGACCACGTGATCCTGGGTCTTCCCGTTGACCGTGTACCGGTCGACGTCGAGTTTCTGGCCGAAGTCGTAGAAGCTGCGCACCTGCTGCAGCGCGGTGAACGTCTCCGAAACCACCTGCGGGTCGATCACCCGGATCCGGTCCACCACCGTGGTGTCCGTGGCCAGGGTCTCCGGCGGGATCAGGTTGGCCGCCGCGTACTGCATGGTGCGGGCGCCGGTGAGACCGAACGCGTCCCGGGTCGCTTCGATGCTGCGCTCGATGTACAGCGCTTCCTTGTCCTTGGCGCTCGGACGGACCTCGAACGTCTGCACCGCCCAGGGGTAGATCCCGCCGATCGCCACCGCGGAGATGCCGAGCAGGGCCAGCGACACGCCCGCCCAGACCAGGTTGCGCATCCGGGAGTTGGAGAACACCAGGATCGCGACCGCCACCACGACGGAGATGTAGGCGAGGATCTCCTTCGCCGGCAGCAGCGCGTTCACCGTGGAGTAGCCGGCACCGTAGAAGTGGACCGCGGTCGCCTCGGTGCGCTCCAACAGCAGCGTCCGCCGGTCCAGCAGGTACGCGACCGCTTTGAGCAGTACGAAGACGGCGACCAGACTGGTGAGCTGGATCCGCGCGGCGTTCGTGATCCGGTCGCCCGCGCCCTGCAGGCGCACGCCCCCGAAGAGGTAGTGCACGGCGAGCGCGCCGATCAACGACAGCACCACCGCGGTGAAGCCGAGGCCGAGCAGGTACTGCAGGAACGGCAGCCGGAAGACGTAGAAGCCGACGTCGGTCTGGAACTCCGGGTCGACGACCCCGAACTCCTGGGCGTTGCGGAACAGCAGCCACTGGCCCCACCGCGCCTGCGCGGACATGCCGGCGAAGAGGCCGACCAGGGTGGTGATCGCCACGAACCAGAGACGGATCCGCGGGGTCAGGACCATCCGGTAGCGATCCAGCGCGACCTGTTCGACGGAGTGCGGACGCAGTAGCGGGCGCCACCGGTAGGCGAGCCACAGGTTGGCACCCACCAACAGCGCCATCGCCAGGCCGGCGGCGAGGAACAGCAGCACCCGGGTGGCCCACACCCCGGTGAAGACGGCCTGGTACCGGACCTCCTCGAACCACAGCCAGTCGGTCCACAACTCCACCCCCCAACCGAGGAGGGTGAAGACGATGAAGACACCGATGAGCACGCCGATCGTGGCGCGGCCGCGTCGGCTCATCCTGGGGAGGGGGCTGGTGGGCATCACCACGGTTTGCTCTCCGCACGTTCTGGCAGACGGACCTGATCGCGGTCAAGCCTACGCGGTACGGGCGCTTGGCGGTCCGAGGCGCTCGTGCGGGCCGCCCGCGGTTTCACCCGAGCGCTTTCAGCAGCGGGCGGGTTCCCCGCCGGCGCGAAGCGTCGCGAGGGCGTCCAGCGCCTCGTCGAGCGAGCCGACCTTGACCAGCAGAAGGTCGGGCTGGGCGTTGCGGACCGCCTCCGCGCAGTTGTCGACGGGGACGAGGAACACCTCGGCACCGGCGTCCTTCGCGCCCATCAGCTTCTGCGGGATGCCGCCGATGGGCCCCACGTTGCCCTCGTCGTCGATGGTCCCCGTACCGGCGATGATCTTCCCGCCGGTCAGATCCTCCGGGGTGAGCTTGTCGACGATGCCGAGCGCGAACATCAGCCCCGCGCTGGGCCCCCCGATCTTGTCCAGTTCGATCTTGAGTTCGAACGGGTGCGGCTGCTCCTGTTCGATCCGCACCCCGATCCGCGGGCGGCCGTCCACCTCGGCGGTGGTGATCGTCGCCGTGCCCGGCACCCCGTCCCGACGGAAACCGATGCTCAGCTCGGTGCCGGCCGGCTCCGTCCCGATCATCTCCAGCAGCCTGCTCGCGCTGGTGACCGACTGCCCGTTCACGGAGGTGAGCACGTCCCCGACCCGCAGCACACCTTCGGCGGGACCCCCGGCGACGACGTCTCGCACCACCACCTGCACCGGATAGCCCAGCCGTCGCAACGCGGCGGTCTCCGCGCTCGTCTGGGACGCGCGGAAGTCCTCCGCGTTGCGCTGCTCGACCTCTTTCTTGCTCTGACCGGGCGGGTAGATCAGCTCCGCGGGCACGACCGCCTGTTCGTCGTCGAACCACCCGGCGATCGCGGACACCAGTTTGACGTCCGACTGCACTCCGACGGTGGTGAGCCGCAGCTGCCCGGCGGAGGTCGACGTCTCGCCGTCGGTGACCTGGATGACCTCCGTGCCGTCCGATTCGCCGAGGGTGTCCACGGTCGGCCCGGGGACCAGCACCACGTACGGCACGGGCACCGCGAGCACGCCGATGCTGAGCAGCGCGGTGAGCAACGCACCGAGCAGGACCGTGGTGCCGCGACGTCTCATGCGCCCGAGCGTACCGATCTCGCCGCCCGGCGCGACAATCAACCGCGATCCACCGGCGGCCCTCCCGCATCAGCCGTCGGGCCCGCGTACCGTAAGTCTCGTGCCTGATTTTCCGTTCGGCTTCGCGCTCCCCGGCGGTCAACCGCCCGACCCCAACGATCCGCGGCAGATGCAGCAGATCATGGAGCAGTTGCAGCGGCTGTTCGCCACCCCGGGGACCGGCCCGGTCAACTGGGATCTGGCCCGGCAGGTCGCCGCCGCCCAACTCGCCGCGCAAGGCGACCCGGCGGTGACGCCGTACGAACGGCACGCCGTGGAGGAGGCGCTACGGCTGGCCGATCTCTGGTTGGAGCCGACCTCGCAGCTGCCGTCGGGCATGCGCTCGGCCGCGGCGTGGAACCGCAACGAGTGGATCTACAAGACACTCGACGTGTGGCGCCGGCTCTCCGAACCGGTCGCGGGCCGGATGATCGGGGCGATGGGCGAGCTGTTCCCGCCGGAGGCCCGCGCCCAGCTCGGCCCGATGCAGTCGATGTTCGCCACGTTGGGGGGTGCGCTCTTCGGCGGGCAGCTCGGCCAGGCCCTGGGCACGCTCGCCACCGAGGTGCTCTCCACCGGCGACATCGGGCTGCCGCTCGGTCCGGCCGGCACCGCCGCGCTGATTCCGGGCAACATCAAGACGTACGGCGAGGGGCTGGAGCTGCCCGAGGACGAGGTACGCCTCTACGTGGCGCTGCGCGAGGCCGCGCACCAGCGGCTCTTCCAACACGTGCCGTGGCTGCGCGGGCATGTGCTGGCGGCGGTCGAGACCTATGCGAACGGCATCACCGTCGACCGTGCGGCGATCGAGGAGGCGATGAGCCGGATCGATCCGATGAACCCCGAGTCGATGCAGAGCGTCGCCCTCGAAGGGATCTTCACGCCGGAGGACACCCCGGCGCAGAAGGCCGCGCTGTCCCGGCTCGAAACGGTGCTGGCACTGGTGGAGGGATGGGTCTGTCACGTCGTGGACAGCGCCGCCGCCGGGCGACTGCCGGATGCGATCCGACTCGCCGAGGCGTTCCGCCGCCGCCGCGCGGCCGGCGGCCCGGCGGAGCAGACCTTCGCGGCGCTGGTCGGTCTGCAGTTGCGGCCGCGCCGGCTGCGGGAGGCGGCGGCGCTGTGGGCGGCCCTGACCGAGCACCGGGGCATCGCCGGCCGGGACGCGATCTGGGGGCATCCCGATCTGCTGCCGTCCGACGAGGACTTCGCCGATCCGGTCGGATACGCCCGCAGCCAGCCGGACCTCGGCGGCCTCGAAGAGCTCGGCGGCTTCGACCCGGGCGAGCGCTGACGGCCGGAGCACCGGCGGGTCGGGTCGGTCGACCCGCGGACCGGTCAGGACGGGGAGAGCAGGATGCGGGTGTGCTCCCAGCCCTCCACCGCGGGGTCGAGGCTGCTCAGATCGGCCGGGCCGCGCAGCCGTCGCCAGCCCGAAGCGACCGCGACGTCGGCCCGGCGCGGGGCGGCGGTGCGGATCGCGTCGAGCGTGGTGGTGTCCAGGTCGATCGCGGGAAGCCAGGGCGGGGCGGGCAGCCGTACCGCGACGCCGAGCAGGCCCGCGCCGTCCGGTGGCGCGGCCACGGCGACCGGACGGCTGGTCAGCGGCCGGAGCAGCTTGCCCACGGTGAGCGCGGGCAGGTCGGGTGCGTCGGCGGCGAGTACGGCGACCTGGTCGCAGCCGTCGGCCGCCGCCGCCGAGAGCACCGCGTTGACCGGCGCGTCGGGGTGGTCCGCGAGTCGGTAGACGGTCATGCCCGGCCAGGCGATGCGTTGCGCCAGATCGAGGTCGGCGGCGGTGGCGGCGATCGCCGGTCGCACCTGGTCGAGGGTGGCGAGCAGGTCGACCACGTCCTCGGCGAGCGCCGACCGCCAGTCGGCGGGGTCGATTCCGGGCGGCGTCCATGCCACCCGTCCCAGCAGCGCCACCACACCACGTCGCGTCACACCCAGACCCTAGCCGGCCCGAGCCGGCGCGTCCGTGCCGCCGCTACGGCGTGCGGGTGAGGGTCGCCCGGCGGTCGCCTGTCAGCCGGTCCCGCCCGGTTCGGTTTCGTCCCGGTACGGGGTCGGTTCGCTCATCGCGGCCACCCCCTCCAGGTAGCCGCGGGCGCGTTCCGTCTTCGGGTAGCGGGCGACCAGTTCCCAGAAGCGGGCGTTGTGGTAGGGCACCACCAGGTGGACGAGCTCGTGCATGAGCACGTAGTCGACGACCCAGTCGGGCATCTGCTGCACCCGGTGGGAGATCCGGATGGTGCGATCCGCCGGGGTGCACGAGCCCCACCGGCCGTTCTGGTTCGTCACCCACCGGACACTCGCCGGCACGACGTCGGGCTGGTCTTTGAGGTAGCGGTTTATCAGTCGCTGGGCGCGGGCCAGGAGTTCGGCGTCGGATCGACGCTGTCGTTCCTCTCGGGCGGCGAGTCGGGCGAGCATCCGATCGACCCACTCGGACTCCTCGGCTCGGGAGAACTGGTCGGGGATGAGGACGACCACCCGTTCCCCGTCCCGGTAGGCAGACACCGTCCGCCGCCGGCGCTGACTGCGCCGTACTTCGACAACCGGCTTGCGCCCTCCAGCCATTACCGGCTCGCGTTGCCTCGCGTTCCGCTCACGAATCGCACGCTAGCCCGTAACTGCCGAGGCTCCAAGAGTTGACGCGGCGAAGTATGCCAGGAAAGTTCGGGTTAGGCCGCCGCCGTCCGGAAACTTTTTGGGGATCGTTCACAGTACCCGACCTCGATCCACCCCGGCTCGACGACCCGTCGAGGGTCTTCACCCGGCGTGTCACGGCACAGGTCATCTACCCGACCTGTCGCCGCGTGCACACTCTGTTCGTCGGATTCCTCACAGCGTCGGTGTTCGGACGCGTGATACAACCCGCGCCTAGGTAGGGTCCGCCGCACCGGGGCTGTCGCGGGGCTCGGAACCGCGGGGCCGGACGGCAGATCCCCGCAGGAAGATTCGAAGATTCGAGGAGTGCACCGTGAGCCAGACCTACAACGGCTACTGCGTCAAATGCAAGGAGAAGCGGGACTTCGAGGGGGACGTTCAGGTCTCCAAGACGGGCATGAACATGGCGAAGGGCAAGTGCCCGGTCTGCGGTACGACGATGAACCGGATCCTCGGCAAGGCGAAGGCCTGATCGGCTCGACACCCGCGAAAGCTACCCACCGGTTGTGGATAACCGGCGGAAAGCTGTGGACAGGCCGGTGGTTTTCACGGCCTGCCTGTGGATAACGACCCGAGGCGGCCGCGGTGACGGTGGGAAGGTGTCGTGCCATGACGACGACACCGCTACCCCGGCCGACCTTGATTCCAGGTCTCGTCCGACTCTGGCGGGACCGGCACACGTTGCAACTGGGAATCGACCCGTCCCGCGCGGTTCTGCTGGAGATCGCCGACCCGCGCACCGCCCGGATCCTCGACCTGTTGGACGGCACGCGTAGCGAACACTCGGTCCTCGCGCAGGCGGTCAAGAGCGAAGTCGCCCCGGAGGACGCCCGAGCGTTCCTCGACACCCTGCGGGCCGCTGGCCTGATCGTCGCGGCTCAGGCGCTGTTTCCCCACGCGATCCCCGAGCCCACCCGCAGCCGGTTGACCGCGGAGGCCGCCGCCCTGGCGCTGCGCCGATCCGAGTCGCCCGGTACGCCGGCGCAGATACTGCGCCGGCGTACCGGGGCGAAAGTGGTCGTGACCGGTCAGGGCAGGCTCGCCGCTCCCCTCGCGGTCGCGCTCGCCCAGGCGGGCGTGGGACACGTGCACCCGGATGTCGCGGGCCGGGTGGAGCCGACCGATCTGCCCGGCGGTGGCCTGCGGACGACCGACATCGGCCGCGACCGAGCGCAGGCGATCATCGAGAACATCGCCCAGGCGGCACCCGGCGCACAGACCCGGCCGATCCCTCGGGGCAGGGCGGATCTGGTGATCCAGATCGGGCTGGACCGGCCGGCGGGACTCGTCGCCGCCGCGTTCGAGCGACGTCGCCAGGCTCATCTGCTGCTGGGGGTGCGCGACGGCGTCCCCACCGTCGGCCCCCTGGTCCCCGCCGCCGGATCGCCCTGCCTGAACTGTCTGGACCTGCACCGCCGGGACCGGGACCCGGCCTGGCCGCAGCTGGCCGCACAACTGGCCGCGGCCGCGCCGCCGGAGCCGTGTCAGCTGACGGCGCTGCTCACCGCCACCGCCTACGCCGCGAGCGAGGCGCTCGCCTACCTGGACGGCGGGACCCCTGAGACGATAGGCGCCGCGGTCGAGATCGAAACACCCACCCGGATCCGCCGCCGGGTCTGGCCGCCGCACCCGGACTGTGATTGCGGTCACCGCCGTCGGCCCGCCAAATCGACCAAACGAACCGACGGTGGCCAAGCGGCGGCGAAAGCTAGGTCACATGACGGCAGAGGATGCGTCGAGTCGGTAACAATGGCCGGGTGACCGATATCCCGCGCCGGGCGGCCGCCCGGACCGCCAAGCTCGCCACCCTGCCCCTCGGCTTCGCCGGGCGGACAGTGCTTGGCCTCGGCAAGCGGGTCACCGGGCTCGCATCCGAGGTCGTCTCCGCCGAGATCCAACAGCGCACCGCGGAGCAGCTGTTCAGCGTCCTCGGCCAGTTGAAGGGCGGCGCGATGAAGTTCGGGCAGGCGTTGTCCGTCTTCGAAGCCGCTCTCCCCGAGGAAGTCGCCGCGCCCTACCGCGAAGCGCTCACCAAGCTTCAGGAAGCCGCGCCCCCGATGCCGGTGGCCAGTGTGCATCGGGTGCTCGCCGAGCAGCTCGGCCCGAACTGGCGCAAGCTGTTCGTCGACTTCGACGACAAGCCGGCGGCCGCGGCCAGCGTCGGCCAGGTGCACCGGGCGGTGTGGAAGACCCCGCGCGGCCCGGGCCGGCCGGTGGCGGTCAAGGTGCAGTACCCCGGTGCCGGAGACGCGCTGCTGGCCGACCTTAAACAGCTCTCCCGGATGAGTGGCATGTTCCGGGCCATCCAGCCCGGCCTGGACATCAAGCCGCTGTTGGCCGAGCTGCGCGACCGGATCAGCGAGGAACTCGACTACGAGCTGGAGGCGCAGGCGCAGCGCGGTTTCGCCGCGGCGTACGACGGCGACGCCGAGTTCCTCGTCCCCAAGGTGCTCGCCGCGGCACCCCGCGTACTGGTCACGGAATGGGTGGACGGCACGCCGCTGTCGGAGGTCATCGACCACGGCACCCCGGAGGAACGCAACCGCAGCGGCCGCCTGCTGGCCACCCTGCACTTCTCGGCACCCGCCCGCGCCGGCCTGCTGCACGCCGATCCCCACCCGGGCAATTTCCGGCTGATGGGCGACGGGCGCCTCGCGGTGATCGATTTCGGGGCGGTGGCCCGTCTGCCCGACGGCGCGCCCGAACCGATCGGCCGTCTGCTGCGGCTGTCACTCGCCGGCGACGGGGAGGCGGTGATCGCGGGGCTGCGGGATGAGGGCTTCCTCAAACCGGACGAGCCGATCGACCCGCAGGAACTGCTCGACTTCGTGCTGCCGATGGTGGAACCGGCGGGCGTCGAGGAGTTTCAGTTCAGCCGATCCTGGCTGCGGGCCGAAGCGGTACGGCTGGCCAGCCCCAGGTCGTCGGCGTACCAGTTCAGCCGGCGCCTGAATCTGCCACCCTCCTACCTGCTGATTCACCGGGTGACGCTCGGCACGATCGCGTTGCTGTGCCAGTTGGAGGCGAAAGCCCCCTACCGGGCGATCCTCGAGGAGTGGTTGCCCGGCTTCGCCCCGGCACCCCGGGTCGAGGACTAGCCGCCGGCCGCCCGAACGGCGGCGACACGCAGGCTTCCACACGAGGGCGGGGGCCAGCTTGCGCTGGCCCCCGCTGCACGATGTCGACCGGCTACCGGACACCCAGTTCCCGGTCGGCGCGACGGCGCGCCTGGAGCGCGACGGCGCGGGCGGGACGGGACGCCCCGCCGCTGGAACCGCCCGATGACCATCGCATTCGGGCTCTCGATAACGCTTGTTTCAGTAAGTTCACCTTCATGGCTCCGTTCAGGATCGCGGTCAGCTCATTGGCCGGCAGGGGGCCGGCGGACGTACGGGTCGGATTCATGTCAGGCCACCAACCGGACTGCGCTGCGCGTCTCGACGGCCTCCGCGGCCGCCATCCGCGCCTCGGCCTCGACCGCGAGTGCGGCGTCCCGCGCCAGATCCTCCTTGCGCGGGCGGCCCCGCGGCCGCTTCCGCGGCACCACCGCGCCACGCTCGAAGATCTCGCCGCCCCAGACGCCCCACGGCTCGGCCCGCTCGATCGCGCCGGCCAGGCACTCGAGCCGCAGCGGGCAGTCCCCGCACAGCGACTTGGCCAGCTCCAGCTCGGCGGGGGAGTCGGAGAACCACAGGTCGGGGTCGAACTTCCGGCAGGGCAGGTCCACCTCGACGCGTTCGTCGAGCGGAACCAAGGCCAAACTCATGACCCGGTCACCTCTCTCTCATTTCGATCTTGTGGATCGAGTTGTTCGTGCTGGGCAAAAACTGAGGCCGCGGATCCCGGTTACGGGTTCCGCGGCCTCGAGGGTCAGCCGATGGTCTGATCAGACCGGCTCACCTCGAGGCGGAACACCGCGGACATCCGTACGCTTGTTGCTGGTCCGAATGCCCATGCCCGCAAAGCCAGTGGTCCCCGTGAGTTCCGAAGCGGCCAGGCGGACGCGCTCGGCCTGTGCCGGGGCCGGGTGCGCCTGCGGACGCGCGAGGGCGTTAGGAGCCAGGACTACCTGGGCAGCCGACGCCAGCACGGTACGCGGGGCCACCGACATGGAGTCGATGTAGATCTCCATCGGGCCACCTCCTATCCGTGCTCTCGTCGATGTCGATTCGTGCCCTGGTGAGCAGCGTCGATGGTGCTGCTTCCAGGTGCGGAATGAGGTTATGCCTCCGGGCGGCGTCGAGCAAACGAATTTCCGAGGGCGGTCGAAATTTTTTTCTGCCTGCTACATCACATCGTCGACCGCGGCGCCTCCGACCAGCGCGATGACCGCATCACCGTAGAGGCGCAGCTTCCGCGCACCGATCCCGGCGATCGCCAGCAACTCCTCCGACCGCTGCGGCTTCCGCTCGGCCAACGCGACCAACGTGGCGTCGGTGAACACCACGTACGCGGGGACGTTCTGGGCGCCGGCCACCCGGGCACGCCACTGGCGTAACCGCTCGAACAGCTCCTCGTCGAGATCGGAGGGACAGGTGGCGCACCGCCCCAGTTTGCGGTCCGCCCCGGCCATCAGGGTGGCGCCGCAGACCCGGCAGAGGACGACCCGTGCCCGCCGCCGCTCGGACCGGCGGTTCGCGCCCGTGCCCGCCGCCGTACCGTCGCCTGCCGGGTTGAGCTGCGGCAGGAACCGGCTCGGCCGGCGGGGCCGACCGCCGGGCGTGCGGGCCGAGGCGTAGGAGAGCCACAACCGTTCCCGGGCCCGGGTGATCCCGACGTAGAGCAGCCGGCGCTCCTCCTCGACCTGCTCCGGGGTCTTGGCGTAGCCGGTGGGCAGGACGCCCTCGGCGAGCCCGACCAGGAACACCGCGTCCCATTCCAGGCCCTTGGCCGAGTGCAGCGAGGCGAGCGTCACCCCGTCCATCGGCGGGGCCTGCTGCTGGGCGGCGCGGCGCTGCAGTTCGGCGCAGAAGTCGGCCAGCGACGGCGGCCGGTCGACGGGTGCCGCCGCATCGTGCGGCTGCCCGCCGGCGTCCGCGACGTACTCCTCGGCCAGGTTGACCAGCGCGGCCAGCGCCTCCCACCGTTCCCGGGCCGCGCCGCCGCCCGGCGGTTGATCCGGCCGCCACCCGAGCGCGGACAGCGCGTCGACGACCGCGTGGACCAGGGGTGTTCCCTCGGGCGTGGACCGCACCGCCGAACGCAGCGCGACCACCGCCTGGCGCACCTCGGTTCGTTCGAAGAAGCGTTCGACGCCCTGCACGACGTACGGGACCTCGGCTTCGGCCAACGCCTTCTCGTACGCCTCCGACTGGGCGTTGGTGCGGAACAGCACCGCGATCTCCCGGGCCGGCACGCCCGCGTCGATCAGCTGCCGGCAGCGTGCGGCGACGGCCGCGGCCTCGGCGGGCTCGTCGTCGAAGACGCACAACTGCGGTTCCGGGCCGGGGGGACGCTGGCCGACGAGTTCGAGGCGTAGCCGCGCCTCCGTGCCGCTCGCCTGCCGGATCACCGCGTTGGCCAGGCTCACCACCTGGGGCGTGGATCGGTAGTCGCGGACCAGGCGGACCACCACCGCGTCACGCCAGCGGCGCGGGAAGTCGATCAGATAGGCGGACGTGGCGCCGGTGAAGGAGTAGATCGTCTGGCTGGCGTCGCCGACCACCGTGAGGTCGTCGCGGTCGCCCAGCCAGGCGTCGAGCAGCCGCTGCTGCAGCGGGTTGACGTCCTGGTACTCGTCGACCACGAAGTGCCGGTACTGCGCCCGGATCTGCGCGGCCACGTCCGGGTGTTCCTCCACCCCCCAGACGACGGCCCGCAGCACGTCCTCGAAGTCCATCGCCCCGGAGGCGCGTTTGATCTTCTCGTACGCGGCGAAGACCTCGGCCACCTTCGCCGGCTCGTACGGGGTGTCCCGTTGCGCCTTGGCCACCGCGACCGCGTACTCGGCCGGTTCGACGAGGCAGGACTTCGCCCATTCGATCTCCGCGGCGAGGTCACGCGCGGCGGCCCGGTCGGTGCGCAGCCCGACGCGGCCCGCCGCGAGCGTGACCAGCCGGGTCTTGCTGTCGAGCAGTTCCGGGAGGGGCCGCCCGTCCAACAGGCGGGGGGCGAAGTAGCGCAGCTGGCGCAGCGCCGCCGCGTGGAAGGTGCGGGCCTGCACGCCGGGCACCCCGAGCGCGGCGAGCCGGGAGCGCAGTTCGCCGGCGGCGCGGGCGGTGAAGGTGACGGCCAGCACGTGTCGGGCGGCGAGCCGGCCGGTGAGCGCCCGGTAGGCGATCCGGTGCGTGATGGCCCGGGTCTTTCCGGTCCCCGCCCCGGCGAGGATGCAGACCGGCCCGGCGGGGGCGGTGACCGCCGCCTGCTGCTGCGCGTCGAGCCCGGCCAGCACCTTCGTCACCGCGTCGTTGGCCACAGCTAGGAATGATGACAGCTTCCTGCGACGTTGCGGGTTCTAGGCTTACCGTCAGTCGCAGCAAGTCTCACCCCTTGGAGTCGCCATGGTGACCATGTACTCGACTATCTGGTGCGGCTACTGCCGCCGGCTTCGGTCGCAGATGGACCGGGAGGGCATCGAGTACGAGGTCGTCGACATCGAGCAGGACCCGGCGGCGGCCGAGTTCGTGATGAGCGTCAACGGCGGTAACCGGACGGTGCCGACGCTGCGTTTCGCCGACGGCAGCACGCTGACCAACCCGTCGATCGTCGACGTCAAGAAGCTGGTCGCCGCGCTCGCCGACGCGTGACCTCTAGTGCGCCGGGACGGCGGCCGGCGGGTCCACCGGTTCCTCGGCCGCCGTGCTCGGCGTCGGCGACGGGGACAGCCGCCGACCGGTGAACAGGTATCCCGCGGCGAGCGCCGTCACCGCGGACATCGCCAGGAACAGCCACTGGAAGGGGACCAGCCCCACCAGGACCGCGCCGGTGCCGATGGACAGCGTCTGCGGGATGCCGATGACCGCCTCGGCGGCCGCGGCGACGCGTCCGAGCAGCGGACCGGGCGTACCGCGTTGGATGAGCGTGTTGAGTGCGACGAGTGTGACGGGTATGCCGAATCCGGCGACGGTCATCGCGAGGAGACCGAGCACCACCTGTGGGTAGGTCATCGCGAGGGTGGCGGGCGACAGCAGGGCCACGCCGGTGGCGAGCGCCGTCAGTTCGCCGAACCGGCGGACGATCCCCGACGACAGGAGTCCGCCGATGAGCCCGCCGACCCCCATCGCGGTGACCAGCACGCCGATGAAGGCGGGGCTGCGGCCTAGCCCCTGATCGACGTAGGCGAACGCCACCGACTCGCTGAAGCCGAGGACCAGCAGGGTCATGGCCATCCCGAGCACACCGCGGCGGAGCACGGGGGTTCGGAGCAGGTGACGTACCCCGGCGCTGGCCTCGCCGGCCCAGTGTCGTCGCGTCGGTGCGGGCGGGGTTTCACGGAGGCGTAGCAGCGCGCCGGCGCCGGCCGCGACGCAGAAGCCGGTCATGCCGACCGCCGCGAGCATCCACCCGCCGACGGCGGTGTAGATGCCGGCGCCGAGCAGCGGGCCGAGTAGCCGCAGCCCCTGTTTGACGGTCTGCAACGCGCCGTTGGCGTCGGCGAGCTGGGCGTCCGGGACGATTTCCTTGATCAATCCGCTGAGTGCGGCGTTGAGCGCGATGTAGGACATGCCGTAGGCGGCGGCGACCGTGAAGATGATCCACA
Source organism: Micromonosporaceae bacterium (assembly GCA_036381835.1). GTDB lineage: Bacteria > Actinomycetota > Actinomycetes > Mycobacteriales > Micromonosporaceae > DASULK01. The sequence continues at coordinate 41,620 of DASVCA010000013.1, forward strand.
CGTCGCCGCGGTCGCGTACCGCGAAGAGCGGTGTGAGCACCGCTGCGGTGACCAGGTTCAGGGTGATGAAGAACGGGCGGCGGCGGAATCGGTCGACCACCCAGCCGATGATCGGGGCGAGGGCCATCGGGGCGACGATGGCGAAGATGGTCGCACCGGCGAGGCCGTCGGATCCGGTGACGTCCTTGACCCAGATGGCCAGGGCGAGCAGCAGGATGGACTCCGCGGTCATGCTCGCGACCAGGCCGGCGAAGAGGATTCGGAAGTCGGGGCGGCGCAGGACTTCACGCATCGGGTGCCTCCGTGCGGTCGTCGCTGTGCCGGTCGTGGACGGCGTCGGGGAGGGCCGGTGCGCCCCAGGCGATGAACCGCACGGGTCGGGAGCCGGGTGGTCGGCTCTCGGGGTCGAAGAATCGGGTCGCGTAGCGGTTGACGATGCGTCGGATCTCGGCCTCGATCTCGGCCAGCTCCTCCGGCGTGCACCAGCCGGCGGACTGGGTCAGGAAGCTGGCGTCCCGCCAGCGCGGCGGTTCGGCGCCGCGGTTACGCCGCCAGGCGCGAAACGCCTGGTATTCCATGTCCAGCAGGATCTCGGAGGCGGCGTCACCGGCGCGGGCCAGTTCCGGTTCTTCCTCGCCGCCGCCCCACCGGTTGCCCTGGGGGACGATCCGCCACGGGCGTTGCCGGCCGCTGCCGCCGCCGGCTTCTTCGATGAAGCCGTAGCGGGCGAGCTGGCGTAGGTGCCAGGAGCAGTTGGCGGGGCTCTCCCCGACCTGCTCGGCCACCTCGGTCGCGGTCAGCGGGCCGTGGAACATGAGGGTGTCGAGGATGCGCACCCGTAGCGGGTGGGCCACCGCGCGCAGGGCCCGGGGGTCTTTGATATCCCGGATCGGCAGGTCGGACATACATCGAAGGATAGTGTCGAAAGACTCCTTTGGAAAGAGTTCTTTTCAGCCGTCCGCCCACGTCTCGACGAGAAAACGTGCGATCGAGGCCGCCGCCGGAAGACGCAGCCACAGCCCGTCACCCACGTCCAGCTCGTCCCCGGCCAGCACCCCGGCGATCTCCCGCCGAGTGAACCAGCGGGCGCGCGCGATCTCGTCCGGGTCCAGACGCAGCGGCTGCGCCGAGTCGGCCTGCGCCAGAAAACCAAGCATCAACAGACTCGGGAACGGCCACGCCTGGCTGCCGGCGTACTCGATCCGGTCCAGCTCGATGCCGACCTCCTCGCCGACCTCCCGCGCCACCGCCGCCTCCGCCGACTCCCCCGGCTCCACGAAACCCGCCAGGCAGGAGAACGACCGCCGCCCGTCGTGATCCGGCCAGGCCGCGTTGTTACCCAGCAGGCACCGCCCCTGCGGGCCGGCCACACCGTCGTGCACCAGCACGATCATCGCCGGATCGGTACGCGGCCACATCTGCCGGCCGCTCTCGTCCACCCGGCACCAGCCGCCCTCCCGCACCGTCGTCGGCAGCCCGGTCACCGGCGAATAGACGTGCAACGCGTGCCAGTTGGCCAGTGCGGCCGCGGCACTGAACAAGCCCACATCCCGGTCGCTGAGCAGATGCCCCACCTGGCGCAGCGTGACCGCCCGGGTGTCCGGCACGGCCGGCAACGGCGCATCCACCGCGAACACCGGCGTCCCGTCGACGTCGACGCCGAGGAACATCCGACCGTCGGCGGCCACCGCGGGCGCATCCCGCGCATCGAGCAGCACGAGCGCCGGCCGGTCGCCGTCCCGCACCAGTGCCCGCCCGCCGGCGGAACTGTCCACCACCAACACGTGGGCCCGATCCCACGCCGCCGCCAGCCACCGCTCGTCGGTGCGCCGGTGCGCGGCCCGATCCAGGACGGTCCGGGCCAGCGGCGGACGGGACCACGCGCTCACGGCGACGGTCGACGCTCGACCGGCTGCAGCGCCGCCAGCGCCGCCTCGACCCGTTCGGCGTCACCCAACACCACCGTCACCGCCCGGGACGGCGCCAGATACCTCGCCGCCGCCTCGGCGACATCGTCGCGGGTCGCCCGGGCCAGCCGGGCCGCGTGTTCGGCGAGGAACTCCAGCCGCAGGCCGAAACCGGCGTACATGCTGGCCAGACCGGCCAGCCCCGCCTGGGTGGACATGCCCAGCCGCAAGGTCCCCAGCGCATACTGCCGGGCCTGCTCCAACTCGTCGTCCTCCGGCGGCAGCGACGCCAGTCGCCCAAGCTCGTAGAACGTCTCCAGCAGCGCCGGCGCGGTGACCTCGGTGGCCACCTCGGCGCCGGCGATCAGCGCCGACCCCGCCGCCGCGTGCTCGATCAGCGAATGCGGCCCGTACGTGTAGCCCTTGTCCTCCCGGATGTTCTCCACCCAACGGGAGGAGAAATAACCGCCGAAGACCAGGTTGGCCAGCTGCAGCGGGGCGTGCGCGGGATCGGTCCGCGCGACCGCCGGCAGCGCCACCCGCAACGACGACTGCACCGCGCCGGGCCGGTCCACCAGCAGCACCGGGCCGGGCGTCAACGGCGGCGTGGGCGGCAGGGCGACCCGCTCCCCCGCGCCCGTCCAACCCGCCAACGCCCGCTCGGCGGCGTCCAACGCCTGCTCCGGCGGCAGATCGCCGACGACGACCAGACTCGCCCCGGTCGGCCGGACCCGTTCGGTGTGCAGCGCCCGCAACTGCTCCGGTCGCACCTCGCGCACCTCGTCGGGCTGCGGTGTCTGCACCGCGTACGGATGCCCGTCGTACATCCGCTTGAGCAACGCCACCCGCACCAGGTGCGCCGGCTGGCTGTTGGCGACCTGAATCCGATCGATCAGCCGGTCCCGCTCGGTGGCCACCTCGTCCTGCGGATAGGCGGCACCGGTGAGCACCTCGGCGAGAACCTCCAACAACCGGTCCAACCCGGTGACCAGCGCGTTGCCGGAGACCAGCAACCAGTCCGGGTCGACACCGGCGGACAGGCCGCCCCCGACGGCCTGCAGGCCGACGGCGATGTCCCGGTTGGACATCGTCTCGGTGCCGGAGAGCAGGGTCTGCGCGAGCAGTTCGGCCCCGGCCAGCGGGGCCCGGGCGAACGGGATCCGCAGCCGCAGCTCCACCAGCGGCACGGCCGCCCGCCGGATCGCCCGCACACACAACCCGTTGGGCAGCACACGCTCGACCTCCGACGGCACCCCCAACTCGCGTACCGGCCCGAGCGCCGGCAGGGCACGCACCGTCACTTTGCACCTCCGCCCGGGACGACCTCGACCGCGGCCCGCCGCTGTGGACGCAACGCGGCCGCCGCCTGCCGGATCTGCTCCTCGGTGACCTCGCCGACCAGCCGCGGCAACTCGTTGATCAACGCCGGGGTGCCGCGCTGCAGTTCCAACACCGCCATGCTGAGCGCCCGACCGAGCACCGCGTCGGTGTCGCGCAGCAGATGGGTGGCCATGCGCGCCTGCACCCTGGCCAACTCGCCCTCCTCCGGGCCGTCCTGCGCGAGACGGTCGAGTTCCTCGTCGACGACACGCAGCACCTTGTCCACGTCCCCACCGGGCGGCAGATGCGCCTGCAACAGCAGCGCGGTGGGGTCGCGGACCGCGAACGGCTCACCCATGAACCCGAGGTAGCCGCCGACCGACGTGGCGATCCGCTCGCGTAGCACCAGCCGCTCGACCAGGCGGGACGCGTCACCGTCGGTGAGCACCTCGGCGAGCACCACGTACGGCAGGTATCCGGTGAGGTCGGTGATCGGGTCGGGCACCCGCCAGGCCGCGGCGACCGCGGGCAGCGGCGCCAGCGGGTCCACGTACGACTCACGCCGCTCCGCGGCGACGTCGGGCTCGCCGAAATCCGGGCGGGCCGGGGCGGGCCGGGCCGGCACGTCGCCGAAGTGCCGTTCGATCAGCGCGGTCGCCTCGGCGACGTCCAGGTCCCCGGCGACCGCCAGCACCGCGTTGCCGCAGGCGTAGTAGCGCCGGAAGAAGTCCTCGGCGTCGGCGACGGTGGCGCTCTCCAGGTCGTCGAACGAGCCGTAGCCGTCGTGCGCGTTGGGGAAGGTGTCGAACATGACCGGCGGCAACTTGAGCCACGGGAAACCCCCGTACGGCCGGTTGAGCACGTTGACCCGGATCTCCTCCTTGACCACGTCGACCTGGTTGCGCAGGTTCTCCTCGGTGAGCCGGGGCCCCCGCATCCGGTCGGCTTCGAGGAAGAGCGCGCGCTCCAGCGCGTTGCTCGGCAACGTCTCGAAGTAGTCGGTGTAGTCGAGGTGGGTGGAGCCGTTGAAAGTGCCGCCCGCTCCCTGTACGTGTCGGAAGTGCGCGAGTTTCTCCAGGTTCTCCGAGCCTTGGAACATCAGATGCTCGAACAGATGCGCGAAGCCGGTGCGCCCCTCGGGCTCCGACCGGATACCGACGTCGTAGACGACCGCCACCGCGATCACCGGGGCGCTACGGTCGGGTGCGAGCACCACGCGCAGACCGTTGTCGAGCACGAACCGCTCGACCGGGTAGTCGGTTGTCGGAATCCTGACTCTTCGGGCCGCCACGCTCCAGACCCTAGCGCGCCGCCGCCGCATCCCCATGCTCTGGCGGCAACTTGACGACGACGACCCGGGTCGACTGCGCCGGCCGGTCGTGCCAGGCACCGAAGGCGGCGAATCCGGCGAGCAGCAGCCCGGCCGCCGCCAGAACCAGGACGACGAGGATCTCCCGGGTCGCGCCCCGTACCGCCACCGCCATTCGTCGCCTCCGCCGTCGGAAGAACAATGCACGGACAGGATCCCGCAGCCGACGACCGGCGCACAGTCACCCATCGGACGCAATCGGACACCGGTTCAGCCGAAGCGCGACGAGTGCCGAGATCGGACGATCGACGGGTACACGAACCCTCTTCCCCGATAGCGTCGGCGACGTGCGACTGGCGTCCGACAGCCGCGGTGACGGCCTGCCCCTCATCGGCCTGCCGTGGTTCGGCCTGGCCGGGTCGGTGCTGGCCGCCGCGCTGGAGCCGGCGATCGCGGCACATCCCGGGCTGCGCCGCGTCTACGTCGATCTACCCGGGTGCGGCCGGTCACCGGGCGGCCCGCCCGACTCCGACGCCGTCCTGGCCGCGGTCGCCGAGTTCGTCGACGAGACCGTCGGCGAACGCCGTTTCCTGCTCGTCGGCTGCTCGTACGGCGGGTATCTGGCCGCCGCGCTCGCCCGCCGCCGGCCGGAACAGGTCGCCGGCCTGCTGCTGGTCTGCCCCGCCGTACGGATCCGCCCCGCCGACCGGGACCTGCCGGATCTTCCGACCGAGTCCGAACTGGCCGTGTGGCTGCGGGACGTGCCGGTCGACCTGCGCGACCACCTGGCGCAGACGCTGGGGAACCGGTCCCGGCAGGCCGCCGCTCGGGTCGCGGCCGCCCTCGCCGGATCCGGTCCCGGCGACGAGGCATACCTGCGGCGGCTGTGGGAGACCGGCTGCCGGCTCTCCGATGAGGACTCCCCGGCCGGCTACCCCGGCCCGACCGGCATCGTCGTCGGCCGGCAGGACGGGGTCGCCGGGTATGCCGACCAGTTCCGTGCCCTGGCCCGCTATCCGCAGGGCAGCTACACGCTGCTCGCCGACGCCGGACACTACCTGCCGTTCGAGCAGCCGCAGGCGTTCGCCGGCGTCGTCCACGCCTGGCTGGCCCGCGTGCCGGGCTAGCCGCACACCACCGGCTGGCCCGCGTGCCGGGCTAGCCGCACACCACCGGCAGGTCCGCCACCAGGGCGGCCAGCCCGTCGGCGTCGAGCAGGTCGACCGGGCGGACGGTCACCCCGTCGGCCACGTAGTAGAAGCCCGCCCGCACCCGCGCCACCGGCACCCCGGCCAGCTCCGCCCACGCCAGCCGGTAGACGGCCAACTGCACCGCCGCGGCCTTCGCCTCGGCACCGGTGGGACGGCGGCCGGTCTTCCAGTCGATCACGTCGAAGCCGCCGTCCGCGTCGCGGAACACCGCGTCCATCCGCCCGCGCACCACCACCCCGGAGATCACCGTGGCGAACGGCACCTCCACCTCGATCGGCGTACGGTCGGCCCACTCGCCGGCCAGGAACCGTTCCTGCAGCTCGGCGAACGCCTCGTCGGGGGCCGCATCCTCGTCGGCGGCCCCGGGCAGCTCGTCCACATCCAGCAGTCGACCGCCGCCGAAGCGCTGCTCCAGCCAGGTGTGGAAGGCGGTGCCGCGCCGGGCGTACGGGGCGGGCCGGGCCGGCATGGGCCGGCGCAACGCCCGGGCGAAGCCGGACGGGTCGCGGCGCAGCGCGACCAGTTGGGACACCGACAGGTGGTCGGGCAAGGCCACCTCGACCGCCCCGGTCCGGCGGCTCAGCTGCTCGCGTTCGGCGAGGAGCAGATCGACCTCCCGCCGCCAGCGGGCGGCCACCTCGTCGACGGGATCGGACGGCGGCCCACCTGCGAGATCGGACGACGGCCCGCCGGCGGCGTCGGACGGTGGCGCGTCGACGGCCAGCAGCTCGCGGACCAGCGCCGCGGCCTCGGCGACGACCGGGCGGCGGGTCCCCAACGGATCCCCCGGCCATTCCGCCTGCTTCACCACCTCCGACGCCGGGTTCACCGCATCCCCGGCCGGCTGCGGCGCCCACCCGTCGACCACGCCGCCCCCGGCCCGGCAGTGCTCGTACACCTCCTCAAGGAACACCGACGGGCCGCGCGGCGTCTTCACCCCGTCGCCCCACCAGTAACCGGAGCAGAGCAGCAGCCGGCGCGGCCGGGTCACCGCCACGTACGCCAGGCGGCGCTCCTCCCGCTCGTGATGCGCCCACCACCGCTCCTGGAAGGCGGTCAACGCCTCGGCCACCTCCCGCTGGTTGTCGGCCGCGTCGAGGTCCAGCCGAGGCAGGCCGTCCCGGTCCCCGCGCAGCGGGAACGGCAGCACGCCCAGCCCGCGCAGATAGTGGTCGCCGCCGCGCAGCCGGCCCGGCCACACGTCCCGGGTCAGCCCGGCCACCGCGACCACATCCCACTCCAGGCCCTTGGCGGCGTGCGCGGTGAGGACCTGCACCGCACCCGCCACCACCTCGACCTCACCCGCGGACAGCCCCCGCTCCTCGCCCTCGGCCACGTCGAGGTAGGCGAGGAAAGCCGACAGCGGGGCACCCCCCTCCGCGTCGCTGGCGAACCGGGCCGCGACGTCACCGAACGCGTCCAGGTGCCCGCGCGCCAGGCCGGCGTCCCCGCCGCCACCGTCACGGCCGGCCCGCACCGCCACCTCGACGTCGAGGCCGATGGTGCGTTCCACGTCCGCGATGAGATCCGGCAGCGACTGGTCCAGCCGTTGCCGCAGCAGCGCCAGCTCCCGCCCGTACGCGCGCAGCCGCGCATAACCTTCCGCGGAGTACGCCTCCGCCGGGCCGAGGTCGGCGAGCGCCTCGACCAGGCTCGCCGCCTCCAGCCGGTCGGCGACGATCTCCGGCTCGTCGTCGGGGCGGCTTGCCGCCCGTCGCTCGGCCGCGATCTCCTTGGCCCGCCGGTGCAGCGCCACCAGATCCCTGGGGCCGATCCGCCAGCGGGGGCCGGTGAGCAGGCGCAGCAGGGAGGCCCCGTCGGTGGGGTCGGCGAGCACCCGCAGCGTGCACACCACGTCCCGCACCTCGGGGGTGTCGAGCAGCCCGCCCAGGCCGACCACCTCGACCGGCAGGCCGCGGGCGCGCAGCGCCGCCTCGATCGCCGGGATCTGGCTGCGCAACCGGACCAGCACGGCGGTGGTCGGCCGCCGCTCCAGCGGAATGTGCTCGGGCAGCGCGTCGGGCATGCCGGCCGCGCCCCGCCAGGCGGCGAGGATACTGTCGGCGATCCAGTCCGCCTCGGCTTCGAACGTCTCCAGCAGCGCACAGTGCACGGTCGCGCCGGGGCCACCGGTCGGGGTCCGCCACGGAATCGGCGGGTACACCCGGGGCGCGGGCCCGAGCGCGGCGACCCGGGCCCCGGCGTCCCGCAGCGGCTCGGACAGCCGGTTGGCCACGCGCAGGATCTCGGGACGGTTGCGCCAGCTCGTGCTCAGGGTGAGCACCCGGGCCGGGCGGTCGCCGCGGGTGAACTCGGTGGGGAACCGGTCGAGGGTGCCGGCGCTCGCCCCCCGCCACCCGTAGATCGACTGGCAGGGGTCGCCGACCGCGGTGACCGGGTGTCCGTTGCCGTACAGGGCGCGCAGCAACGCCACCTGGGCGTGGTTGGTGTCCTGGTATTCGTCGAGCAGCACCACCCGGTAGCGCTCGCGTTCGATCGCGCCGACCTGCGGGTGGTCGCGGGCGACCTGCGCGGCCCGCGCCATCTGGTCACCGAAGTCCATCGCTTCGAAGTCGAGTTTGCGCTGCTCGTACGCGCGGATGAGGGGCAACAGCTTGAGCCGGGCCCGCTGGACGGCCATCGCCTTGCGCACCTCGGCGTAGATCGCGCCGGGGCGGGACTGCACCTCGGCGAAGAACCGCCCCGTCCAGGCGGCGACCTCGTCGGGGGTGACCAGGTGCTCGGCGAGCTCCCCGGCCAGGGCCAGCACCGCGTCGGTGACCGCCACGGGGGAACGGTTCACCTCGGACATATCGCCGTCCCAGTTGCGCACCAGCGCGTCGACGATCTGCCAGCTGGACGCCTCGGTGAGCAGGCGGGCGGCCGGCTCGTAGCCGGCGCGCAGCCCGTGCTCGGCGACGATCCGCGCCGCGTACGAGTGGTATGTGGCGATGGTCGGCTCGCCGCTGAACCGGTCGGCGTCGGGGTTTCGGCTCTCCCGGCCGAGCCGGCGGACCAGTTGCCCGAGGCGCAGCCGGATGCGGTGGGCGAGTTCGCCGGCCGCCTTACGGGTGAAGGTGAGCCCGAGGATCCGGTCGGGGGGTACGTAGTCGTTGGCGACCAGCCAGAGCACCCGGGCGGCCATCGTCTCGGTCTTGCCCGAGCCGGCTCCGGCTACCACGAGCAGCGGCTCGACCGGGGCGGCGATGACGGCGGCCTGCTCCGGGGTGGGCCGGTGCAGCCGCAGCAGCCGGGCAAGCTCCTCCGGGGTGTAGCGGGGTCCGGCGTCCGGCAGTCGGGTCCGGCCGGCGACTCGCGGACGCTGCGGGTGCGGGGCGGTGTGCTCCTGCCGCTCGACCCGGCCGACCCGACCCTGCTGATCCGACCGGTCCTGCCGGTCCCGCCGGCCCTGCTGGCCCTCGCGCTCGCGTTCACGCTCGCGGCGTAGCTGGCGGGGCGGGCCAGGCTCGCCGACCTGCTCGGGCAGGTCGTTGAGCTGCGGGTTCGGGTCCACCACGCGGTGAGCGTAACGGCCAGTTACGACACCGGGCACCCGCCCGGCCCGCTCCGCCAGCCGCCGCCACCCGGCCGATCCGCCCCGGCCGATCCGCCCCGGCCGATCCGCCGGCCCGCCCGGCCCGCCCGGCCATGATCGACTCCATTTCACGGAAATTGCGGTATCCCGGTCGGGAGGATGCCCCAACTTCACTGAAATGGCGACGGGCGCGCGGGCACGGGCGACGGGCGCGGGGATTAGCCGGGCGGTTCGACCACTTGGCGGCCTTTCCCCGACACCGGACAGCTGGTGCGTACCGGGCACATCCGGCAGGTCGAGTTGGCCACGGCGGCGAAGGTCGCGCCGGCCATCGTCTGCGCCGTACGCCGCACCAACGCCCGCGCCCAGCCGGGGTCGTCGCTGTCGCCGAGCGGCGGCTGGTCCTGCTCCCGGGCCTCCTTGGTGGTGGTGCCGAGCTGCACGAGTGCGGCACCGCCGGACTCCGTGCCGTACTCGACGAACGCCCCCGCCTCGACCGCGACCTGATACGCCCCCAGCTGCGGGTGTTCGGCCAGTTGCGCCGCCGTCACCGAGGTGGAGCGGCCGGTCTTCAGGTCGACGACCACCAGCCGGCCGTCGGCGTCCACCTCCAACCGGTCCACCCGGCCGACCAGCTCGACCGGGCGTACCGGGTCGTCGAGGCGTACCGCGAACTCGTGCTCGATGGCGAGCAGCCGACGCGGATTGGCGGCCAGCCAGCGCAGCAGTTTGTCCACCATGGCCTCGGCTCGCGCCCGTTCCGGGCCGGCCAGCCATCGTGCCGCGTGCTCGATGGCGTCGAAGCGGGCCGTGACGTATTCCAACAGCTTGGCCCGGTCGGCGCTGGCGTCCTCGGCCAGCATCGCCGCGGCGTGCACCAGGTTGCCGACCCCTTGCGCGGTGGAGGCGGGTGGGCTGCCGCCGTGCCGTTCCAGCAGCCAGCGCAGGCCGCAGCGCAGGGCGCTCTCGATCGTGGACGGGGTGACCTTGACGGGCTCCCCGTCGTCCATCAGCGGGCGGTCGTCGGACAGCGGGCGCAGACCCCACCAGTCGTCTGGGTGCGCGCCGCGTACCCCGGCGGCGGCGAGCCGGGCCAGTTCGGCTGCGGCGGCGCGCCGCCGCGCCGGCGGGGTCGCCGGGTCGGTGAGCGCGACCCGCAGTTCGGCGACCAGCGCGGGCAGGGTGAGCGCCCGGGGCAGGCGGCCGAGCGGCAGCTCTTCGGGCTCCGGATCGGCGGAGTCGTCGGCGGCCCGGCCACCCGCAGGAGCGCCCACCGCGTCCGCCGTGTCGCCCACCGCGTCCGCCGCGTCCGCCGCGTCACCCGCCGGGTCGCCCGCCGGGTCGCTCGGCGGGTCGCTGTGTCCGCTCAGCTCGTACAGGAACCGGCTCGGCTGCTCTTCCCGGTCGGTGCCGCCGACCGCGGCGGATGCCACCGCGCTGACCAGCAGCCGCCGCCGGGCCCGGGTGACGGCCACGTAGAACAGCCGCCGTTCCTCGTCGAGCAGGGCCGAGGTCTGCCCGGCCAGGGCCGCCGTCTCGCCGCCGTCGTCGCCTCGGCCGGCGAGCACGTCGACCAGCCGTTCCGTGCCGAGCAGGCTGCCGCGCAGCCGCAGGTTGGGCCAGATTCCCTCCTGCACCCCGGCGACGGCGACCACGTCCCATTCCAACCCTTTCGCGGCGTGCGCGGTGAGGATGCGTACCACCTCTCCCCGGTCGGCGACCGGGGCCAGGGTGTCCGCGGGCAGTTGCTGGCCGAGCACGTGGTCGAGGAAGACCTCGGTACGGGCGCCGGGCAGCCGGTCGGCGAACCGGGCCGCCGCTTCGAACAGTTGCACGATCGCGTCGAGGTCCCGGTCGGCGGCGGCCGCCCGCCAGCGCGCCGCACCGTCTCCCTCCCCCGGTTCGGGGGCCCGGGTGATCGCCGCGGACCAGCGTTCGGCCAGGCCGCTGGCCTGCCAAACCGTCCAGAGCACGTCTTCGACGGTGGCGCCGGGCGCGGCCGCGGCTTGGCGGGCGGTCGCCAGGAGCCGGGCGACGGCCTTGGCCGGGGCCGCCCACCGGCGTTCGACCGCGGCCAGCTCGGTGGGGTCGCGTAACGCTTCGACGAGTAGTTCACCGGAGGGGCGTCGGTCGCCGGCGGCGAGCGCGAGGGCGCGTAGCCCTTGGCGCAGGCGCCGTTCGGCGAGCGGGTCGGCTCCGCCGAACGGCGAGTGCAGCAGGGCGACGGCTGCTTCTTCGTCGAGCCGGTCCGGTTCGAGCGCGCAGCGCAGCAGCAGCAGCATCGGTGCGACGGCCGGGTGCCGGTGCAACGGCAGGTCTTCGCCGGCGACCACGGCGGGCACTCCGGCGGCGTGCAGCGCCCGCTGTAGGGGTGGCAGCTGCCAGGTGGTGGAGCGGACGATGACCGCCATCCGGGACCACGGCACTCCGTGGATGAGGTGCGCTTCCCGTAACGCGTGGGCCAGGTAGGCGGCTTCGCTGGTGCCGGAGCGGAAGGTGCGGATTTCGACGGTGCCGGGTTCGGCGTCGGGGGTCGGCCGCAGGGCGCGGTGTCCGGCCGGGCCGCGTAGCCGTCGGGCGAGCCGGCGGCCGGCGGCGAGCAGGTTGGGGCCGCAGCGGTACGAGGTGGTGAGGGTGACGGTGGGGGCCGGTTCTCCGGCCGCGGTGCGGAAGCGGGTCGGGAAGTTCGTGACTCCGGTCGGGTCGGCGCCGCGGAACCCGTAGGTCGACGAGTCGGGGTCGGCGAAGGCGATGAGGTTTTTGCCGCCGCCGGCGATCAGGGCCAGCAGGTCGAGTTGCGCCGGGTCGGTTTCGGCGAGTTCGTCGACGTAGATGTAGGCCAGCCGGCGGCGTTCGGCTTCCAGCAGGGACTCGTCGTCGGTGAGCATTCCGGCGGCGGCCCGGACCAGTTCGGCGGGGTCGTAGGCGACCGAGCCGCGGGTGGTCACGTCGCGCAGTGCGAGCACCGCGAGGTATTCCCGCAGGAAGCGGGCGGCGGCCTGCCAGTCGTCGCGGCCGTGCCGCTCCCCCAGCCGGGCCAGCTCCGCGGGTCCGATGCCGCGTTCGGCGGCCCGTTGGAGCAGGTCGCGCAGTTGGGTGGCGAAGGCCCGGGTGCGGAGTGCGGCGCGCAGGTGTGGCGGCCAGTGGACGGGTAGGGGGCTGTCTTCGTCGTCGATGGTGGCGAGTAGTTCGCGGATGATGAGGTCTTGTTCGGGGCCGGTGAGCAGGCGGGGTGGTGGTTCGCCGCGTTCGGCGGCGGCGCGGCGTAGCAGGCCGAACGCGTACGCGGGGAAGGTGCGTACCAGTGGTTCGGGCATGACTCGGCGGGTGGGGCCGGCGGTGCGGGCTTCGATGCGGTGCCGCAGGGCGGTCGCCGCCCGGCGGCCGAAGGTGAGCACCAGGATCCGGTCGGGGTGGGTGCCGGCGGTGATGCGGGCCGCTACCGCTTCGATGAGGGTGCGGGTTTTGCCGGTGCCGGGGCCGCCGAGGACGAGTAGCGGCCCGTGGACGTGGTCGATGACGTGCCGTTGCAGGGGGTCGTCGAGGAGTGCCGTCCCGGTTTCGGCCGGTCGGCGGACCAGCCGGTACGCCTGCATGCCGCTCATGCCATCACGTGGGTACGACGTCGGTGTGCCCGGTTACCGTCCGGTGCCGCCGGGGGCAGGTGGGTGGTGGGCGCCTTGTGCTTGTGCGGTGGCGCGCTGGGCCCGCTGTTCCGCCAGGGCCCGCTGTTCGGCGGTGAACGCCGTGTCGGCGTCGACGATGCACTGGACGGCGGCTTGGACGTCGTCGGTGAGGGAGATCAGTTCAAGGTCCGCTGGGTCGATTTTGCCGGTGGCGGCCATGGTGTGGCGCAGCCAGTCGAGGAGGCCGCGCCAGTAGTCGGTGCCCATGAGCACGACGGGGAACCGGGTCACTTTGCCGGTTTGTACCAGGGTGAGTGCTTCGAAGAGTTCGTCCATGGTGCCGAAGCCGCCGGGTAGCACCACGAACGCCTGGGCGTATTTGACGAACATGGTTTTGCGGGCGAAGAAGTAGCGGAAGTCGATGGCCAGGTCGACCCAGTCGTTGATGCCTTGTTCGAAGGGGAGTTCGATGCCGAGTCCGATGGAGAGTCCGCCGGCTTCGCTGGCTCCCCGGTTGACGGCTTCCATGACGCCTGGGCCGCCGCCGGTGATGACCGCGTAGCCGGCGCGGGCGAGGGCGGCGCCGAGTTCTTGGGCGAGGCGGCATTCCCAGCTGTCGGGTTGGCTGCGCGCCGAGCCGAAGACGCTGACCGCGGGGGGTAGTTCGGCGAGGGTGTCGAAGCCTTCGACGAATTCGGAGAGGATTCGCAGTGCCCGCCAGGCGTCTTTGGTGCGCCAGTCGGCCCGGTGCCGGGAGTCGAGTAGCCGCTGGTCGGCGGTGGTGCCGGGGATCGCTTCTCTGCGCAGGGTGACGGCGCCGCGGTGGCGCTCGGGCCAGGGCTGGTGTCCGTCGGCTCGCCGTTCGCTGTTGGTCATGCAGTCAACCTAGTCGGGGGTAGGGGACGCGGGTGCCCGCAGCGCCGACGGGCCTGCCGCGCGGCCGGTGGAAATCGCTGGCGATTTGGCAACCAAATGGGTCGCCGGGTCGTCTGATCGGGCACATACTGGTACGCGCGGCCCGCTCGGCCGGCGCCGGTGAGCACCTCGCGGGGGGAGTAGTGTCTGTGATCACCAGCAGCCAGATGATGCGCCTGAGGCGTCAGATGTATCGGCGTATCCGGGAGGTTGTGGCCGAGCGCAGGATGGCCCGTCTCGACGATCCGGCCCGGTTGGACCGGGAGCATGGACTGGTCACTGTGGAGCGGGATTCGGACGACCGGTCCCTGGTGGCGGGTTGAGCGTCACGGGCCGGCTCGGCGGGCCGGGTGTGGCGGTCGCCGGGCTCAGGCGGAGGTGAGCCAGCGGCGCAGGATTTCCGCGCCTTCGCGGATTTTGGGGATCTCGACTCGCTCGTCGGGGGCGTGTGCCACGTTCGGGTCGCCGGGGCCGAAGTTGAGGGCGGGGATGCCGAGTGCGGCGAACCGGGCCACGTCGGTCCAGCCGAGTTTGCCGACCGGGTCGCGGCCTACCGCGGCGAGGAATTCGCGGGCCGGGGCGGCGTCCAGGCCCGGTAGCGCTCCCGGGGAGGAGTCGGTGACTTCGACCGGGTAGCCGGTGAAGAATTCCCGCACGTATTCGTGGGCTTGTTCTTCGGTGCGGTCGGGGGCGAACCGGTAGTTGACTTCTATTTCGCACCGGTCGGGGATGACGTTGCCGGCGACGCCGCCGCGGATCCACACCGCGTTCATGCCTTCCCGGTAGGTGCATCCGTCGATGGTGACTGTCCGTGGCTGGTAGGCGGCGAGGCGGTGGAGCACTTCGGTGGCGGCGTGGATGGCGTTGACGCCGTGCCAGGAGCGGGCCGAGTGGGCTCGGCGGCCGGTGGTGGTGACGGTGGCCCGCAGTGTCCCTTGGCAGCCGGCTTCGACGACTCCGTGGGTCGGTTCGAGTAGCAGGGCGAAGTCGGCGGCGAGCCAGTCGGGGTGTGCCTGGGAGACCAGGTGGAGGCCGTTGTAGCGGGAGTCGATCTCTTCGGCTTCGTAGAAGAAGTAGGTGATGTCGTAGCGGGGGTCGGGCAGGGTGACGGCGAGGTGCAGGGCGAGCGCCACGCCGGATTTCATGTCGGAGGTGCCGCAGCCGTGGATGATGTCGCCTTCGACGCGGGCGGGGAGGTTGCCGTTGACGGGGACGGTGTCGAGGTGGCCGGCGAGCACTACCCGCTGGTCGCGGCCGTGGTCGGTGCGGGCCATCACGGTGTTGCCGAACCGTTCGACGGTGAGGTGCGGGAGGTTGCGCAGGGTTTCCGTGACGTGGTCGGCGATCAGTTTCTCGTTGCGGGAGACCGATTCGATGTCGACGAGGGTCCGGGTCAGCGCTACGGGGTCGGCCAGCACCTCGGGGGTCAGCGGGTTCGCCATGTGCGCACCTTATCGGGGGCGGTGGGATGCCACCGCCCCCGGCCTCGGTCAGCGGTTGTGGTTGCTGACGTAGTAGGTGGGTTCCCGGTTGACGGGCCAGTGGTCGCGGCGACGGCGGTGTTCGTCGTCGGGTTGGCGGCAGGTGGCGGCGTGGTCCCGCTGCCATTGCTTGAGGTGTTGTTTGATCCGGTCGCATTCGGCGTTGGCGGCGGCGAGCCGCCGGTGCAGGTCGATGATCTCTTCGGCGACCTGGCGGAGGAAGGCGTGGACGGCGGCGGGCCGGTAGCCGCGGAACGAGATGGGGAAGTTCGCGGTACGGACCGCGGATGCGCTGATTTTCGGCGGGGCGTCGAGGGTGGTCATCGCTGATCCTTTTCGGTGGTGGGTGTCGGGTGGGTGAGGCGACCGGCGGTGGAGTAGAGCAGGTGCCCGGCTAGTACCAGGTCGGGGTCGGACAGCAGCCCGTGGGCCCGGTCGAGTTGCCGGTCGGTGAGTCCGGCGGCCAGCAGTGCCGGCCGTAGTTCGGTGATGGTGGTGGCGGCCAGGTGCGCGCCGGGCCCGCCACCGGTCCAGGATTCGGCGTGCATGACGGTGTGCACGTCGGTCAGGCCGTGGGTGCGTAGGGCGGCGTGGACGCGTCGCGCCCAGCCGCGGTCGGTGCCGGCGGCGGTGAAGACCCGGCCGACGGTTTCTTGCACGATGGTGTATTCCTCGGCCGCTTGCAGGTCGGGGGCGTGCAGGACCATGTCGGTGCGGGTGGTGTCCCAGTCTTCGACGAGGATCCATCCGCCGGGGGCGAGCAGGCCGACGAGCCGGGCGAGGATGTCTTGCCGGTCGGGCAGGTGGGCGAGGGTGAGCCGGGCGTGGATGAGGTCGAACCGGTCGCCGGTCAACGGCCAGTCGGGGGCGGTGAGGTCGCATTCGACTACCGAAAGCCGGGGGTGGGCGGGTACGTCGCGGGGTTTCACGTCGACGGCGATGACTTGACCGGTCGGGCCGACCTGACCGGCCAGCCAGTGCGCGTACCGGGCTCCGACGCCGGCCCCGACTTCCAGGCAGCGCCGCCCGTGCAGGCCGGTGGGGAACAGGTCGCAGGTGCGGCGGCGGCTGAACGGGTCCAGCAGGGTGGACAGGCAGCCGTGGTGGGTGCCGGCGAGGGGGTCGTCGTTGTCTAACGGGTACGACGGGTGTCGGCCGGTGGCGGGGGTGGGCCAGGGGTGGTCGGCGGGTCGGACGATTCGGGCGGTCAGGGGGCGGATGGGGCCGCCTTCGGCGAATGGGCCGCTCATCGGGCCACCCCCGCCGCCGCTGCCGTCGCCGCCGGGGTCATGACGGTGAAGTCGACGAAGGATTCTGGTTGTACGAATCCGGTGATCAGTCCGGCGGCTTGCATCGCCGCCACGGACCGGGCGACTCGTATCCGGTCGAACGCGCCTAGCGGCAGGCTCGGCCGGTCGGATGGCACGTAGGCGCGCATCAAGGCCAGTTCGGCTGCCGCGGTGTCCGCGTCGGTCGCCGGGTGGGCGGCGTGCAGGATCTGTCCCGCCTCGTCGGGGTGGTCCACCGCGTACCGGAGGCCTTGCATGAGCGCGGTGACGAACCGGCGCACCAGGTCGGGATCACGCTCGACCAGTTCCGCGGTGGTCACCACCACGTTGCCGTACAGGTCGGTCAGATAGTCGCCGTAGGGGAACACCACGACTCGACGGCCACCGGCGGCGGCGGCGATCGCCGGCTGCCCGACCACGAATTGGCCGACCGCGTCTACCCGCCCGGAGGCCAGCAGGGCGGGTAGTCCTTGGGGACTCGTTTCCACCCAGGACACCGTTTCCGGGTCGATGCCGGCCAGGCGGGCGTAGGTGGGGAACAGGGTTTTGGGCACCGCACCGGCGGCCTGCCCGATCCGTTTTCCGGCGAGGTCGGCGGGGCGGGTGATGCCGGTGCCGTCGAGGGTCATCAGCGAGATGAGGGTGCGGTCGTTGACCGCCCCCACCAGGCGGAACTGGTCGAACCGGCCGTGTCCGGCGCGTACGACGACTCCCGCGTAGTCCACCAGGGCGAACTGTGCCCGGCCGGAGGCGAGCAGTTGCAGGTTTTTCTCTCCGGCGGCACCGGGTTGTACGTCCACGTCGAGGCCTTGCGCCCGGAAGTACCCCTTTTCCCGAGCCACCCAGGCGAAGCCTTCCCGGCCGAACGCGCCGAACCCGGTCAGATAGGTGACCTTGTCCACGACTCGTGGACCGTCACCACCGCCGCCGTCGCCGCAGCCGGCGGCGGTGGCGGCCAACGTGACCGCGGCCAGGCACACCGCCAACTGCTGGCGGGCGGTCATCCGAAGAAACAACACGATTGAAAACCTCCCCAATGCTTGGACGAGCACGACCCGGTGGCCCGGCCCGGCTTTGCAGGGCACCGGAGCGGGCGGGGGCGGCCGTCTCCTCCTCAAGACGACCGGGGACCCAGCACCCGCCCCGGGCCGGCTCAGCGCCCGGCGTAAGCGGGCATGCCCCCGACCGGCCGCCGGGCAGGACCGGCCGGGGACCACACACCGACTCCGGGTTTGCAGACCTGGGAGCCGGTGATCAGAACTTTACACATGTACGCGTGGAAAGCAAAACACGAGGTCATGGGTTGTCGTGACAAGCAAAAAGTGATCAAATGGAGGCTGCAGACCTGGGAGTTTCGGATGCCCGTGAAACCAAAGTGGGAACAGATTGTTGACCACATCCGTGGTCAGATCGAGTCCGGGGAGCTTTCTCCCGGCGACAAGCTGCCGTCAACGGCACAGCTCTGCAAGGAGTACGGCGTGTCGACGACCGTCGTGCGCCAGGCCATCCTCGTCCTGCAGACCCAAGGAATGGTCGAGGGTGTTCATGGCCTGGGCGTCTTCGTCGCCGAGCAATCACCGTCCAGCTAAGCCCCAGCCAACTCAACAGTCGATCGGCCAGGCCGGCACCGTCAGCCGGTGGGACCGGGATCTGGACGCCGAGCGGTTCATCGGACATTTGTGGAGAGCCATGGACCGTACCGTCGTCCCGACTGACGACGACCTTGCCGGGGAGCTGCACGGACGCTATGAGAACCTCTGGGCCGCGGGCAGGAAATCGCTCACCGAGGGGACGTACCAGCCCGACACGATCCCTCAGCACGGCGACCCTCGCTGGGCTACGTGGAGAGCCGCCGGGACATCGATTTCGGGACATTCGACGTCCCCGCACTCGAACTCGTGCGCTACCGGCCAAACGCCGAGCGGATCAATGTCCAGCGTCTCGCCCGCGTTCCCCTGATTCACTGAGCCATTCTCTTAACGGCCTGTGACCGAGTGTCATCATGCTTCGAAGACGCTGCGGTCGGGACTGCGGATCTTGCTCGACTGCTGTCCTACCTGGAGCCTCGCCATCTCGCGCTAATGCTCTTGCCCTGCTTGCCCGCCTTGATGGGGGTGTCACGCAGCCGTAGACCCTGATTCCGAAGACTGGGTGCAGCGTCGACCTTTGCGGGCGCTGTCCCGGGACTCCTTGCCGTTGCGATCCTCACCCGGTCCGAAGACCGGGTGCAGCCGGCTGCTCCGGCGTGGACGAGGTGCCGTACTCGACGTTGCGATCCTCACCCGGTCCGAAGACCGGGTGCAGCCGCCGAACACCAGGCTGCCGATGGCCGACCAGCGGGCGTTGCGATCCTCACCCGGTCCGAAGACCGGGTGCAGCAAGACGGCGCCCTCAGCCATCACCCACTGGCCGAGCACGTTGCGATCCTCACCCGGTCCGAAGACCGGGTGCAGCGCTGACGATCGACGCGCCCGTGTCGTGGATCAACGCGTTGCGATCCTCACCCGGTCCGAAGACCGGGTGCAGCTGACGTCTCGGTGTCCTTTGAGGTCCAGCCGGCGGCTGTTGCGATCCTCACCCGGTCCGAAGACCGGGTGCAGCGTGCGGCCATCGTTTGTGGTTCGCCATCGCCCGCGACACGTTGCGATCCTCACCCGGTCCGAAGACCGGGTGCAGCCTGCGCTGGGGCCAGAACGCGTTCAACGAGTTCAAGTTGCGATCCTCACCCGGTCCGAAGACCGGGTGCAGCCCCCTGCACGCTCGACACCCCGGCGTCGACGATCGCCGAGTTGCGATCCTCACCCGGTCCGAAGACCGGGTGCAGCCGGGCCACCGTCTCCGGGGACTCCGACACGGAGTCGCCGTTGCGATCCTCACCCGGTCCGAAGACCGGGTGCAGCCGGCCAGTGTCGTCCTTCCCCTCAATCACATCGAGTTGCGATCC
>DASVCA010000014.1:0-7593 GCA_036381835.1 Micromonosporaceae bacterium
GGCGAGGACCTCGAGGTCATCCGGCAGCGCGCGCTGGCCTGCGGCGCGGTGGAAGCCGAGGTCGTTGACGCCCGGGACGAGTTCGCCACCGACTACTGCCTGCCGGCGGTGCGGGCCAACGCCCTCTACATGGACCGCTACCCGCTGGTGTCCGCGCTGTCCCGGCCGCTGATCGTCAAGCACCTGGTGGCGGCCGCCCGCAAGCACGGCGGCACGATCGTGGCCCACGGCTGCACCGGCAAGGGCAACGACCAGGTCCGCTTCGAAGTCGGCCTCGGCGCCCTCGCCCCGGACCTGCAGGTCATCGCCCCGGCCCGGGACTTCGCCTGGACCCGGGACAAGGCCATCGCGTACGCCATGGAGAAGGGCCTGCCCATCGACGTCACCCACTCCTCGCCGTACTCCATCGACCAGAACCTGTGGGGCCGGGCGGTGGAGACCGGCTTCCTGGAGGACATCTGGAACGGGCCGGTCGAGGACCTCTACTCCTACACGGCGAACCCGGCCGAGCCGCGCGATCCGGACGAGGTCGTGATCACCTTCGACGGGGGCGTCCCGGTCGCGATCGACGGCGAGACGGTCACCCCGTACCAGGCGGTCACCGAACTCAACCGCCGGGCCGGCGCCCAGGGCGTCGGACGGCTGGACATGGTCGAGGACCGGCTGGTCGGCATCAAGAGCCGTGAGGTGTACGAGGCACCGGGTGCGATCGCGTTGATCACCGCGCACCAGGAACTCGAGAACGTCACCGTGGAACGCGACGTCGCCCGCTTCAAGAAGGGCGTCGACCAGCGCTGGAGCGAACTCGTCTACGACGGGCTGTGGTTCTCCCCGCTCAAGCGCGCACTCGACGTGTTCATCGAGGAGACCCAGCGGTACGTCTCCGGTGACGTGCGCATGGTGCTGCACGGCGGTCGGGCGGTGGTGACCGGCCGGCGCTCGGAAGCCAGCCTGTACGACTTCGGGCTGGCCACCTACGACACCGGCGACACCTTCGACCAGTCGCTGGCAAAGGGCTTCGTGCAGCTGTGGGGTCTGCCGTCGCGGCTGGCCGCGGCCCGCGACGCACGCCTGAGCGGCCCGCAGGCATGACCGTGGGGGTGGACAGGGTGTCCGACGACGGCCCCACCGCGGGCACTACTCGTACCAGCCTGTGGGGCGGGCGGTTCGCCGGCGGGCCCGCCGAAGCGCTCGCCCGACTGTCGCTCAGCGTCCACTTCGACTGGCGACTGGCCCGCTACGACATCGCCGGCTCCCGGGCCCACGCCCGGGTACTGGCCGCGGCCGGCCTGCTCGACGCAGACGAGCTGGATCGGATCCTCGCCGCCCTCGACGAGCTCGCGGCGGACTGCGCCGCCGGCAGGTTCCAGCCGACGATGGACGACGAGGACGTGCACACCGCGCTGGAGCGGGGCCTGCTGGAACGGCTCGGCCCCCTCGGCGGCAAACTCCGCGCCGGTCGGTCCCGCAACGACCAGATCGCCACGGACCTGCGGCTGTATCTGCGCGACCAGGCCCGGCGGCTCGCCGCCGGGCTGGTGGAGCTCGCGCACGCGTTGACCGAGCAGGCCGCCCGGCACGTGCACACCCCGGCGCCCGGCATGACCCACCTGCAGCACGCCCAGCCGGTCACCTTCGGACACTGGCTGCTCGCCCACGTCCACCCGCTGCTGCGTGACCTGGACCGGCTGCGCGACTGGGACGCCAGGACTGCGGTGTGCCCGCTCGGTTCCGGTGCGCTCGCCGGCTCCTCACTGCCGCTGGATCCGGATCGGGTGGCGCGGGAACTCGGCTTCGCCACCGCCGCGGCCAACTCCATGGACGCGGTCGCCGACCGCGACTTCGTCGCCGAGTTCCTCTTCATCACGGCCATGATCGGTGTGCACCTGTCCCGACTCGGGGAGGAGGTGGTGCTGTGGACCTCGCAGGAGTTCGGCTGGGTCGAGCTCGACGACGCCTTCGCCACCGGCTCCTCGATCATGCCGCAGAAGAAGAACGCCGACATCGCCGAGCTGGCGCGAGGCAAGTCGGGCCGGTTGATCGGCTCCCTGGTGACGGTGCTGACCATGCTCAAGGGCCTGCCCTTGACGTACGACCGGGATCTGCAGGAGGACAAGGAGCCGGTCTTCGACGCGCTCGACACCCTGTTCCTGCTGCTACCGGCGCTGACCGGCATGATCGCGACGATGACGGTCCGGATCGACCGGCTCGCCGCCGCCGCACCCGTCGGCTACACCCTGGCCACCGAGGTGGCCGACTGGCTGGTCCGTAAAGGGGTGCCGTTCCGCGAGGCGCACGAGATCACCGGGCGGCTGGTCGCGCGCTGCGCGGCGCGCGAATGCGCGCTCGACGAGGTGTCCGACACCGAGCTGAAGCAGATCAGCGAGCACCTCGACGCGGGCGTCCGGCAGGTGCTGTCGGTGGATTCGGCGCTCGCCGCCCGTACCACCCCGGGATCCACCGGTCCCGACCAGGTCGCCAAGCAGTTGGCGGCGGTCGGCGAGCGACTCGACCACTGGCGTGCCTGGGGGGCCGAGCAGGTCGTGCCGCAGTGACGCGGTCCGAGTCTCGGTGCGGTGCTGTCAACATCCGACGGAACCTCACCGAGACCCGCCGCTACTCTCGTCTGGATGGACGCGTCGGACCACGGTCATCCGTTGAACGGATACGGCTCACGTCTCGGTGGTCGGACGGTGACCGCGCCGACCGGCACCGCCCTGTCCGAACTCCTGGCCGGGCCGGTGGTGCCGGCGGCTCGGGGACTGCTCGGCTGCACGCTCACCGCGGGTGGGGTCACGGTCCGCATCACCGAGGTCGAGGCGTACGCCGGCACCGCCGGCGACCCGGCCTCGCACGCCTACCGCGGTCGGACCGCCCGCAACGCGGTGATGTTCGGCCCACCCGGCTACGCCTACCTCTACTTCACCTACGGCATGCACTGGTGCATGAACGTGGTGACCGGGCCGGACGGGGAGGCTTCGGCGGTGCTGCTGCGCGCCGGTGAGGTGGTGGACGGCCTCGATGCCGCCCGTGCCAGACGACCGGCCGTGCGACGGGATGTGGAGCTCGCCCGCGGTCCGGCCCGGCTCTGCGCGGCGCTGGGCCTGGACCGTTCGGCGTACGGCGCCTACTTGCTCGGCGACGGACCGGTGCGTCTGGCGCCCGCACCGGTCGCGGTGCCGGAATCGGCCATCACCGCCGGGCCGCGGGTCGGGGTGACCGCCGCACACGACATCCCCTGGCGGTTCTGGATCACCGGCGAACCCACCGTCAGCCGGTACCGCCGCCACGTCCCCCGCCGGCGGTCCTGACGCCGCCGATACCTCTGCCTCCCCGCGGTCCTGCCGGCGGTCGACCTGCGGAGAGCCGGGTCGGGGCGCCCCGCGCAATGCATCGCGGGAACTCTGCTTTGGCGACGCGGAGGTCGGTGCGGTTGACTAAGTGACCGTTGAGCCCCTCCGAGCCGGGAGTAACCACCGTGTCGCACCCGCCCCGCCCGTACCACGATGTCGACCTTGCCGTTCTGGACCAGATTCAACGACGGGTGCTGTGGTTGGCCACCCGGATGGTGGACGCCGCCAACCGGGAGCGGGTCACCGGCGACGGGGTGAAGGTCGGCGGCCACCAGGCCTCTAGCGCGTCGCTGGTCAGCGCCATGACCGCGCTGTGGTTCGCCCACCTGGACCGGGCCGACCGGGTCTCCGTGAAACCACACGCGTCGCCGGTCTACCACGCCATCCAGTACCTGCTCGGGAACCTGGACCGGTCCTACCTGACCCGGTTGCGGTCGCGGGGCGGCCTGCAGTCGTACCCGTCCCGCACGAAGGACCCCGACGGGGTGGATTTCTCCACCGGCTCGGTCGGCCTGGGCGCGGCGGCCCCGCTGTTCGCCGCGGTGACCCGCCGCTACGTCGACGCGCACTTCGGGCCACGGCCGCGGTCCCGGTTCATCGCATTGATCGGCGACGCCGAACTGGACGAGGGCAACGTCTGGGAGGCGGTGGCGGACCCGGCCACCGCCGGTCTCGGCGATGTGATGTGGGTGGTTGACGTCAACCGCCAATCGCTGGACCGGGTGGTGCCGGGCGTACGGATCCGCCAGTGGCGCGGCCAGTTCGAGGCAGCAGGTTGGCACGTCGTCGAGGTCAAGTACGGTCGGCGGCTGCAGGCCGCCTTCGCCAGGCCGGGCGGGGAGCACCTGCGGGCCTGGATCGACGCGATGCCCAACGAGCAGTACCAGTCACTGTTCGGGCTGACCGGGGACCGGTTGCGCAAGCAGTTCCTGGACGGGGCGCCGGCGGAGGTGGAACGGTTCATCGCCGATGTCCCGGACGAGGAACTCGGACCGCTGGTCACCGACCTGGGCGGTCACGATCTGGCCGCCCTGCTCGACGCCTACGCCGAATGCGACGCGGTCGCCGATCGCCCGAGCGTGGTGTTCGCGTACACGGTCAAGGGCTGGGGGCTGCCGATCGCCGGTAACCCGCGCAACCACGCGGCCCTGCTCACCGCCGAACAGATCGACGCGCTGCGGCGGGACCACGGGCTGACGCCGGACACGGAGTGGGACCGGTTCGATCCGGCCTCGCCGACCGGGATCCTCGCCGCCTCTCGCCGGGAGGCGCTGGCGCGGACCCCCGAAGCTGCGGCGCTGCCGATCACCGTTCCGGACGCCACGCGGATCCGCGCCGCCAAACCGATCTCCACTCAGGAGGTCTTCGGCCGCGTTCTCGTCGAACTGGCGCGTAACGAGCAGGTAGCTCCCTATCTGGTCACGACCGCGCCCGACGTGGCCACCTCGACGAACCTCGCCGGGTTCATCAACAAGACGGGAGTGTTCGCACCCCAGCGGCAACGCACCTGGCACGACGATCAGATGCTGCGCTGGCACGAGGGCCCGACCGGTCAGCACATCGAACTCGGCATCTCCGAGATGAACCTGTTCCTGCTGCTCGGCCAGCTCGGGCTGGCCTGGGACCTGTCGGGTCAGCCGCTGCTGCCGATCGGCACGGTCTACGACCCGTTCGTGCTGCGTGGCTTGGACGCCTTCCTCTACGGCACCTACTCCGGATCGCGGTTCATCGTGGCCGGCACCCCGTCCGGGATCACCCTCGCTCCGGAGGGCGGTGCCCACCAGTCCACCATCACCGCCTCGGTGGGACTGGAACTGCCGGGCGTCACCTTCATCGAGCCGGCGTACGGGGCCGCGTTGGACTGGCTGTTGTGCGACGCCCTGACCCGAATCGCCGCCGGCCCGAGCCGAACCGCCACGGCGGTTCCCGCGGAGGACGGGGCCTACTACTTCCGGCTGACGACTCGCCCGATCGACCAGACGCCGTTCGAGGCGGCTCGCGCCAGGATCGGCGACGCCGTCCTCCGCCGGCAGGTTCTCGCCGGCGCGTACCGGTTGGTCGACGCCCATCACGCCTACCCCGAGCTGTGCGAGTCCAAAGCCCCGGTGGTGTACCTCGCCGCTTCGGGAGCGGTGATGCCGGAGACCCTCGCCGCGGCGGCGGAGCTCGCCGATGAGGGCATCGCCGCACATGTCGTGGACGTCACCTCGCTCGATCGGCTTTACTCCGCCTGGCAGCGCACGCTGCGCCAGGGGGTTCGAACCGCTACCGTGCCGAGCATCCCCGGGGCGTTGCGCACCGCTTTCGGCGAGCGTGCCCCCGTGGTCACCGTGCACGACGCGGCGTCGCACGCGATGGCCTGGCTGGGCTCGGCGCTGGCGGTGCCGTGTGTGCCGCTCGGAGTCGATCAGTTCGGCCAGTCGGGTACGGTCCACGACCTGTACGAGCTGCACGATCTGCTCCCGGGCAGCATCGTCAACGCGGCGCTTGCCGCGTTGTCCCTGGCCTAGCGGGCGGCGGCGGTGGTGCTGGGGACGCAGGCCCGCTTCGGCTGTGATCGGAGCTCTCGGTGATCGTTGATGGGTTGAGGATTTCCACCGATGATAGGGGAGAATCCCGGACGTGACTGATCTCCTCGATGACCTGCTGTGGCGGGGGCTCATCCACGACTCCACCGACCTGGACGACCTACGGGCGCACCTGGGCGCCGGGCCGGTGACGTTCTACGTGGGCTTCGATCCGACCGCGGCGAGCCTGCACGTCGGCAATTTCGTGCAGGTGCTGACGGCCCGCCGGCTTCAGCTCGCCGGGCACCGTCCGCTGTTGCTGGTGGGCGGGGCGACCGGACAGATCGGCGACCCGAAGGAGAGTGCCGAACGGGTCCTCAATCCACCCGAGGTCGTGGCCGGTTGGGTGGAGCGGATTCGGGAGCAGCTGGCGCCCTTCCTCACCTACCAGGGGGACAACGCCGCGAAGCTCGTCAACAACCTGGACTGGACCGAGCGGATGAACGTGGTCGAGTTCCTGCGGGACGTGGGCAAGCACTTCCCGGTCAACCGGATGCTGGCCCGCGAGGTGGTCAAGGCCCGCCTGGAGACCGGCATCAGCTTCACCGAGTTCAGCTACCAGTTGCTGCAGGCCAACGACTTCTTCGAGCTGCACCGCCGGGAGGGGTGCACGCTGCAGTTCGGTGGCTCGGATCAGTGGGGCAATATCACCGCGGGGGTCGACTACATCCGACGGCGCGGGGCGGGGCCGGCGCACGCCTTCACGACGCCGCTGGTGACGAAGGCCGACGGAACGAAGTTCGGCAAGACCGAGAGCGGCACCGTCTGGCTCGATCCGACCATGACCAGCCCGTACGCCTTCTACCAGTTCTGGATGAACACCGACGACCGCGACGTGTCGCAGTATCTGCGCCTCTTCAGCTTCCGCTCGCACGACGAGATCGAGGAGCTGGAGCGGGCCACCGGTGATCAGCCGCAGGCGCGGCAGGCGCAGCGGGCGCTGGCCGAGGAACTGACCACCCTGGTGCACGGGGAACGCCAGACGCGTGAGGCGATAGCCGCCAGCGAGGCGCTTTTCGGACGGGGATCACTGGACAGACTGGATCCGGACACTCTGCGCGCCGCGCTGACCGAGGCCGGGCTGATCGAGGTACACGGGGAATTGCCGGACGTGGCCACGTTGTTGCGGGACGCGGGTCTGGTGCCGAGCCTCAAGGAGGCCCGCCGGGTGATCCGCGAAGGCGGTGCCTACCTCAACAACGAGCGGGTCTCCGACACCGAGGCGCGGCCCGCCTCGGAGCAGCTCCTGCACGGACGGTTCCTCGTCCTACGCCGGGGGAAGCGGAATTTCGCCGGCGTTCAGCTGGTTAAATAGGTGAGCAACGATTGTGTGATCGGGGTCGCGTGCCGCTGATTTGACGATCGAGGCTTCGGCCCCGTAACTTTCTCTCTGCCCGCGGGGGACGCGGCCGGAAGGGATGAAGGTCCCGGACCGACCGTCCTGCGGGATGATCCCCGGCCTCGGGTACGTTGTACGAGGCTGGGACGGGCGGTGCGGATCCGACCCCCGAGCAGGGTGGGACGGAGCTGCGAAACCGGCCGGTTTAGACTTCTCTCGGCAGGGAGCCGGGCGACGTGGTGGAGAGCTGCGGCGGCCGTCCTGTCGGACCCACATGATTCGGCTGGTGGTTCTGGTTGTATGATTGTGGGCCGCTGGTTGGTTCTGCATTTCG
>DASVCA010000015.1:0-6761 GCA_036381835.1 Micromonosporaceae bacterium
GACCGCGCACCGCCACGCAGCGGGTCGCCTCCCCGTCGGGGAGGCGACCCGCCAGTCCGTCCGGTGACCGGTCGGCTAGGCGCGACCCGCGGCGCGCGGCCCGCGACTGGTCAACAGACCCAGTGTGATCATGCCGACCGCCAGGCCCAGGTGCAGCCAGTCGTCCGCAGTGTTCAGCGGTACGAAGTTGGCGGGAGTGTCCTTCTCCACGATCAGCCCGTAGAGCCAGAGGACACCGTAGACGACACCACCGCCGATCAGGTACCAGCGGGCGGCCGGCACGGTTCGGGCCATCGCCAGCCCCGCCACTCCGAACCCCAGGTGCACCAGGTTGTGCAGCACGGACACCTGGAAGACGCCCAGCAGGTTGGCACCCGATTCGTGCCCCCACAGCCGCATCTCGTCGAAGTTGGTCGTGATGCCCGGGATGAAGCCCAGAACCCCGATCACCAGGAACAGCCAACCCACGAACGCGGCCGCGGTGCGCACCATCGGTCGGGTTCCGGCCGTCGCCCTGGCGGTCGCCGGGTAAGCGGATCTGCTCGCCATCTCTTCTCACCTCCACCGAGGAGTTCCGATGGCCGCGTTCCCGCCGTCCGCTGCGACAAACGCCGTCAGGCGGTCCCGGGCGTGCGGTGCTCCGGTCGGCGGATCTGTTCGTAGAGCGCCACGTACCGCTCGGCCATCACCGCCGGGGTGAATCGTCGGGCCGCCTCGCGCCGGCACTCGCCCGGGTCGAGCCGACCGGCCGTCCACGCCAGTTCGGCCAGCTCCTGTTCGTCGTCGGTGAGCAGCCCGGTGCGGCCGTGCTCGATCAGTTCCGGGAGACACCCGCGGCGCAGCGCGACCACCGGAGTGCCCAAGGCCAGGGACTCCACCACCGCCGTGCCGCCCGGCTCCTCCCAACGCAGCGGGAACAGCATCACCCGGGCACGCGCGACGAGGTCGTCCCGCTCCGCGCCGGCCACCGTTCCGATCCACCGCACCCGGTCGCCGTCGACGTACCGCGCCACCTGGTCGCGCCAGTAGCGGACATCCGGATTCTGTTCCGGGTTCTCCGCGGCGGCCAGATCCCGGGGCTGCCGGTACGGCCCGATCGGGCCGGCGAGGACGAGGTCGAACCCGGCCTCGTGCGCCAGTCGGGCGCCGAGGTGCTGACCCTTGCCCGGGGTGATCCGGCCGAGGATCAGCCCGAAATCGTCCTTGTCCACCCGCGGCCGCCGGTCCGCGTCCACCGCCAGCGGCGTCGCCAGGTGCACGTGCCCGATCGCATGCCGGCGCAGCCGCAGCGGCGCGCGCGCCAGCTGAGCCGCCGACACCCCGTTGACCCGCACCCGGGAGCCGCCGTCGAGGTTCCCGTACAGGTCCGGGTGCTTGCCGAGGTCCCAGTGCAGGGTGTGCAGAGCGGGCGGGACGTCCCCGCCCATCGCGGCGAGGGTGGCCAGACCGACCGCCTCCACATGGTCGTGCACGAGGTCGATGTCGTCGCGTTCGCGCAGCATCCGCACCACCGCGTGCAGGTGGGCCTGCGCGATACCGCAGACCTGGTTGTACGGGCGCTGCAAGGCATGGAACTGCCCGTCCGGGAAGACCGGCACGTGCTCGTCGACCTCGAGTGTGCTGGTGCCGACCGAGGCGAGAACCACCCGCACGCCCAGCTTCCGCAGCTCGGGCACCAGGGTCGCCACCACGTTCTCGATCCCGCCGTAGCCGGGCGGCGGTACCGGCAGCCATGGGCCGGCGTTCATCAGCACCGTGGTCACACGCTCACTCTCCCCGTCCGTCGGGCCCGCTGCTCCTGTTCCAACTGGGCCAGCGGCGGCCGCTCATGCACCGAGACGTCGTTGACCACCGTCTCGCGCTCCCGGCCGTCGGTGCGGTGTCGACGGAACTGGGTGAGCAGGGTGGCCGGCGAGACGGCGGAGGTCGCCCAGCCGCGGCGTTGCAGCCGCGACCATGCGGTGAGGACGATCTGTGCGGACATGCGCCCAAGGGCTTCGGTGTCCTGGTGCCGGTGCAGTCGCTCGCCGAGATCCACCTGGGCCAGGGCGTCCAGACCGACCAGCTCCAACAGATCGATGAGCATGGCGATCTCCACGCCGTAGCCCGATACGAACGGCACCTGCGCGAGGATCTCCCGCCGGCCCGCGTACTCGCCGGCGAGCGGCTGGATGAACCCGGCCAACTCCGGCCAGAAGAGGTTCAGCAACGGGCGGGCCACCAGTTCCGTCACCCGCCCTCCCCCCTCCGGTTCCACCCCGGACGCCTGTACCAGCGGCCGGTGGTAGAAGCCCTTCACGAAGGCGACCGAGGGGTCGGTGAGCAGCGGGCCGAGCAGCCCGGTCACGAAATGCGGCCGGAACTCCCGCAGGTCCGCGTCAACGAAGGCGACCACGTCCCCTTCCGCCGCCGCCAGCCCGGCCCACAGCGCGTCGCCTTTGCCCTCCAGCCGAGGCAGCCCGCGGGTCATCTCGTCCTGCGAGACGACGACCGCCCCGGCGGCGGCCGCCACCGCGGCGGTCTCGTCTCGGGACCGGGAGTTCACCACGATCACCTCGTCGACGAGCGGGACCTCGTCGACGAGATGGGTCCGGATCGTCGACACGATGGCGCCCACGGTCGCCTCCTCGTCGCGGGCCGGGATGACCACGCTGATCCGGGTGCCGCCCTTCGCGCCGAGCAGTTGACGCGGGGTCCACTGTTCGCTCGAGGCCGTACGGTAGGTCGACCAGGCTTCTACGACGGGTGAGGTGGTCGTTCGTTGCCGCACAGGCGCACCCCCAGTGGTACGTGTAGGTCTGCGGATTTCCCCTTAGCCAAATGATCTAACGGTGCCACCCCGGGCCCGGATCGCGCGCGTGTTCCGGCATTTGCATCCCGGCGAGGTTTGCGCGGTCGGCCGGTGTGGAATCGTGCCAGGCGGCTCCTAGCTGCGGGGGGATGAGCATGGGCAGGTGCCGGGTCGGACTGGTCGGCGCGGGCAACGTCGCCCGACGGCACGCCCGGGTGCTGTCCGGCTTCGACGACGTGACCCTGACCGGGGTGACCGACGTCGTCGGCGAGGCGGCGCAGCGGCTGGCCGACCGGTACGGCGCGCGGGCCTATCCCGATGTCGCCGCACTGCTCTCGGCCCCGCTCGACGCGGTCTACGTCTGCGTTCCGCCGTACGCGCACGGTCCGGCTGAGGAGGCGGTGCTGGCGGCGGGTGTGCCGATGTTCGTCGAGAAGCCGGTCGCTGTCGACCTGGACACGGCGG
The DNA here is from genome assembly GCA_036381835.1 of Micromonosporaceae bacterium. Taxonomy (GTDB): domain Bacteria; phylum Actinomycetota; class Actinomycetes; order Mycobacteriales; family Micromonosporaceae; genus DASULK01. The sequence continues at coordinate 3,257 of DASVCA010000015.1, forward strand.
TGCGGATCGACGCGCTGATCCGCCGGCGCGACGCGCTGACGGCCGTCGGCCACCACTGGCGCTACCTGGAGGTGGTGGACCGCGCCCGGCGACTGCTGGCCGACCGTCCGGTCCGGCTGGTCAACGGGTCGTGGCTGGATCGGGTACCGCCGGTGGACTGGTGGACGCGCCGGGACCGCTCGGGTGGGCCGGTGGTGGAGCAGGCCGCCCACGTGCTGGATCTGACCCGCCTGCTCGCCGGTGAGGTCCACCGGGTCGCCGCGTACGGCGACGGCTCCCCGCCCCTGGTCGCCGGGGCGGACATCGACGGGGTGACCGCCGCGGCGCTGCGCTTCGCCAGCGGTGCGTTGGGCACGCTCACCTCGGCCTGCGTGCTCGACTGGAAGCACTGCGCACAGGTGGAGGTCGTCGCCGAAGGGCTGGTGCTCCGGCTCGGCGAAGACGAGCTGGTGGTCCGCGAGAACCACCGGGAGCACCGGTTCGCGGCCGACCCGCAGGCCGCCCGGATCGCCGTCGACCGAGCCTTCATCGACGCGGTGCGGGGCATCGGCGACGACGTCCGGGTGCCGTACGCGGAGGCGCTGGCCACCCACCGGCTGGCCTGCGCGGTGGCGGAGTCGGTCCGGACGGGCGAGAGCGTGTGGTTGTGTGGTGACCCACCGGCGACCGGGTCGCCGGTGCGGGCGGTGCCGGAACGGGCGACCACGCATGGCTGAGCGGGTGGTGGTGGTGACCGGGCCCGGCCGGGTCGAGGTATGCGAGACGGAGCCGGAGCCGCTGCTACCGGAGCGCTTTGCGGTCCGGACGCTCTACAGCGGCGTTTCCGCCGGGACCGAGTTGAGTTACGTGAAAGGCACCAACCCGTACCTCGGCGCCACCTGGAACGCCGAACTCGGCCTCTTCCAACCCGGGTCGGCGGCCACGCCGTACCCGGTGACCCGGCTCGGGTACATGGAGGTGGCCCGGGTGGTGGCCAGCCGCACCCCGGCGGTCGCGGAGAACACCCTGGTCGCGATGGCCTACGGGCACCGCACCGGTTATCGCGCCGATCCGCTCGTCGACCGGTTCGTCCCGTTGCCCGCCGACCTGGACCCGCTGCTCGGCGTCTACGTGGCCCACATGGGGCCGATCTGCGCCAACGGCCTGTTGCACGCCGCCGCCGACGGCTACGGCAGCCACGTCCACACCCTCGGCGACGGGGTTCGGGGGCGACGCGTGGCGGTGTTCGGAGCCGGCGTCGTGGGTCTGCTGACCGCCCTGTTCGCCCGCCACCACGACGCCGCGGAGGTGGTCGTGGTAGACCCCACACCGGCGCGCCGGGCGGTCGCCGAGGCGCTCGGCCTGGAGACGCTCGACCCGGACACGGTCGACGCGGCGCAGGTGCTCAAGGTCAGGTGGCGGCACGGTCCAGCCGACCGGGGCGCGGACGTGGTGTTCCAGTGCCGGGGGCAGGACTGGGCACTGCACCAGTCGCTGCGACTGCTGCGTCCGCGGGGCACGGCGATCGATCTGGCGTTCTACCAGGCCGGGGCGCACGAGGTGCGCCTCGGTGAGGAGTTCCATCACAACGGCCTCTCCCTGCGCTGCGCCCAGATCGGCCGGGTGCCGCGTGGCCTCGACGCCACCTGGGACCGGGAGCGGCTGTCCGCGGCGACGATCGAGCTCCTCCGCGCCTGCGGGGAGGAGCTGCGCGCGCATCTGGTGACCGCGGTGGTCCCGTTCGACGACGCGCCCCGACTGCTGGTCGACCTCGCCGACCGCCGCCGGCACGAGGTGCAGGCGGTTCTCGCCTGCTGAGGTGTGCGGCGGCGCCTGATCGAAGCACAGCTCACCCCGGGCATCCGGCACCGTCGATCGACGGCGGGGCTGCCGGTCGCGTACCGTTGCGCCTCATGGGTGTGTCGCAGCGGTTGAAGAACAGGCTCCGGCGTTTCCTCCAGCGTCCGGGCACCACGGTCGACCTCGGTCCGCTGAAGAGGCTGCTGCCCGCGATCGAGGCACGCGAGGAGGAACTGCTCTCCCTCGACGACGAGCAGTTGACCACGGCCGCCGCGCGGGCCGAGGACTTCGTCGAGATCTGCGCGATCGGCCGCGAGGCCGCCCGACGCGGACTGGACCAGCGGCCGTACGACGTCCAGCTGCTCGGTGCGATGGCCCTGCTGTCCGGCAAGGTCGCCGAGATGGCCACCGGGGAGGGCAAGACCCTGACCGCGGCGATCGCCGCCTACGGACACGTCCGGCTGGGCAACGGGCCCGTGCACGTGCTCACCGTCAACGACTACCTGGCCCGCCGGGACGCCGAGTGGATGGCCCCCGTCTACCGCCTGCTGGGCCTGACCGTCGGATGGGTCACCGAGTCGTCCACCCCCGAGGAGCGCCGCGAGGCGTATGCCCGGGATGTGACGTATGTCTCGGTCAGCGAGGCGGGTTTCGACTATCTGCGCGACCAACTGGTCACCGACGTGGCGGACCGCGTGCAGCGGACGCTGGGCACCGCCATCGTCGACGAGGCGGACTCCATCCTCATCGACGAGGCGCGGGTGCCGATGGTGCTCGCCGGAATGGTGCCGGGCGAGCAGGATCCGGTGCACGCGGCGGCGGCCCTGGTACGCGAGCTGCGCCCCGGCAAGCATTACCGGATCGCCGACGACGGACGCAGCGTCGCCTTCACCAGCGCGGGCCTCGCCGCCGTGGAGGCCAAGCTCGGGGGCATCAACCTGTACGCCGACGAGAACGTGGCGCAGCTGTCCGCGCTCAACGTCGCGCTGCACGCGCACGCGCTGCTCAAACGCGATGTCGACTACATCGTGCGCAACGGCACCGTGGAGCTGATCGACGAGATGCGCGGTCGGGTGGCCCAGCGCCGCCGTTGGCCCGACGGGCTGCAGGCCGCCGTCGAGGCGAAGGAGGGTCTGGACGCGACCGCCGAAGGCGAGGTGCTCAACACCATCACCGTCCAGGCGTACATCGGCCTCTACCGCACCGTGTGCGGCATGACCGCCACCGCCGTCCTGGTCGGCGACCAGCTGCGGGAGTTCTTCGACCTGGAGGTCGCCGTCATCCCGGCCAACACCCCGTGCATCCGGGTCGACGAACCGGACCGCATATACGCCACCCGGGCCGAGAAGGAGGAGGCCCTGATCGCCGAGATCGTCGCCTGCCACAAGGTCGGTCGCCCGGTGCTCGTCGGCACCCTCGACGTGCGCGAGTCGGAGGAACTGGCCGAGGGGCTGAAGGCGGCGGGCGTGCCCTGCGTGGTGCTCAACGCCAAGAACGACGCCGAGGAGGCGGCCATCATCGCGGAGGCCGGCAAGTACGGCGCGGTGACCGTCTCCACCCAGATGGCGGGTCGCGGGGTGGACATCCGGCTCGGCGGCAGCGACCAGTCCGACCGGGAGCGGGTCGCCGCCCTCGGCGGCCTGCACGTCATCGGCAGCGGCCGGCACGACAGCCGGCGCGTCGACGACCAGCTGCGCGGTCGGGCCGGGCGGCAGGGCGACCCGGG
>DASVCA010000016.1:0-2200 GCA_036381835.1 Micromonosporaceae bacterium
CGGGTGCGCGATCTCTCCCCTGCGGACGGCCTGGTCCTCGCGGTGACAGACGACGCTCGGCTCAGTCAGGCGCTGCTGATCTTCTTCGTGGGCACCATCGTCGCGATGATCGCGGTCGGCCGCACCCTGCGCCCCGCTCCGGCCTGACCCCGCCCCCTCTCGCGCCGATCATGGTCCTGGAGCCATGATCGGCGCGGGTTTAGGGCTACAACCTCATGATCGACAGGCGACCCTACGGGCGATCGCCGGGTGTGAACCAGGGCCAGGCGGCGGATGAACGGCACCCGCGTGGCAAGATCGCCGTTGCAGGTACGAATCTGCTACGCCGAGCCTGTTGAACTTTCCCCGGCCGCGTCGGAGGAGGCTCGTGGTTTGGGGTGCGTGAGCTTGTCGACCCCTGTGCGTGGTCTGGCTCTGCCTCGTTGTGGTCTACCAGGCGCCGGCGGTGCGGGCGATGTGGGTGTGCAGGCGGCGCAGGTTGAGGGTGGCGAAGGCGAGGTGGGCTTCTGCGGTGACGTTGGTCAATCCGCGGGTGAGGAACCGGCGCAGCCCGAGCGTGTCTTTGATGTGTCCGAAGATCGGTTCGACGATCGCGCCGCGGCGGCGGTAGGTCGCGATTCCTTCGGGTGTTCGCAATCGGTGGTCCATGGCTTGTCGGGCAGTCGCGTCGGCGGGTGGTGGCCCGGTGGTGGGCTTGGTTTTGGCGGCACGTTCCTGGTGGCGGCGCTTGCTGTTAGCGATCAGGCGAGGCGGCCCGGGAGCCTGGGCGTTCTCGACGCTGTCGTAGCCGGCGTCCATGAGTGTGTCGCCGATGGTGGTGTCGGTGCCGGCGTGCTCGGCGAGGGCGTCGGCGGCTGCTTGGGTGGCGTTCATCATGGGGATGGCCTGGCCGGTGTCGCTGGGGTTGTTGCCCACCGACACTGCGACGACCACATGGTCTTCGGTGACGGCCGCCTGCACGTTGTAGCCCTGGATCCAGCCTTTACGGGTGGGCATGAGGCGGCTGTCGCAGTCGGTCAGGTTGCGCTTGGCCTGCTTGACCGCCCGCTCGCCCTGCGCAGACGGTTCGTGTCCTGCTGTCTGGGCAGCACGTTCGGCCCGGGCGAGCGCCTGCATGGCACGACGGACGCGGGGCGCCCGATCGACCGAGCTTGGCGGCGAGCCGAGGTAGGCACGGCTGCGTTCCTGCAACGGTTTGGCCCGCTCCGCCTCATAGTCGTCGATCTTTTTCTGTTGGCGGGCCCGTTCCCGGCCCAGCCTGGCGCGGGCCACCGTCACCGCGTCGGACCCGGCCGGAGCTCGTCCCTTGCGATTGGTGTCCGCGACAACCTCGGCCAGGTGCTGTTCGGCCCGGGCCTGCCGCTGCACGTCGGCCCGCTCCTGCAGGGCCTGCTCGGCCTCCAGCTCCTCCCGCACCCGCTTCAGCCGCTCCCGACGCTTCGTCGGGTCCCGCAGCATCGACGGAGGCGATGCGTCATCGTTGGCGTCCTCGTCCGCATCGGCCGCCAGCCCGGCGTCGACCTCCGCTTGAGCCAGGGCACGGACACGGCTCAACGTAACATTGGCTTCACTGGATGCGTTGCCGGCGACCTTCGTCCCATCGATAGCGACTTTGCCGAACCGGACCATCCCCGACCGTGCGCACAGCAACAGGACCTGGGCGAACAGGTCGGCGAACCGGGCCGCGTTCGCCTTGCGGAACCGGGCGATCGTCGAGTGATCCGGCGGGTCCTGGGCGCACACGATCCGAAACGCCACATCCGTGTGGCAGCGGGCCTCGATCTGCCGCGACGAGCGCACACCCTGCCACATCGCATAAACCAGCAACGTCGTCAGCATCATCGGGTCATACGCCGCTCGGCCAGTGCCGCCCAGCACCGGCCGAGCGTGGAACCCCTTCAACTCCGGCGCCAAATCATTGATCACTTCGATCACGAACCACACCGGGTGCTCCACCGGCAGCCACTCCGCGATGCTCGGCGGCATCAAGTACGCCTGGTCCCGATCCACGCGACGGTAATGCCCAGCCACGACACCATGATCCGATCATGATCTTCAAAGATCACGCCGCCGCGCCGCCGCATTCTGCAACAGGCTCCGCCAGCTCACTTTCGTACCAAGAGTAGCGATCTTGACGAGAGCTGTCCCGCGATACGGGAGACAATCTCATATGATGGACGCGTAAATAGGTGAAGCCTTC
>DASVCA010000017.1:0-27858 GCA_036381835.1 Micromonosporaceae bacterium
TCACCGTCGAGGAGTCCAACACCTTCGGCCTCGAGCTCGAGCTCACCGAGGGCATGCGCTTCGACAAGGGTCACCTGTCGCAGTACTTCGTGACCGACGCGGAGCGCATGGAGACCAGCCTTGAGGACGCCTACCTGCTGATCCACGAGGGCAAGATCTCCAACGTCAAGGACCTGCTCCCGCTGCTGGAGAAGGTCATGGGCACCGGCAAGGCGCTGGCCATCATCGCCGAGGACGTCGAGGGCGAGGCGCTGGCCACCCTGGTCGTCAACAAGATCCGCGGCACGTTCAAGTCCGTCGCGGTCAAGGCGCCGGGCTTCGGCGACCGCCGCAAGGCCATGCTGCAGGACATCGCGATCCTGACCGGCGGCACCGTGATCAGCGAGACCGTCGGCCTGAAGCTGGAGAACGCCTCGCTGGACGACCTGGGCAAGGCCCGCAAGTTCACCACCACCAAGGACGAGACCACGATCGTCGAGGGTGCCGGCGACAGCGACCAGATCCAGGGCCGGGTCAACCAGATCCGCGCCGAGATCGAGAAGAGCGACTCGGACTACGACCGCGAGAAGCTGCAGGAGCGGCTCGCCAAGCTGGCCGGCGGCGTTGCGGTGATCAAGGTCGGCGCGGCGACCGAGGTCGAGCTCAAGGAGCGCAAGCACCGCATCGAGGACGCCGTGCGCAACGCCAAGGCGGCCGTCGAGGAGGGCATCGTTCCGGGTGGTGGCGTCGCGCTGGTCCAGGCCGGCAAGACCGCCTTCGACAAGCTGGACCTGGCCGGCGACGAGGCGACCGGTGCGCAGATCGTCAAGGCCGCGCTCGACGCTCCGCTGCGGCAGATCGCCGTCAACGCCGGGCTCGAGGGTGGCGTCGTGGTCGAGAAGGTGCGCAACCTGGACGCCGGCCACGGCCTCAACGCGGCCACCGGCGAGTACGTCAACCTGCTGGAGGCCGGCATCATCGACCCGGCCAAGGTGACCCGGTCGGCGCTGCAGAACGCCGCGTCGATCGCGGCGCTGTTCCTGACCACCGAGGCGGTGGTGGCGGACAAGCCGGAGAAGGAGAAGGCACCGGCCGGTGCCGGCGGCGGGGACATGGACTTCTGAGTCCGAACGCCGTGAGAGGGCGGATCGCGCAGCGGTCCGCCCTCTTCCTTTCTGTCCGACGCCGAGCGCACCCCCGTCGGTCGGCGATTCAACGCCGGCGGCGTTTGGGGCTGGGCAGCGGTTCGCGCAGCGGCACCGGCGCGTCGACCACCGCGATCGGCTCATCGAACGCCGGGTCGTCCGGTTCATCGGACCAGGCGTCGTAGCCGGTGCGGCTCGCCGGCACCTCCTCGGATACGACCTGCATCCGGGTCACGGTCCGGAGATCGTCAGCCGGTTCTCTGCTCATCGCCATGATCTCCTCCTTCCACCGTAACCGTATGTGTCGGTGTTGATGCAGGTGGCCGAAACGTGCGACAAGTTCGATCCATGGAAAGGGTTCGTCAGCCGCGCCCGGCCGCAGCCCGAACCGCGGCGTACGCGTCGATGAGCCCCGCCCCGAGGATGTTCCGATCCTCGCCGCAGCGCTCGTCCGAGGACGCGTAGGAAGGCCGCGCCGGCACGGTGCTCGCTAGCAGGATCCGGCGAGTCCCCGCCACGTCACCGATCAGCGTCGGGTTCGCTGACCACATCAGCGCCACCACGCCCGCCACCTGCGGGGTGGCCATCGAGGTGCCGTCCTGGGCGGCGTAGCCGCCGCCCGGCATGGCCGACAGGATGCCGGCACCGGGCGCCACCAGGTCCGGCTTGGTGCCGCCACCGGGTGCCGGACCCCGGCTGGAGAACCTGGTCACCCGCCGCTGCCGGTCCACCGCGCCGACGGTGAACACGTCCGCGTAGGGGGCCGGGGGATCGGACACCGAGGCGCACGACGGGCCGGTGTTGCCCGCCGCGGCGACCACGAAGACACCGGCCGCCGCCAGTGCGGCGGTCGCCGGCCGCAGCACTGCGGCGTCGCACCCCTCGATCTGCGGACAACTCCACGAATTCGTCAACACATGAGGGGCCCGCTCCGGACGGCCGTCGGCAAACGGGTCGCCGCCGGCCGGGAAGGGCGCGAGCATGAACTGCAGACAGTCCAGGTATCGCGCCGGATTGCCGAGGTTGCGGTCCAGGTTGACGCAGGCCACCCACTCGGCACCCGGGGCGACCCCGATGTTCCGGCCGCCGACCGCCGATCCCAGGGTGTGCGTGCCGTGCCCGCCGGTATCCGTCGGTGCGCGGGTGCCGTTCCACGGGTCGTACCAGGAGTCGTCGCCGCCACGGAAGTTGTCCGCCAGCGCCGGATGACCACCGTCCGCGCCGGAGTCGGAACTGCCCACCACGATGCCCGACCCGGTCACGCCCAACCGCGTCCACACCAGGTCGGCGCGGATCATCGTCAGGTTCCACGGCGGGCTCGTCGGGGTGGGCGAATCGCCGCGCGCCGGCGGGGCCGCGGCGGGCAGCGGACGCAGCCGTTGGCTGAGCAGCACTCGGTCGACGTCGGGCCGGCGGGCCAGCCACGCCCGTACCGCCGGCCCGCCCTCCACCTCGATCGCATTGACCAGGTAGTACGGCGTGTAGTCCAACCCCCAGCGATCCAGGTCACGACGCAGGTCCGCCTGGGTCCGCTCGGCGGTCTCGACCAGCCGTCGATAGACCTCGCGGACCCGGGCGTCCCGAGCCTCCGGACCGGACCCCGGTGGCACCCCGGTCAGGTCGGCCTGCTGCTTGAGCACCACGAACAGCCGTTCGCCGTGCAGCCCCGGCTGCCCGAGCCCGACGTACACCGCGCCGGCGGCGATCAGTACGAGCGTCAGGACGGCGGCGCCGCCTCGACGCGGGATCCGCCGGGTGAAACCGAGACCGTAGCCGAGGCCGAGCAGCAGGGCGATCGCGACCGCGGCTCCGGTCGCCGCCGCGACCCAGAACGGCACGTCCCGAGGGACGGCCAAAAGCAGCGAGATCTCCTCCGGGTCGGCGAATGCGAGCGGGCCGGCGACGGCCGGCCCGACCAGCCATCCGGTCGCCGCGCGACCGGGCGGTGTCGTCGGCTGGACCGGTTGCAACGCGGCGGCGGCGACGCCGACCGGGGCCAGCACCAGCATCGCGGCCAGATGGGTCCCGGGCAGGCCGCTGACGGCACCGATCGGCAGCAGTCCGACCCCGGCGACCAGCCCGCCGAGCAGCACCAGTCGAGGCCGTGAGCCGCCGTACGCGGGCCAGAGCGGAGCGAGGAGCTCCGCGGCGAGCCAACCCAGCGCGGCCGCGGCGAGCCCGGCGAGCAGGGTCTCCGTCAAACCGCCGAGCGTGCCAAGCCACAGCCACGGCAGTAGGAGCAGTCCGCCTCCGGCGATCGCGAACCGCAGCGCCTCCGCTCCGCCGCGCCCCGCCGCGACCGAGCGCCGGATCAGGGCGGCGGCGAGCCCGGCGAGCAGAGCGAGCCCGAGCAGATACCGCTCGTGTCGCAGTATCGGGACGAGCCGTAGCACGCCCAGCACCGCGAGGGCGGCCGCACCCAGCGCCCAGACGCGCCCGGTGGTCCGAACCGCGGGCGAGCGGGGCACGACGGCGAGCAGCACGGCCGGCAATCCGATCAGTGTCGCGTTCAACAGGGCGGGCGCGAGCCACAGCCAGGCGGGCCTGTCGATCCCGGAGATCAGCAGCACCTGGTCGATCAGCCATGCCGCGCCCGCCACCGGCACGGTGACGGCGACGATCCAGACCCCGACCAGGACGGTGGCGACGACAGCCCCCACCGGGGCGGCCGACCGGGCCGGCGGCAGCGGACCGGGCGGCGAGGACGGATGCGGCGGATACATGCGCATACCGTACGGCCGGGGTCGGCTCGCCGCGGCACGGTCGCAGCCGGCGGCCACCGCCCGCTTCGACCGGCTCGGGCTAACGTGGGCAGATGCGAGCTCCCAGCGTCTCCCGGTTCACCGCCGGCCGGCTCTCCCCGCAACGCCGTGCCGAAGACCTGCGTCGGCTGCGGCGCGAACGGTTCGACGTGCTGGTGATCGGCGGTGGGGTGACCGGCGCCGGTGCGGCGGTGGACGCCGCCGCACGCGGCCTGAAGGTGGCCCTGGTGGAGGCCCGCGACTACGCGGCCGGCACCTCCAGCCGGTCCAGCAAGCTGATCCACGGTGGGCTGCGCTATCTGGAGCAGTTCGAGTTCGGGCTGGTCCACGAAGCGCTCACCGAGCGTGGCCTGCTCGCCACCCGGATCGCACCGCACCTGGTGCGCCCGGTACCGATCCTGGTGCCGCTGCCCCCGGGCGGGGTCGCCGACCTGCCCGAACGTGCCGGTCGGCGGGCCTACTACGGGGCGGGGGTGGCGCTGTACGACGCGTTCGCCGGCCTCCTCGGCGGCGGGCGCGGGATGCCAATGCACCGCCACCTGTCCCGGGACGGCGCCCGACGGATCTTCCCCGGGCTGCGGGCCGACGCCCTCTCCGGGGCGATCCGCTACTACGACGGTCAGGTGGACGACGCCCGGATGGTGGTGACGCTGGCGCGTACCGCGGCGAGCCTCGGAGCCGTGGTGGTCAACAGCGCGCGGGCGGTCGGCCTGCTGCGTGAGGCCCGGGAGGTCACCGGCGCCCGGGTACGCGACCTGGAGTCGTCGGCCGGTGCGCCGGATGCGGAGTTCGAGGTGCGGGCGCGTACGGTCATCGCGGCCACCGGGGTGTGGACCGACGATCTGTCCCGGATGCTCGCCGATGTGGGGGTGCGACCGGGACTGCGGGTGCGCGCCTCCAAGGGCGTCCACCTGGTGGTGCCGCGGTCGGCGATCACCGGCGCGGCGGGCCTGATCCTCCGTACGCCGACCTCGGTGCTCTTCGTGCTGCCCTGGGACGGGCACTGGATCATCGGGACCACGGACACCGACTGGCAGCTCGACCGGGCCCATCCGGCTGCCTCCGCCCGAGATATCGACTATCTGCTCGATCAGGTCAACCGCGTGCTGGAACGGCCGCTGACCACGGCGGACATCGAGGGCGTGTACGCCGGGCTGCGGCCGCTGCTCGCCGGTGAGGCGGAGTCGACCTCCCGGCTGTCGCGGGAGCACGCCGTCGTTGAGCCGATGCTCGGCCTGCTGGTGGTGGCGGGCGGCAAGTACACGACCTACCGGGTGATGGCGGCCGATGTGGTGGACCGGGCGGCTCGCCGACTGCGCTGCGCCCGCCCGTCGCGTACCGCCGATCTGCCCCTGCTCGGGGCCGACGGCTTCGCGGCGATGTGGCGCGACCGGGCCGACCTGGCCCGGCGCCACGGCGTGTCCGTCGGCGTGGTCGAGCACCTGCTTGAGCGGTATGGGTCGCTGGCGGTGGAGCTGCTGGCGCTGATGGCGACGGATCCGCCGCTCGCCGTGCCGCTGACCGGTGCACCCGAGTATCTGGCGGCCGAGGTCGCCTACGCGGCGCAGGCCGAGGGTGCCCTGCACCTGGACGACGTGTTGACCCGGCGCACCAGGATCTCGTTCGAGACCGCCCATCGGGGCACCGGATCGGCGGCCCACGCCGCGGCGGTGATGGGCCGGGTGTTGGGCTGGGATGCGGCGACCCGGGACCGGGAGGTGGAGCACTACCTGGCCCGGGTCGAGGCGGAGCGGCAGTCGCAGCGGATGCCGGACGACGCCACCGCGGACGCGGCCCGGCTCGGTGCGCCCGACGTACGTGGCTTCGCCGCCGATCGGGCCCACTGATCGGGCGTTACAGCATCTTGCCCGGATTGAAGAGGTTGGCGGGATCCAGGGCGGACTTGATGGCCCGATGCACCCGTACCCCGACCGGCCCGAGCTCTCGGGCCAGCCACTCCCGTTTGAGGAGCCCGACCCCGTGTTCGCCGGTGCACGTCCCGCCCAGCGACAGCCCCAGCTCGAGGATGGCGTCGAAGACGGAACGCCCACGGGCGACGCTGTCCGGGTCGGCCCGATCGATGACGATGTTGGGGTGCAGGTTCCCGTCGCCGGCGTGGGCGACCACCCCGATCGTCACGGCGAACCGGTCGGCGATCTGTTCCACCCCGTCGAGCATCGCCGCCAGCGCGCTGCGGGGAACCGCCACATCGTCGATGACCAGCCCGCCGCTGCCCGCCGGGAAGGCCTCGACGGCGTGTCGTTCCATCGCCGGATGCGCCAGCCGACGGGCTTCCAGGAGCGCGGCCGCCTCGACCGGATCGCTGGCCGGGTAGACCTCGGCCGCACCGGCCGCGGAGCAGATCGCCGCCAACCGGGCGATGTCGTGCTCGGCGCGCGACCCGGTGTCCGCTGCGGCGAGCAGCAGCGCCTTCGCCTCGGTCGGCAACCCCATCGGCCGGTACGCCTCGATCGCTCGCAGGTGCGTCTGGTCGAGGAGTTCGAGCAGGCTCGGCTGGAGTCCGGAGGCGGTGATCTCGGTGACGGCTCGGCCGGCGCTCGCGGTGGACGGGAACACCGCCACCAGGGTCAGCGCGGCCTCGGCGGCCGGACGCAGAGCGAGAGTGATCTCGGTGATCACCCCGAGGGTTCCTTCGGAGCCGACGAACAGGTGGGTCAGGTCGTACCCGGCCACCCCCTTCGCGGTGCGTCGGCCGGTGCGCAGGACCTCCCCGGAGGCGAGCACCACTTCCAGTCCGATGACGTACTGGCTGGTCACGCCGTACTTGACACAGCACATGCCCCCGGCGTCGGTGGCGACGTTGCCGCCGATCGTCGACGAGCGCCACGAGCCCGGGTCGGGCGGGTAGTGGAGGCCGTGTTCGGCGACGGCCTCCGACAGCGCGGCGTTGATCACGCCGGGCTGGACCACGGCGATCCGGTTGACCGGGTCGATCTCCAGGATGCGGTCCATCGCGGTGAGGGAGAGCACGATCGCGCCGTCGACCGCGTTGGCCGCGCCCGTGAGGCCCGTGCGCGCGCCCTGGGCAACCACCGGTGTGCCGTGCCGGCCCGCGGCCCGCACCACGGCGGCGACCTGTTCGGTGGTGCGGGGGCGGACGACGACGGCGGGCAGCCCGTACGGGCACAGGTCGGCTTCGTCCCGCTGGTAGCCGCGCAGCAGGTCGGGGTCGGTGAGCACGTCGGCGGGACCGATCGCATCCCGCAGTTCGTCCAGCAGGTCGCCCATGCTTGGCAGGCTATCCCCGCGCGGGCGTAGACGATTAACGCGGCCTGCGCGGGGTAGGCCGCGCCGTGTCGGCGAGGGCCAGGTCATCGCGTCCGGGGGGCGTCGGAGCGTGGCGTGCCCGGGTACGGGAGACACCCGTGCGGGTGCGCGAGCGGGCCAAGCCGGAGGCGTTCAACCGGATCAGAGAGATTCGGATGAATTTCTGGTTGGCGATTCAGGCGGGGCTGGCCGCCGCCTTGTCCTGGATCGTGGCCGCGGACATCTTCCGGCACGACGGCCCGGTCTTCGCCCCGATCGTCGCCGTGGGTACCTTGGTCTCCTCGGCCAATCGACGGCTGCGCAGCTTCATCGAACTGCTCGTCGGCATCGTGTTCGGCATCGCCATCGGCGATCTGCTGATCTTCGTTCTGGGTATCGGCCCCTGGCGGCTCGCGCTGGTGGTGGTGCTGGCGATCGTCGCCGCCACCGCCTTCTACAGCTCCGGCGCGGTCGTGCTGCAGGCCGCCCACACCAGTGTCCTGATCGTCACCCTGAGTCCGGTCACGCCGAACATCGAGGCCTCGCGCATCATCGACGGCGCTGCCGGTGCTCTGGCCGCACTGCTGGTCGCCCTGGTCCTGCCCGTCAACCCGCTGCGTCTGGTCAACCGTGAGGTGGCACCGCTGATGGGCACTCTCGCCGAAGCGGTCGAGCAGACCGGACGGGCGCTGCAGTCGGGTGACGTCCAGAAGGCTAGGGAGGCGCTGTCGCGGGTGCGGGAGCTGCAGGACAACCTGCCGGCGGTGCACGACGCGATCGACGCCGGCCGGGAGACGGTCACCCTGTCGCCGCTGCGGTGGAAGAGGCGGGCCATGGTGCGGCAGTTCGTGCGCGGCGCGGAGTATCTGCACCGCATCACCATCAACGTCAAGGGCATGGTGCGGCGTGCGGTCACCATGGTCGAGGACAAGGAGCCGGTGCCGAAGATGCTCCCGGATGCGTTCCGGCTGCTCGCCGAGGCGCTGCGGGTGCTGCACCACGAGCTCTCCCGGGGCCTGGATCCGCAGGCGTCGCGGATCTGGACGCAGCGGGCGCTGCATGAGGTGGGCCGGGCCCAGCGGGAAGGGTTGGAGCTTTCCGGCAGCGTGGTCGTGGCGCAGATCCGGACGATCTCCAGCGATGTGCTCCGGGCCAGCGGCCTGGATGAGAGCGAGGAGCAGGCGAACCGGGTGGTGCGTGAGTCGGTCGCCGGCGGCGCGAGCTACCCGAACGGCCGGCGGCGGTGAGCTACGCCCGGTCCGGTCGACGGCTACGCTGTCGCCATGGCCGAAACCGGCGGAGAGCAGCGAATCGCACACCATCCCATTCCGGTGTCGCCGCGCCGTTGGCCGCGGGCGCTGGTGCTGGCGGCGACGATCCTGCTCATCGCCGGCTGCGCGATCTTCATTCTCATTTGGCTCGGGCAGAATCTCGGCCCCGAAGCCTTCATCGTCGGGTTGGTCGCCGCGATCCTGCCGGTTCCGGTGCTGGTCGCGGTCTTCCTGTGGCTGGACCGGTACGAGCCGGAGCCGCTCAAATATCTGATCTTCTGCTTCGCCTGGGGCGCGTTCGTCAGCACCGCGGCGTCATCGCAGGTGAACAGGCTCGCGGCCGACATGTTCGAGGCGTGGGACCTGCCCGAGTCGCTCGTCGCCGTGCTGGTCGCGCCGTTCATCGAAGAGTTGACCAAGGCGCTCGGCCCGATCCTCCTGCTGGTGGCCCGTCGCCGCGAGTTCTCCGGCATCACCGACGGCATCGTCTACTGCGGGCTTTCCGCGCTCGGGTTCGCCATGGTCGAGAACGTCCTGTATCTGGGCGGACTCAGCTACGGCGCGGGTGCCGAGGAGTACGGACGGGCCACCGGAACCGTCCTCCTCTTCAGCACCTTCATCCTGCGGATCCTGCTCATGGGATTCGCGCACCCGCTGTTCACCGCGTTGGTCGGGGTCGGCCTCGGGGTGGCCGCCCGCAGCGCCGACCGCCGCGTTCGTGTCCTGGCACCGCTGGTCGGCCTGCTGTTGGCGATGATGCTGCACGGCACCTGGAACTTCACCGCGGTGATGACCGCGGCGACCGGGCAGCCGCTGATCCTGCTCTACGGATACCTGTCCGTGATGGTGCCGATCTTCCTCGGCATGGTGGGGCTGGCGATCTGGCTGCGCAGTTGGGAAGGCCGTCTGACCGAGCGGACGCTGCCCGACTACGTCCGGGCGGGCTGGTTGACGCCGCCGGAGGTGGCCGCGCTCGGCAGTCTCGGCCGCCGTCACGCGGCACGCCGCTGGGCGCGCCGGGTCGCGGGCGAGGCCGGGCTGCGGGCGATGCGGGCGTACCAGTTCGCCGCGATGCGGCTCGCCATCGTACGGGACGATCTGCGGCGCGGGCTGGACACCACGCCCGCGCAGCGTGCTCGCGTCACCGCGGAGGAACGGCAGCTGCTCGACGCGATCATGGCGTACCGGCAGGTGTTCGTCGGGCGGGATCCGCAGGTACCCGAGGCGCTGTGGGACGGCAGCCGCTACCACATCGCCTTCCCGGACGGGGTACGTCGCACGTTGGACGCGCCGGAGGACCCGGTGGTCCCCGTCCCGGTGGTGCTGGCACCCCGGCCGGCACCGTACCCGCCGTATCATCCCGCGCAGCCTGCCGCGGGTCCGTACGGCCCGCCCCAGTGGGGTCCCTACGGGCCGTTCCAGGCGCGTCAGAGGTAGAGGCCGGTCGCGTCGGGTTCTACCCGCCGGGCGGCTACCGCGTGCACATCCCGCTCCCGCAGCAGTACGTACTCCTGCCCCTGCAGTTCGACCTCGGAACGGTCCTCCGGGTCGAACAGCACCCGGTCGCCGGCGACGATGGACCGGACGTTCGGACCCACGCCCACCGCGGTCGCCCAGGACAGGCGTCGCCCCACCGACGCCGTGGCGGGGATGACGATGCCCGCCGACGAGCGGCGCTCACCGTCGCCGCCTTCCATCTTGACGAGGACGCGGTCGTGTAGCAGGCGGATGGGCAGCCCTTGCTCGTTGTTCGACTTCGCGGTCACGGCTGCACGGTACAGCGTGCGGGACGGGGCGGGTGAGTGTGGGGCAATCGCCGCTTCGGGCGCGTAGCCCTGGTCTGTTCGCCGATCCCGGATACCGTGAGACTGCGAGGTTGCATCCCGGGAGGTGCCGTGTGAAGCGGTTCGACCAGATCCGTGCCGGTTTGCGCAAGGTCTACCGGACGGGCCGACGGCGCGAGGGCTCCGACGCCCGCGCCGAGACGGTTCTTCCGCCCGCGACCCGGGACCCCGCCGGGCCGCCCGCGGATCCCCCGGCGTCGTCCGGCGACGAGCCGCGCGGCCCGACCGGCCCGGCCCAGCCAAGTGTGGACGACGCGGTCGTGCCTCGCGGTCTGCGTATCGCGGCGGCTTGGGCGTGGCGAATCATCGTGATCGGCGTCGTCGGCTGGGGTGCGCTGGAGGTGGTCAGTCGGATAAAGATCGTGGCGATCCCGCTCGCCATCGCCCTGCTGCTCGCCGCGTTGCTCGCGCCGGCGGTCCGATGGCTGCTGCGGGCCCGGATTCCGCGGTCGCTGGCCACCGCGGTGGTGCTGGTCGGTGGCTTGGCCGCCGTGGGGGGCACGCTCACCCTGGTGGTCAACCGGTTCATCGATGGTGTTCCGGCGCTCGGTCGCAGCGCCGCCGAAGGTATCCGGCAGATCCAGGACTGGCTCCAGGAGGGGCCGCTGCGACTGACCGATGGCCAGATCAACAACTACATCGACGAGGGTCAGCAGTGGCTGACCGACAACTCGGCCCGGCTCACCAGCGGGGCGGTAGACACCGCGGCCACCCTCGTCGAGGTCGCGACCGGGACGCTGCTGGTCCTGTTCGCGTTGTTCTTCTTCCTCCGCGACGGAGAGCGGATCTGGCGGTTCATCGTGAATCTGCTCCCCAGCGCCGCCCGGGCGCGGGTCGACGACGCCGGTCGAGCCTCGTGGCAGGCGCTGGCCGCCTACGTCCGGGCGACCGTGCTGGTCGCGTTCATCGACGCCGTCGGGATCGGCATCTTCCTGGTCGTCTTCGACGTCCCGTTGGCGTTCCCGCTCACCGCGCTGGTCTTCCTCAGCGCGTTCATCCCAATCGTCGGCGCCACGGTCTCGGGCGCGATCGCGGTGCTGGTGGCATTGGTGGACAGCGGTTGGGTCACCGCGCTGATCATCCTCGCCGCCGTGATCGGGGTACAGCAGATCGAGGGGAACGTACTGCAGCCGTTGATCATGGGGCGTGCGGTCGACATCCACCCGCTCGCGGTGGTGCTCGCCGTCACCGCCGGGGTGGTCCTCGCCGGGATCACCGGGGCGCTGGTGGCGGTGCCGCTCATCGCCGTGGTGAGCGCCGCCGCCCGTCGGCTGGCCGCGGGACCGCGCTCGTCGCCCGGCGAAGCCGTGCCGGAGCCGCCCATCGGCCAACGGTGACCGACTGATCGTCCCGGAGGGTCAGGCATCGGCGAGCCGCCGCAGCGCCCCGTGCACCACCTCCGGGCGGGTCGTGTACCAGAAGGGCGGCAGCGAGCGGCGCAGGTATCCGCCGTACCCGGCGGTGGCCAGCCGTGAATCGAGCACCGCGACCACGCCCCGATCATCCGCGGAGCGAATCAGCCGGCCCACCCCCTGCGCCAGCCGTACCGCGGCGATCGGCACGCTCACCGCGGCGAAGCCGGAGCCGCCGGCCGCGTCGACCGCCGCGGCGCGGGCCGCGGCCAGCGGCTCGTCGGGGCGAGGGAACGGCAACCGGTCGATCACCACGAGCTGGCAGGCGTCGCCGGGCACGTCGACCCCCTGCCACAGTGACAGCACCCCGAACAGGCAGCTCGATCGGTCCTCCCGGAACTTGCGGACCAGCAGCGGCAGCGCCTCCTCGCCCTGCAGCAGCACGGGCAGGTCGGTCCGGGCCCGCACCAGCTCAGCCGCCTGCTGCGCGGCCCGTCGCGATGAGAAGAGGCCGAGGGTACGCCCCCCCAACGCGGTCACCAGCCGGTACAGCTCGTCTGCGGCTGCGGCGGGCAGGCCGGACGTCGTCGGCCGGGGCAGATGCGCCGCCACGTACAGGATGCCCTGCCGGGGATAGTCGAAGGGGGACCCGACGTCCAGTGCCCGCCATCCGTCGCCGCCCTCGGTCGGCGCCTCGCCGGCGGCAGTCTCGGCGGTGGCCGGTGCGGCCGAGGTCAGACCGAGCGCCCGGGCGACCGTGTCGAAGCGGCCGCCCAGGGCGAGCGTCGCCGACGTGGCGATGACGGTGCGGTCGGCGTACAGGTGGGTGGCGAGAGTGCCGGCGACGGAGAGCGGGGCGACGACGAGCGCGTGTCGGGTCCGTCCGGTGGGCCGGTCGAACTCCGGCTTCTCCACCCAGGCGACGTCGTGCTCGTCCTCCTCGAGCAGGCGCTGCGCGATCTTCGACAGCTCCTCGATCATGGCTTTCGCCTGCTGTTTCCGCACCGGATCCGGATCGTCGGCCCCGACGTCTCCGATGCCGTCGAGCACGGCGCGGGTCGCCGCGTCGAGCAGTGTGCACGCCTCTCGCAACCGCGGTGGCAGGCCGGCGGTGATCCGACCGCCCGGTGTCTCGGCCAGACTCACCGCCAGCGCGTCGCCGGCCTCGGCGAGCCGTTCGACGACCTCCGGTCGCAGCAGGGTACGGACCCGGCGGACGGCTCGGTCCACCAGCTCGGGCGCCAACTCGGACTGCGCAGCGGAGGAGACCCGGTCGACGAGCTCATGGGCCTCGTCGACGATCAGCAGCTGGTGCGGCGGCAGGATGTGGCGGCCGGCGATCATGTCGATCGCTAGCAGGCTGTGATTGGTCACCACGATGTCCGCCTCGCGGGCCCGCATCCGGGACGCCTCCGCGAAGCACTCGGCGCCGTACGGGCAACGGGCCGCCCCGACGCATTCGCGGGCCGGCATGGACGCCAGCCGCCAGGCCCGGTCGTCGACGCCCGGATCGAGTTCGTCCCGGTCGCCGGTGTCGGTTTCCATGGCCCAGTCCCGCAGCCGCTGGATCTGTTTGCCCAACCGGCTCGCGTCGCCGAGCCAGCCGCCGCCCGGCCCGCCGGTCGGTGGCGCCGCCTCATCGAGGTCGAACAGCATGCCATCCGGCTCGTCCGCGGTGGAGTTGTCCAACTTCGCCAGGCAGACGTAGTGGTGGCGGCCCTTGAGCACGGCGAAGGTCGGTGACCGTCCCAGCACCGGTGCCACCGCTTCGGCCAGCCGCGGCAGATCGTGGTCGACCAGTTGGGCCTGCAGCGCGAGGGTGGCGGTGGAGACCACGACCGGCCCGTCCACGGTCAACGCCGGGGTCAGGTAGGCCAGCGACTTGCCGGTGCCGGTCCCGGCTTGCACGAGGAGATGTTCGCCGGAGGCGATGCTCTCGGCGATCGCCGCGGCCATCCGCCGCTGTCCCGGGCGGACGGTGCCTCCGGGGATCGCTTGGATCGCCGCGGTCAGCAGTTGCTCGGTCCGGGCGACGGCGGATCGTACGGCCTCGGCGGCGGCGACCGGTTCGGTGTTTCGGACCGGATCGGGGTGGGACGTGGCGGGCGCGCTGGTCACCGTGTGACCGTACCGAAGTCGGGCGACGAGCGGTCGACGGTCGGGCGTGCGGTGGCTTCGGTCGGAATCGGCTACTGTGCCGTTATGTCGAGCGATGTCCGGGTGGTCTACCGCAAGTACGACGGCACGGCGCACCGGGACTATCCCGCTCGTCGTCTCGCCGAGGACGACACCGGGACCTGGCTCGGGGTCCCGGCCGGAACACCGTCGATCTATCACGGCCGTCCGTCGGTCGAGCAGATCCCGTTCGTCCTGCTGGTGCCGCACCGCTCCTGGTGGACGGCCATGTTCAACCCGCCGCCGCGCACCAGCGAGGTCTACTGCGACATCACCAGCCCGGCCCGCTGGGAGGGCAGCACCGTATACCTCATCGACCTCGATCTGGACGTGGTGCGCCGGCGGGCGACCGGCGTGGTCGAGCTGCGCGACGAGGACGAGTTCGCCGAGCACCGGGTGCGGTTCGGCTACCCGGACGAGTCGGTGGCGCAGGCGCGGGCCGCCGTCGACTGGCTGCTCCGGGCGCTCGGGGACGGCACCGAGCCGTTCGCCTCCGTGTACCGCAAGTGGCTGGCGTTGGTCACCTGAATGAAACCGGGCCGGGTGCTGCGTGGCTGCGGCGTGCTAGGTGAACGGCAGGTGAACGGGAGATGAACGACAGCTGACCTGGGCAGTCGCGTGCAGCGGGGCGAGCGCGGTTCCCTAGCATCACCCGAGGCAGGCCGTCCGGTCCGCCAAGGCCAGAAGACCAAGCACCGAGGGTTATGCCGTGAAGTTTTCCTTACGCCCGAGTGAGGGTGCCTTCTACGAGCTCTTCACGCGATCCGCGCAGAATCTCGTCCGAGGCACCGCCCTGCTCAACGAACTCGCGCTGCCCGGCGTCGACGTCGAGTCCGTCAGCCAGCGGCTCAAAGAGGTCGAGCACGACAGCGACCAGATCGCCCACGAACTCTTCAGGAAGATCAACTCGACGTTCGTGACGCCCTTCGACCGGGAGGACATCTACCGGCTGGGGTCGCTGCTCGACGACGTGATGGACCACCTGGAGGCGGTCGGCAACCTGCTCTACCTCTACGGCCTGACCAAGCTGCCCGCCCTGCCCCGGGAGATGCACGAGATGGTCAACGTGCTCGACCAGCAGGCCAAGCTGACCGCCGAGGCCATGCCGCGCCTGAAGTCGATGAAGGACCTCGAAGACTACTGGATCGAACTGAACCGGCTGGAGAACGAGGGCGACCAGATCTTCCGGATGCTGCTGGTCCGGCTCTTCTCCGGTGAGTACGACGCGTTGACGGTGCTGAAGATGAAGGAGGTCGCCGACGAACTGGAGGCGGCCTGCGACGCGTTCGAGCACGTGGCCAACACCGTCGAGACCATCGCGGTCAAGGAGTCCTGAGCGAGTGAGCGCAGAGTTCATCGCTGTTCTTGCCGTCGTTCTCATCGCGTTGGTCTTCGACTACACCAACGGTTTCCACGACGCCGCGAACGCCATCGCCACCAGCGTCTCCACCCGCGCCCTCACCCCGCGGGCGGCGCTGATCATGGCGGCGATCGGCAATTTCGTCGGCGCGCATTTCGGCGCGGAGGTGGCGAAGACGGTCGGTGGGGGCCTGGTCGAACTGCCCACCGGGATGTCCAGCCTCAGCATCGTCTTCGCCGGTGTGCTCGGCGCCATCATCTGGAATGTGATCACCTGGTATTTCGGCCTGCCGTCGTCCTCGTCGCATGCGCTGATCGGCGGGCTGGTCGGTGCCACGATGGCGGCGGCCGGGACCGTGCTCTGGGGCGGCCTGATGGAGAGCGTCGTCGTGCCGATGGTGCTCTCGCCGCTGGTCGGCTTCGCGCTCGGCTACCTGGTGATGATCGGCGTTCAGTGGCTCTTCCGGCACGGCCACCCGGGCAAGCTGAACCGTGGGTTCCGCTTCGCTCAGACGGTATCGGCCGCCGGCATGGCGGTCGGGCACGGCATGCAGGACGCCGCCAAGACCATCGGCATCGTCGTCCTCGCGCTCTACGTCGGCGGCTACCAGGATTCCCCCACGTCCATCCCCGAGTGGGCGTTCTGGACCTCGGCCGCGGTGCTCGCATTGGGCACGTACGCGGGTGGCTGGCGGATCATCCGCACCCTCGGGCGGCGGATCATCCACCTCGGCCCGCCGGAGGGGTTCGCTGCCGAGACGGTGGCCAGCTCGGTGCTCTACTTCAACGCCTTGGTGCTCGGCGCTCCCATCTCCACCACCCACACCATCACCTCGGCGATCATGGGCGTGGGCGCGACCAAGCGGCTGTCGGCGGTGCGGTGGGGCGTGGCCGGCAACATCGTGGGCGCGTGGGTCCTGACCTTCCCGGCCGCCGGCGGGATCGGGGCGATCTCCTACTTCCTGGTCCGTCCGTTCTTCGCCTAGCCTCGGTGGAAATCTGCCGCGACCGGTTGGTGATTCGATTGACCGAGTACGACGTCCCGGAGTCGTTGCTGGAGCACGCCCGCCGCTTCTACGCCGAGGGCGGGGAACCGGCACCGCCCCGGCCGGCGGCGACGGTCCTGCTGCTCAGGGCGGCCGAGCCGGATGCCGGCTCGGCCGCCGGGCCGGCCCGCGAGCGCCCGGAAGGCTTCGAGGTGTACGTGATCCGTCGGGCCCTCGCGATGACCTTCGGCGGGGTGTACGCGTTCCCAGGCGGCCGGGTCGACCCGACCGACTCGGAGATCCACCCGGCCTGGTCGGGGCCGACCCCCGAGGAGTGGGGTGAGCGGCTCGGTCTGCCCGCCGACGCGGCCCAGGCCGTGGTGTGCGCCGCCGCCCGTGAGGTCTTCGAGGAGGCCGGGGTGCTGCTGGCCGGCCCGGACGCGGACAGCGTCGTCGGGGACGTCAGCGACGACGCCTGGGAGGCGACCCGTAACGACCTCGAGGCGCGCCGGCTCGGATTCGCCGGCCTGCTCGCCGCCCGCGGCCTCACCATGCGATCCGACCTGCTGCTGCCGTGGAGCCGGTGGATCACCCCCGAATTCGAGCCGCGGCGCTTCGACACGTACTTCTTCCTGGCGCTGCTGCCCGCCGGGCAGCGGACCCGGAACGTCTCCACCGAGGCCGACCACACCATGTGGATCCGGCCGCGGGAGGCGTTGCGGCAGGCCGCGGCCGGCGACATCGCCATGCTGCCGCCGACCGTGGAGAACCTGCGTGCGGTGGCGGCCTGCGCCGACCTGCCCCAGGTGCTGGCGGCGGCGAGACGGCGGGCGATCGAGCCGATCCTGCCGCGGCTGAACTGGCTGCCGGACGGGCGGGCCCGCTTCGTGCTGTGAGCCCGCGCGGCGCGCCGGCTAGCCGAACCGGCCGCTGATGTAGTCCGCGGTGCGCGGGTCGGCGGGATCGGTGAAGATCTGCTGCGTCTCGGCGAACTCCACGAGCCGGCCGTACCGCTCGCCGTCGGCGTCCACCTCGGCGGTGAAGAACGCCGTGTAGTCACTGACCCGGGCGGCCTGCTGCATGTTGTGGGTGACGATCACGATCGTGTAGGTCTGCGCCAGGTTGCGCATCAACTCCTCGATCTTGCCGGTCGCGATCGGATCGAGCGCGGAGCACGGCTCGTCCATGAGGATCACGTCCGGGCGCACCGCGATGGTGCGGGCGATGCACAGCCGCTGCTGCTGCCCGCCGGACAACGCCAGGGCGCTGCTCTTGAGCTTGTCCTTGACCTCGTCCCAGAGCGCGGCTCCGACGAGCGCCTCCTCGACCAGGTCGTCCATGTCGGCGACCCGCATGCCGTTGATCCGAGGCCCGTACGCGACGTTGTCGTAGATCGACTTCGGGAACGGGTTGGGCTTCTGGAACACCATGCCGATCCGACGGCGTACCTCGATCGGATCGACGTCGCGGGCGTAGACGTCCTGCCCCCGGTAGGTGATCGAGCCGGTGACCCGAGCGCCGGGAATGAGATCGTTCATCCGGTTGATCGCGCGCAGGATGCTCGACTTGCCGCAGCCGGACGGGCCGATCATCGCGGTGATCCGGTTCTTCTGGATCTGCATCGAGGTGTGGCGGACCGCGTGGTACTGGCCGTAGTAGACGTTGACGTCGTCGAGCTCCACGATCGGCTCGGGTCGGGCGGCCGACGGTTCGAGGACCGCTTCAGGTGCGGAGATCCGCACAGGGCGTTCGGCGGTGGCGGACGTCATCTGGATCACCTCTTGGGACGATGCGGGGACATTCACGAGCGGATCCTGGGGCTGGTAGGGCGACATCGGTCCTACCGCCGCCGCTCGAACCGGTTGCGCAGCACGATCGCGATGGAGTTCATCACCAGCACGATGCCGAGCAGCAGCACGATGGCGGCGGCGGCGAGCTGCGTGTACTCCTCCTGTGGGCGGCCGATGAACGTGTAGATCTGGATCGGCAGGGTGGAGTAGCGGTCGTCGAGACTGGTCGGGTTGAACGTGATGAACGTGACCGCGCCGAGCACCAGCAGCGGTGCGGCCTCACCGATGGCCCGTGACAGGGCGAGGATCGCACCCGTCGCGATGCCGGGCACCGCGGCGGGCAGGACCTGACGGGACACGGTCTGCCATTTCGTCGCGCCCAGGGCGTAGGAGGCCTGTCGGATCGACTGCGGCACCGCCCGGATCGCCTCCCGGGTAGCGATGATCACCACCGGCAGGACCAGCAGCGACAGGACGATCGCGGCGGTCTTCACGCTGAATCCGAAGCCGAAGGCCCGGGCCACGATGCCGAGTCCGAGAATGCCGAAGATGATCGACGGAACGCCGGCCAGGTTCTGGATGTTCAGCTCCAGCACCCGGTTGTACCAGCGGGTGTTGTCGGCGTACTCCTCGAGGTAGATGGCGCTGAGAATGCCGATCGGCAGGCAGATCGCCGCGGTCAGGGAGATCACCCAGAGGGTGCCGGTCAGCGCCGACTGCACCCCGGCGGTGTCCAGCCGGCTGATCAGCCCGGTCGGCATGTTCTGCCACAGCCGGGCGTCGAGCCGCGGCCAACCCTTGATCAGCACCCAGGCGAGGAGCGCCACCAGCGACGCGAAGGCGATCAGCAGGCACAGTTGCAGCGCCGTGCGGAACAGGAGCTCGCCGCCCCTGCGGCGGCGGCGGGTGAGCATCGCGGCGACCTCGGACCCGGTCGACGGGTCATCGGCCAGCACCGGTGTGCTCATTCGTACACCTCCCGGAAGCGGCGGACGAGCCGGATGGACAGCGCGTTGAGCGCGAAGGTGATCAGGAACAGCAGCGATCCCACCGCGAAGACCGAGTTGTAGTCGAGCGAGCCGACCGGGATGTCTCCGGAGGAGATGCTGGCGATGAAGGCGGTCATCGTGGCGGCACCCTCGATCGGGTTCCAGACGATCGAATCGGAGACCAGCCCGCCGGCGATCGTCACGATCATGGTCTCCCCGATCGCCCGGGAGATGCCGAGCACGATTGCGGCGACGATGCCGGACATGGCGGCGGGCACCACCACCCGCACCGATACCTGCATCCGGGACGACGCCAGCGCGTACGCGGCCTCGCGCAGGCCGCGCGGCACGGCGCTCATCGCGTCCTCGGCGACGCTCGCCACCGTCGGCACGATCATGATGCCCATGGCGATGCCGGCGACCAGCAGGTTCTGGAAGGCGGGTTGCTGTTCACCGGGCCAGATCTGGCGCAGCAGCGGGTTCAACGCGAACAACGCCACGAACCCGTAGACCACGGTCGGCACGCCGGCGAGAAGTTCCAGGATCGGTTTGAGGACCCGACGTGAGCGGGGTGCGGCGTACTCGGACAGGTAGATCGCCGAACCGAGGCCGAGGGGGACGGCGAGCGACAACGCGATGACGGTCACCATCAGGGTGGCGACCACCAGCGGCAGGACCCCGTACGACCGCTGGGCGAAGGTCGGCGTCCACTTCGTACCGGTGAGGAACTCGACGATGCCGACCTCGCCGAAGAACCCGACCGTCGGGTTGACCAGGGCGACGACGATGCCCACCGTGGTCGCGACGGAAACCAGCGCGGCCAGCACCAGCAGGCCCTTGACCAGGGCTTCCACGGGACGGCGGCGACCCCGCCGCAGGGTTCCCCCCGCGGCGGGGCCGCCGATCCGATCGGTCGAAGTGGTCACGTCAGCTCGACCTCAGCGATTCGAACGAGGACTTGAGCTGTGCCTTCTGGGCGTCGCTCAGCGGGATGTATCCGGCCTCGGCGACGATCTCGTCGATGTTCTCGATGTAGAAGTCGACGAAGTCGGCCACCTGGGGCTTCTCGATGGCGGCGTCGCTCACGTAGATGAACAGGCTCCGGCCGAGCGGCTTGTAGGTGCCGTTGAGGAGGTTCTCCTTGCTGGGCTCGACGCAGCCGGCGCCGCCGTCGACGGCGACCGCCTTCAGCTTGGCGGAGTTCTCCTCGTAGTACGTGTAGCCGAAGTAGCCCAGGCCGTTCTTCGACCCGGACACGCCCTGTACGAGGACGTTGTCGTTCTCCGAGGCGGTGTAGTCGGAGCGGCTCGCCCCCTCTTCGCCGTTGATCTCGTCCGTGAAGTAGTCGAAGGTGCCGGAGTCGGTGCCGGGCCCGAACAGCTCGATTTTCTCGGCCGGCCAGGACGGGTCGACGTCGCTCCAGTTGGTGACCTTGGAGCCGGGCGCCCAGATCTTGTTGAGCTGCTCGACGGTCAGGCAGTCGATGAAGTCGTTGTCCTTGTTGACGACCACCGTCAGCGCGTCGTTGGCCACGACCAGTTCGACGTACTCGATCCCGGCGGCCTCGCAGGCGGCCTTCTCGGTGTCCTTGATCGGACGCGACGCGTCGGAGATGTCCGTCTCGCCTTTGCAGAACTTCTCGAATCCGCCGCCGGTGCCGGAGGTGCCAACGGCCACGTTGACCTTCGGCTGCATCTCCTGGTACAGCGTGGCGGCCGCTTCGCTCAGCGGTGCAACCGTGCTGGACCCGTCCACGGCCACGGCCCCCGACAGGCTGTCGCCCCCGGTGCCGCCGTCGTCGCTGCTGCCACAACCGCTCAAGGCGAGGGCGGTGAGGGCAGTGCCGGCGAGTAGGCGCCGTGAGAGCACATTGCGGTTCACTTCGACGTTGCCTCTCTGTATGGGTTCGGTCCGGTCGTTCGCAGACCTGACGACCCAGAAGCTACGGGCGCTAGGTAGCCGGCTCTTCGTTGTCAAGTGAACGGCAGGTGAACAGTCGTAACCGCGTTCCCGACGGGGCTGCCGCCGGAGCGGACGAGCGTGTCCGACGGGTGCGACGGATCCGGGGTCCGGTTGGGTGGACCGGCGGCTAGCCGTGCCGGTAGTGCACGTCGGCGGACCACCGGGCGAACCCGAGGCCCCGGTAGAGGGCGACCGCCGGAGCGTTCGACTCGTCGACGTAGAGCATCACCTGATCGAGTCCTCGGCGGCGCAGGTGATGCAGGCCGGCGACGGTGAGCGCCTTGCCGAGTCCACGCCCGTGCGCCTGCGGGTCCACCCCGACCACGTAGACCTCACCGATCGGTCGGCGTCCTTGGCCGCCCGGATGCACCTTCGTCCAGTGAAAGCCGAGCAGTCGGTCGGTCGCCGCGTCCACCGCCAGCAGGAATCCGGCCGCGTCGAACCACGGCTCGGCCATCCGCGCCCGCAGATCCTGCCGGGTCCATCGCCCCTGCTCCGGGTGGTCGGCGAAGGCACGACGGTTCGTCGCCAACCACGTCTCGTCGTCCGTGTCCGGGCGGAAGGCCCGCAGCAGCACTCCGTCGGGCAGTCGGGGTTCGGGTATCGGGTCGTGCAGCGAGCGGCGCAGCTGGAGCAGCACGCGGGCGCGGGCGAAGCCGAGGCTGAGCGCCAGCGCGCTCGCGGAGGGATGGTCGCCGTGCGCCCATACCCGCAGGCGGCCGCGCGGATCGTGCTCCGCGGCCACCTGCAACGCGGCGGTGACCAGGGCACGGCCGAGGCCGTGACGGCGGCGCATGGGATGGACCACGAGCTCGCCCGAGGCGCCGTCCGGGTCGCGGGGATCGACGTACGCGTATCCGGCGAGTCCGTCCGGCGCGGGTATCAGCAGATGCGTCGCGTCGGTGCCGCCCCGCTGGACGTGCAGTACGACGTGCTCCGAGATCGGGTAGGTTCCGTCGGTGTCGTCTGCGGCGGCGGCGAGGGCGAGGATCGCGCGAACCTCCGTCTCGGACAGTTGTTCGCTACGCGTCACGGATGATCGACGGCCGGGCTTGTCCACCCCGACACGGTAACGCCGGGCGTCGGTGCTCGGCGGGACCGGCGGCGGGTCAGTGGGGCGTGCCGGCGTCCGGCGGTAGGGCGGCGAGCTCGAAGCGTCGGCTCAGGACGGGCAGCATGGCGCGCAGTGCCGATACCGTGCCGCGTCGGTCCCCGCCGCCGTCGTGCAGCAACACGATCGCGCCGGGCACGGTCTGGTCGATCACCCGTCGGGCGATGGCTTCTGCTCCCGGGCGGGCCCAGTCCTGCGGGTCGACCGTCCAGTGCAGGGCGGTCATGCCCAGCTCGCGGGCCACGGTGACGACGGTCTTCGTCCAGTACCCGCCCGGCTGGCGGTAGTAGGCGATCGGTACGCCGGGGACCGCGTCGCGGATCGCCTGGTTGGTTCGGCCGAGGTCGGCTCGAATCGCGGCGGGGGATCGGCTGCCGAGACGGAAGTCGTGGTCCCACGAGTGGTTGCACAGCGTGTGTCCGTCCGCTGCGATGGCCCGGATCAGGTCCGGGTGCGCCTGTGCCTGCACCCCGACCACGCAGAAGACGGCTTTCACCCGATGCTCGCGCAGCAGGGCGAGGATCCGCGGGGTGTGTTCCGGGTCGGGCCCGTCGTCGAAGGTGAGGGTCACGTGCCGCCCGCCGGTCAGGTGCTGACTGCCGAACGGTCCGCCGGTCGGCTGGGGTGTCGGGGTTGCGGATGGTTCGGGCTCGGGGGACGGGGCCTGCTCTTCGACCGGTGCGTTCGCCGACGCGGTGGGTTGGCCGGCGGTGGCACGAGTTTCGATCGCCGCCGGCGAGCTGTGCTCGGCCGGCTGGCCCCTGGTGCCGGCGTAGGTGGCACCGGCGACCGCCAGGATGGCCACGAGCGTGCTGAGCTGTTGCCGAAGATTCGGGGGGTTGGTCGTGGTACGCACACCCGTCCCTCTCGTACCAAGTGCGAACTTCGTACGATTGAACGGGAATTTCGGAAATTAGTTACTCATCGTGTCACGCGGTGCTTATCTCGGTCACCTCGTCAACCGCGGCGTCTTCGGGGAGCGGGCGACTGAGCGGGCGGACGAACTTGTAACCCACCTGGCGAACCGTGCCGATCAGCGACTCGTACTCGGCACCCAATTTGGCCCGCAGCCGCCGCACGTGCACATCGACCGTGCGGGTACCGCCGAAATAGTCGTACCCCCATACCTCGCGGAGCAGTTGGTCCCGGGTGAACACCCGCCCCGGATGCTGGGCGAGGAACTTCAGCAGCTCGAACTCCTTGTACGTCAGGTCGAGCGGGCGACCCTTCAGCTTGGCCGCATAGGTGTCCGGATCGATGGTGAGCTCACCCGCTCGGATCAATCGGCCGGCGGACGGGGCGGGCGTGGCGAGCCGGCCGACAGCCAGCCGCAGCCGGGCGTCGACCTCGGCCGGGCCGGCACCGGAGAGCACCACATCGTCCACCCCCCAGCCGGCGTTGACCGCGATCAGACCGGCTTCGGTCACCACCGCCATCAGCGGGACCCGCAGCCCGGTGGCGCGCAACGCCCGGCAGGTTGCTCGGGCCCCGGCGAGATCGGTGCGGGCGTCGACGACGACGGCGTCGGCGGTGGGGCCGGACAACAGCGCGGTCACGTCGCGCGGCGCGACCCGCACACGGTGCGGGAGAAGATCGAGAGCCGGTAGCACCGCCGGCGGTTCGGTCCTGGGTTCGGACACCAGCAGCAGGATCTCCACACCGTACCTCCGTCCAGGGAGAGCGGGCGCGATGGCGGCGATCCCGGCGGCACTGGCGGGCGAGGTCGACGTGCGCGGCCACGCGAGGTCCCAGCTCACACCGTGGCTCGACGACCGAGCTTAACCAAGCTACGGAACGTCTGGCACGATCGGTGACGTGTATCGCTCCAGATCCCCAGAAACCGGCCGCGATCCCTGGTCCGACGGCAAGCCCTCCGGCGACCCGAGTGGGCGTCGCGCCTCGGCGGGGCGCGCCCGACGGGGCGGTGCCGGGCCGAAGGCCGCACCCGGCACCGACGGGGATAGCCGGCCCTCCGTACGTCCGCGCACCTCGCTGGCCGTAGCCGGGTTCGTCGCACTGATCGGGATCGGGTTGATCTTCGGGGCGCAGAGCTCCGGGCCCGGCAATCGCCTCCTCTTCGCGGTGGCGGTGCTCGGGGCACAGATGCTGTACACCGTCGTCTGGGCGCTGGCCCTACGCCCGCCGGCGCTCTGGGTGGTCGTCGCGGTGGGGCTTGCCGCCAGCGCCGCCGCGAACACGGCCGCCGTGCTGGCGCAGGTAGCCGCACTCGCCCCGCTCGGCTACGTGGCCGCCGGGGGCTTCATCGCCAGCGTGCTGGGGCAGCTCGTCCGTCGGGGAGACCGGCAGCGGGTCACCGACTCGCTGGGCGCGACCATGGTCATCGTGGTCGGCACGGTGGCGTTCGCCACCCTCATCGTGCTCAGCCGGCTGCCTAACGGGGGCACCCCGGCGATCTACGTGGCGCTGGGCGCGACCACCGTGGCGCTGCTCACCGCCCACCTCCTCGACACCGTGCTGCCCCGCCCCAGCCTGGCGCCCCAGGTGCCGCGCGGCGCGTTCGGCGTCGTGCTCGGCGCCATGTCGGGGACCCTGGTCGGGGCGGTCGCCGGCGGATACCTGGCCGGGCTGACCCCGGCCAGCGGCGCCGTGATCGGGCTCGCGGCCGCCGCCACCGGGGTTCTCGCCGATCTCGCCGCCGACTTCGGTGAGGCCGGCCGGCAGATGGCCGGTGAACCGCCGACCCCGGCGCCCGCCCGGTACGTGCAGGGGCCGCTCGGCGGCTTCGCGCTCGCCGCGCCGCTTGCGTACGCGATGAGCGCGCTTCTGCTCTAGCTTCGCCGATACGTCAGACTGGCGATAGGAGCGGGCCGACCGGAGGAGCACGTGGCGACTGGTCAACCGACATACCCGGCCGACCCGCCGGCGCGACCGCGCCGCAGCCGGTCGCGGCGGCGGCTCATCGCGGTGGTCGGGTTCCTCGTGGTGTCGGCCGCGCTGCTGGTGGTCGCCGATCGGGCGGCGGTCGCGGTGGCGGAGCGGACCGTCGCCGACCGGGTACGCCAGGAGGCGGCCGACCGGCGGGCCGAGGTGTCGCTGCCGCAGGTGCGGGTGGCGGGTTTCCCGTTCCTCACCCAGGTCCTCGCCGGACGGTACGAGGAGATCCATATCCGGATCCGGGAGCTGACGACGACGACCGCCGGCGGCCCCGGCCGGATCACCGATCTGAACATCGAGGCGCGTAACGTGGCCGCGTCCGTGGCGAGCCTGCGTACGGGTGCGGGGCAGGTGGTCGCCGCGTCCGTCACCGGCACCGGTGTCATCCCGTACGGCAGCGTCGAGCAGTTGATCGGACGACCGGACGTACGGCTCGCCGAGCGCGATGGCAAGCTGGCGGTCACCGCGCCGCTCGACGTCCTCGGTCAGCGGCTCACTGTGCGCGGTACGGCCGACGTGCTGGTCGAAGCGGGTGAGGTGCGGCTGCGCTTCGACGAGCTGACCGCGGACGGGCTGCCCCCGACGGCGGCGGCTCAAGCGCTTCTTGCAGTGTTCGCCGAGGAGATATCCGTCGATATCCCGATGGGCGGCCTGCCGTTCGAACTCACCGTGGAGCAGGTGCGGGTGCTGCCCGCAGGGCTGGCGGTGACCGCGACCGGTCGCGATGTGCCGCTCGGTGTCGGGTGAGCTCGGGCGATCGTCAGGGCGGTGCGCCCGGCCCGAGCGACTGGTAAAGTCTCCCGCCATGGGGATCCTCCTCACCAAGCGGCGCGCGGTCGACCTGTGCCGCGTGGCCACCTGCCTGTGTCGCCCCAGCTTCTGACGGCACTCACCATCTCGTCATCCGACGCCGTTCGTCCGTTCGCGGGTTGATCTTCCCTGCGACCTCTTTCCATCGACGGTCGTTTCGTCGCTAGTGGTGCCGTCGCTCATCCGACTCGTCGTCTCCGCTTCGCTCCGATCGGGGCGAAGCTATCGAAAAATTCGCATCGAAAGGAGTTCTCATGAGTCGTGAGACAGTGCTTGTCTCGGCCGACTGGGCCGAGAAGAACCTCCATACGCCGGGCGTGGTCTTCGCGGAGGTGGACGAGGACACCACCGCGTACGACACGGGACACCTTCCGGGTGCGGTCAAGCTGGACTGGAAGACCGAGTTGCAGGACCCGGTGCGCCGGGACTTCGTCAACAAGGCACAGTTCGAAGCGCTGCTGTCGGCGAAGGGCATCGCCAACGACGACACCGTCGTCCTCTACGGCGGGAACAACAACTGGTTCGCCGCGTACGCGTACTGGTACTTCAAGCTCTACGGACACCGGGACGTGCGGTTGCTCGACGGTGGACGTAAGAAGTGGGAACTCGACGGCCGTCCACTGGTGACCGATCCGGTGGCCCGCCCGGCCACCGAGTACGTCGCCCAGGCGCCGGACACGTCCATCCGGGCCTTCCGCGACGAGGTCGTCGCCGCGATCGGGGTGAAGAACCTGGTCGACGTGCGCTCTCCCGACGAGTACGCCGGGCGCCTGCTCGCCCCCGCCCACCTGCCGCAGGAGCAGGCCCAGCGGGCCGGTCACGTGCCCACGGCGATCAACGTGCCCTGGTCGAAGGCCGCGAACGAAGACGGCACCTTCAAGTCCGACGACGAGCTGCGGGAGCTCTACCGGGCGGCGGGGCTGGACGAGAGCAAGGAGACCATCGCCTACTGCCGCATCGGTGAGCGTTCCTCGCACACCTGGTTCGTGCTCAAGGAACTGCTCGGCTACCGCAACGTGAAGAACTACGACGGCTCGTGGACCGAGTACGGGTCGCTGGTCGGTGTGCCGGTGGCGCTCGGTGACGAGCCGGGGGAGGTCTGACGATGGGGGCTGCGATCGCGGCCGGGTGCGGGGCACCCGACCAGGCGGCACCGCTGCCGGCGAGTGTCGATGCGGAGAAGGAAACGGTCATCACCGGGGTGGTCCGCAACGGCTCGGGTGAGGCGGTGCCCAACGCGTACGTTCGGCTGCTCGACGCATCCGGCGAGTTCACCGCCGAGGTGGTGACCTCGCCGGCGGGCCGGTTCCGGTTCTTCGCCGCGCCCGGCACCTGGTCGCTGCGTGTCCTGTCCCGGGCCGGGAACGGGGGTGCGACGGTCGTCGCGGAGCGCGGGATCAACGAGGTCCAGATCAGCCTGGCCGACGATCTCGCCTGACGCTCGTCGATCATCGGGTTGGCGGCCGACGATCCGGGCCGCCAACCTCATGATCAACTGCATCGCGGGTGTTTAGTATTGGCCTGTGACCTCGGATACCCCAGTCCCGGCCGCGCCGGTGCCGTCCGACGCAGCAGCCGGGAGCGCGGCGGGTCAACGAGGCGGCCCGGCCCGGCGCCGAATCTGGTGGATCAGCGCCACCCTCGCCTGGGCAGTGCTGCTCGGCACGCTCGCCTACCTGTCCGTCGGGCGCGATGAACCCACCGTACGGGAACAGCGCAGTCTCGAAGCGGCTGTGCCGGTGGTCCGCCGGGCGCTCGGCGATCTGATCACCGCCGCCGGGCCCGAGACGGTGGTCGAGGTGACCGCCGCCCGGGTCCAGGAGGGTTGCCGGCTCACCCTGTTCTGGGACGGCGCCGCGCTGGAGCAGTCGGTCCTCTTCCGGACCGCCGACCCGGACGCCCTGCTCGACCGGATCGCGGACCGGCTGCCGTCGCGATATCAGGCCGCGGTGCGTCGTACCGACGGCGGCCAACACATGCTGCGGGCGGAGGCCGGCGAGTTCGTCGGGGTCAAAGGGCACGCCACAGGCCCCGACACCGTCACCGTCACCGCCGCGACCGGCTGCCGCCCGACCGGCGGGGCGGCACCCGACTCGACCGTCCGCACCCCGGTGGACGCGGAGCCCGGGCGGCTGCTGGCCGCGCTGGGGGCGACCCGGGT
>DASVCA010000018.1:0-18499 GCA_036381835.1 Micromonosporaceae bacterium
GGGGCCGGGCGCCGCCGCCAGCATCGCCGTCACCGCCCTACTGATGTCATGATCGAACACGTGGATCCGACCGACGCCGCGCCCAGCCTCGTCGTGCGCGGGCTCAGCTACGCCTACCCAGACGGGCACGTCGCCCTGCGCGGCGTCGACCTGACCGTGGCCCGCGGCGAGCGAGTGGCGCTGCTCGGACCGAACGGCGCCGGCAAGACCACCCTCGTGCTGCACCTGAACGGGATCCTCTCGCCCACCGAGGGTACGGTCAGCGTGGCAGGACTGACCATCGACCAGGACCGACGCACGCTCGCCGAGATCCGCCGCCGGGTGGGCATCGTCTTCCAGGACCCGGACGACCAACTCTTCCTGCCGACCGTCGCCGAAGACGTCGCTTTCGGACCCGCCAACCTGGGGCTGCACGGGGCGGAGCTCACCGCCCGGGTCGAAGAGGCACTGGCCGCCGTCGGCATGTCCGAGCACCGTGACCGGGCCCCGCACCACCTCTCGTTCGGGCAGCGCCGACGGGTCGCGGTCGCCACCGTGCTCGCGATGCGGCCGGAGATCCTGGTGCTCGACGAACCGTCGTCGAACCTCGACCCGGCGTCACGGCGCGAACTCGCCGAAATCCTGCGCGCCTTGCCGGTGACCCTACTGATGGTCACCCACGACCTGCCCTACGCGCTCGAACTCTGCGACCGGTCGGTGATTCTCGACGCCGGGCGGGTCGTCGCCGACGGTCCCACCCTCGACCTGCTCACCGACGCCGACCTGCTGGGCCGCCACCGGCTCGAGTTGCCCTACGGCTTCGACCCGTCCGCCGCCGCCCGGCCGGCCGAACACGGCTGACCGGCGGCGCGGCGAGGTCGATCAGCCGCCCGCGCCCTCGACCGCGGACCGGATCCCCTCGGGGCTGCGGTCGCGCAGTTCCTGGCCGTTCACCAGGATCGTGGGGGTGCCGCGCACGCCCCGCTCGGCCGCCGCGTCGGTGACGTGTTCCGTCCAACCCTTGTACCTGCCGTCGCGTACGCAGGAGGCGAAGTCGTCACCGAGACCGATGCCGGCCGCGAGTTCGATCAGCCGGTCGTCGCTGAGCCCGGCACCACCCTCCGGCGGCTGGTTCTCGAACAGCAGCCGCGCGTACTCGCGGAACTTGCCGCCTTCGGCGGCGCAGCCGGACGCGGCCGACGACCGCGTCGAGTACCTGGTGGTGGAGAACCGGTCGAGGATCGCGATCGGGTGGTAGACGACCTGCGCCTTGCCTTCGGCGGCGAGCTGGTCCAGCGTCGCACCGGACTGTTCCTCGAACGCCCGGCAGGCCGGGCAGAGGAAGTCCTCGTAGATGTCGACGGTGACCGGACCGCTTCCGGTCACGATCCCGGTGCCGTCCTCGGTGGCCCCCGGCGGGGGAACGAACTCGCCGGACCGTTGGGTGGCGTAGATGCCCCAGCCGATCACCCCGCCGATGACCAGTACGGCCGCTGCGATGACCGACGTCCAGATGGTGCGTCGGCGCCGCCGCTCCCGAGCCAACTGCTCCCGAACCACCCGGGCAGCCTGCTTCTGTCCGGCGCGCTTACTCATCGCCTTCCTCCGCCTCCGGCGCTGACGCCAACCATTCGTCGATCGAGATACGGGTCACCGGCCAGATCACCAGGAATCCGGCGAGCAGGAGGAAACCAAGATCCCGGAGCAGATCCAGCCAGTAGGACGGACTCTCGCCCGGGGGCAACTCACCCCCGGTACCGAAACAGCCGCAGTCGATGGCGAGGTCACGGGCCCAGGCCGAGACGATGCCGACGATGAAGGCGACGAGCAGCAGCGTCGAGACGACCGCGCTCAACCGGGTCGCGACCCCGAGCAGCAGCAGCACCCCGAGGCCCAATTCGACGAACGGCAGCGCGGCACCCACCACCTTCGCCACCTCGTACGGCATCAGCTGGTAGGCGTGCACCGCGCGTCCCGACGCGGCGAGGTCGCCGACCTTCGACGCCCCCGCGTACAGCCAGACCGCGGCGAGGCCCAGTCGGACCACGGTGCCGAGCCAGGGCCGCAGCGTCCGCCACCGGATGCCGGGGCCGCTCTCGGTCGTCGTAAGAGTCACGCTCATCTAGTCGTCCCGCACCTCGGATCGGTTCCCGGCAATCCAACGTACGCGGGCCGACCGGCCGACTTCAACGAAGTGGGGCTCGTCCGCCGGTCACGGACCGGGAGCGTGGCGAGCAGCAGCAGTGCCAGCAGCACGTAGAGGTTGCGCAGGACGAACTCCATCGGGGAGTCGGTCGGCTCCGGGGCGAAGCCCCAGTCGTGGTACGAGACCACGCCGTAGACGGCACCCAGGTAGGTGAGCCCGGCAAGCGCGATGCGGGCGGCCAGACGCCGGCGGGGCAGTCTCGGCGTGCGCTGGGCGGTGTCGAGGAGCACCACCACCGCCGGGATGAACCAGTAGATGTGATGCGGCCAGGTGATCGGGCTGATCAACGCGCCGACCAGGCCGGCCAGGGTGAGGCCGGTGAGGGCGTCTCCGGCCCGGACGGCCCGGGCGGCCCGCCACAGTCCGTATCCGGCAACGGCCACGACCAGCGTCAGCCACAGCAGCCGGTTCGGCTCCTCCGGCACCCACAGCCGGCTCAGCAGGCCGTACAGCGACTGGTTGCCGGTGTAATCGGTGCGCCCCACCCGACCGGTCGCCCACAGCTCCCGCGTCCAGAACCGCCACGAGTCGGCCGGGGCCAGCGCGGCGGACAGCAGGGTGGCCGCCGCCGTCGTCGCGCCGCCCACCGCCGCCGCCCGCCACCGTCGGGCGGCCAGCAGGTAGACCAGGAAGATGCCGGGGAACAGTTTGAGCGCCGTGGCCAGGCCGACGCCGACGCCGGCCCATCGCGACCCCCTGGGCACCGCGAACAGCAGATCGGCGAGGACGAGCACCACGAGCAGCATGTTGATCTGCCCGAAGTTGATCGTCTCCCGGATGCTCTCCACCGCCAGGGTGAGCGCAACGGCGAGCCCGGCGACGAACCAGGCGGGTGACCGACCCCGACCGGCGACGAAATCGGTCTGATCGAGCAGCCACAGGGTGGTCACTACGACGGCGAACAGGGTCAGCGCGGTGAAGATCGCCGCGGTGACGCCGAGCGGGAGAGCGGCGAACGGGCGCAGCAGCAGAGCCGCGAACGGGGGATAGGTGAAATAGAGCTCCCCCTGCACGTGATCCGGTTGCACGTAGTCGTAGAGCGGATTGCCCGCCGCCCACCAGCGCATCGCGCGCATGTAGATCTTGAGGTCGAAGAAGTCGTGCGGTGTGCCGAGCCGGTAGAGGCCGGCGGCGGCGAGGCAGGCCAGAGCCACGACGACGACGCGAGCCGCGGTCCGGCCCCGGTGGGCGCTGATCGTCCGGGGTCTGACGCCTGTCCCGGACGGGGGTGCGGCGCGATCTGCGGGCACGAGGTCACCTTAGCCGCGGGTGCGGCCCCTGTCCGGCAACCGCCTGCGAACGGTCGCCGTGGTCGCCGCGTAGGCTGTGCCCGTGGCTGATCTCCTCGTCTGGATCGACTGTGAGATGACGGGCCTCGACCTCGGCAAGGACGCGCTCATCGAGGTGGCCGCCCTGGTGACCGACCCTGACCTCAACGTGCTCGGGGAAGGCGTGGACGTGGTCATCCACGCCGAAGAGGCGGCGTTGGCCGGCATGACCGAGGTGGTCCGGGACATGCATGCGCGATCCGGGCTGACCGAGGAGGTCCGACGCTCCACCGTCACCCTCCGGGAGGCGGAGGACATGGTGCTGGAGTACGTCGCGACGTACGTCAAGGAGCCGCGCACGGCCCCGTTGTGCGGCAACTCGATCGCCACCGACCGGTCGTTCCTCGCCCGGGACATGCCGCGACTCGAGAACTACCTGCACTACCGCATGATCGACGTGTCGTCGATCAAGGAGTTGTGCCGCCGGTGGTACCCCCGGGTCTACTTCAGTCAGCCGCCGAAGGGGTTGGCCCACCGGGCGTTGATGGACATCCGGGAGAGCATCCGGGAGCTGGCGTACTACCGGCGGACGGTGTTCGTGCCGCTGCCCGGGCCGGACATCGAGACGGCCCGGGCGATCGCCGCGGAGCTGTGACCGGGCAACCCGCTCGACGCCGAGGGGCGGGATATGGCTATCATTGGTCGGCACTGCGCAGCGGGTGGTCGATGACCCGAAGCGGAGCATGGTGGCTGTAGCTCAGTTGGTAGAGCACCGGGTTGTGGTCCCGGGTGTCGTGGGTTCGAGTCCCATCAGTCACCCTGATTGTTGAACACGTCGGGCCCCCTCTTCGGAGGGGGCCCGACGTGCATATGGCACCGCCTGGTCAGTTGTCGGACGGCTCGTACGGCAGGGCGCTGCCCTTCACGTACTCCTCCCAGCTGAGGTTCCAATCCGTCCAGCCGTTGCCGTGCCGCAGCGTCCGCTCGGTCCCCTTGACGGTGATCGGGTCGCCGAGCCTGGTCCGCTCGAACAGCCACTGGGCGTTGGCGGTGGACATGTTCACGCAGCCGTGGGAGACGTTGCGGATCCCCTGGTCGGCGACCGACCAGGGCGCG
Source organism: Micromonosporaceae bacterium (assembly GCA_036381835.1). Classification (GTDB taxonomy): domain Bacteria; phylum Actinomycetota; class Actinomycetes; order Mycobacteriales; family Micromonosporaceae; genus DASULK01. Next base: position 4,570 of record DASVCA010000018.1, read on the forward strand.
GCGTGGATGAACTCGCCACCGTAGGTGAGGCGCTGCGCGTACTGAATGTCGATCACGTACCGGTCCCGCGGGTCGGCGGCGTCGCTGGTGTCGAAGACGGTCTTCTCGAACTTCTCCATGATCACCATCGTTCCGCTGGACGACGGCGTGCGCGGCTTGCCCAGGCTGATCGGGATGGTCCGCAGGATCTCCCCGTCCTGGGTGACGGTCATCAGCTTGGTCCGGTTGTCGACCTCCAGCACCAGTGCGCGGCCGACCTTCAGGTCCACGGTCAGATCATTGCGGCCGTACCAGCCGTCGCCCATCGGCAGTCCGCCGGTCTGCACCTTGTAACTGATCGTGGTGTTCGCCTGCCAGAACGTCTTCGGCCGGTAGCGCACCTCGGTGCCGCTGACCCAGTGCCAGACCCCCTCCTGCGGCGGGTCGGACCGGACGGTCATCCGGCGCTGCACGTCGTCGCGGTAGTCCTTGGGAATCGAGCGACTGAACCGGATGATCAGCGGCATTCCGACGCCGACCACCGCGTCGTCGCCGAGGAAACTGCTCACCCGGACCTGCCGGCTCGGCTGGGCCATCGTGGTGAAGGTCGCGGTCGCCATCGCGGGCTTCCCATCGTCGCCGGTCGCCGTCACGGTGGCGGTGTACGTGGTGCCGTAGTCCAGCTGGCGGTTCGGCAGCCAAGCGCCCTCCGGCGTGAGGTCGCCCTCGACGGTCTTGCCTGCGGCGTCGGTCAACTCGACCTCGGTGGTGACCGCGTCGGCGACTGTGAAGGTGATCTCGGTGGATGCGGGCACGTCCGTCGCACCGTCCGCCGGCGAAGTGATCGTGGCGGACGCCTTGGGGCGGGCCTCGGTCGGGCCATCGCCCTGCCACGCCGGCGAGCCGCCGCCGCCACAGCCCGCCAGCAAGGTCAGCGTTCCGGCTAGCACGACGGCGGTGAAGCCGGTCAACCGCCTGTTCGTGCGCCGGGTCAGCCGGTGTCTCGCTCGCATGGTCTTTCCTCTTTTCATGGTCCGAACGACCATCGTCTCCTACCGACGCCAGCGAGCAGGTCACGGTTCCGTCGTGAATCAGAACACCAGCACGACGTGCGGACCTTGGACGGCACGGTCCGTACCGTCCGAGCGGGGCACGCTCAACCGGTCGGGGTCGCCGCAGGCGTGCCGCCCGGCGCGCCCGCGTTGGCCGCCGCCAGATCCGCCGGCACCGGCAGAGCGCTGCCCTTGATGAACTCGGCCCAGGACATGTTCCACGCGGTCCAGCCATTGCCGTTCTCCAGCGGCACCTCGGTGCCGGTGACGGTGACCGGGTCACCCACCTTGGTTCGGTCAAAGAGCCACTTCGCGTTGGCCGGCGAGACGTTTATGCAGCCATGGGAGACGTTGCGGCGGCCCTGATCGGCGACCGACCACGGGGCGGAGTGGACGAACTCACCGCCCCAGGTCAGCCGCTGCGCGTAGTCGATCGGGGTGCGGTAGCCCTCGACCGGCCCCAGCTCGGCGTACGTGTCGAAGATCGTGTGCTCCTGCTTATCCATGATCACCATGGTGCCGCTGGATGACGGGGTACGAGGCTTGCCGAGGCTGACCGGCATGGTCTTGACCAGTGTGCCGTTGTCGTAGACCGACAGCTTCTTGGTCGCGTTGTCGACCTTCACTTCCAGCTTGCCGCCGATCGTCGCGGTCGCTCGGCGATCGGTGTCGCCGTAGCGGCCGTTGCTCAGCGGTAGGCCCTCGAGTGCGATCCGAACGCTTACCGTGGTCCCCGGCTGCCAGTATTCGGGAGCGCGGTAGTACGCCTGGGTGCCGTTGGCCACCCAGTGCCAGGTGCCCGGCTGAGGCGGGTCCGTGGCGACGAACATCCGTTTCTGCACCGCGGCCCGGTCCTGCTGTGCGATGCCCGGGCGGAACTCGACCGCGACCGGCATCGCCACCCCGTACGTGCGCCCGTCGGCCAGGTACAGTCCGGACTCGATCCTGCTGCCGGGTCGGCTCATGGTGGTGAACGTGGTCGTCTTCGTCTCTGTCTGACCTGACGGGCCGGTCGCGGTGACGCTCGCGGTGTAGGTCTGCCCGTACTCCAAGGGGCGGTCCGGCACCCAGGAGGTGCCGTCCGGGCGCATGGCGCCGGTCACCTCGGCCCCGCCGGCTGTGGTCAGTTTCACCTCGCTGACCTGGCCGCCGGTGACCTCGGTGCCGATCTCGGTGCTCACCGGCTGTTTCGTCGCGCCGCTGGCCGGCGTGACAGCCAGCGTCAACGGCTTGGGCGGCGGTTGGCTGCCGACGGTGCTGGTCGGCGTGGCACCGGCGAATCTCCTGTCCTCCCCGCCGGTACAGGCTGTGAGCATCAGCGGCAGCGCGATGAGCAGGGCGAACGCCGCTGCCCAGGCCCTCGTGATCTTACCCATTTCAACCCCGATCAGCTTGTACCTGGGCAAATCATCCAATAGCCGGACCACTGGTATCAGGTCGACGGAGGAACGTCGCCGGATCCGCCCGGATGCCCGCTTCGGCGCGCCGGTAGCGGGTGCCCGATTGGAAGCGAGCGGCCCGGGCGTGTTACTGTTTTCCCCGTTCAACGGGCGCCGCTAGCTCAACTGGCAGAGCAGCGGACTCTTAATCCGCGGGTTCGGGGTTCGAGTCCCTGGCGGCGCACGTCACGAAAACCCAGGTCGCAGGCGATCATGCCTGCGACCTGGGTTTTCATCGTTGATAGCAGTACAGCCACCGGTACAGCCAAGGGGCCTTTACCCGGTGCGGTCCGGCCCGAACAGCCGCTCCGCTGCCGAGTCCACCGCCGTGCGTTCGACGTCAATCAGGACATGGGCGTAGGTGTTCATCGTCAGGCTGATCTGGCTGTGTCCCGGGCCGGGTCGGCTGGACGGTCTACGACTGCCCGACGAGGAGATCCGCTGCGTTCGGCGGCGTTATCACTCCATCAGTGGAGAAACCTGAAGACGGTTTCCGTGGGGTCCAGTAGACGCGGTGCGCCGTCAAGCCGATGAACGCCTACAGAGAAGCGCACATCGTCCGGAGCGTGGAATGCCTCTTCGACGAAGCCGGCATCGTGAAGCCACGCCCGTATGGCTGGCGTAAGGTCGGGCGCTCGCCGCGTCCTGGTCCAGATCACGGTGGCGCCCTCTGCACAGAGCTGGGGCAGTGCGGCAACCGTTCGCTGTACATCGGCGTCGGAGATGTTGCCGAAGACCCCCACCATGAGCACCAGATCAGCCGGAACCGCCCCGACGTACGACGAGAGCCGCCCAGCGTCTGCCTTCCTGACCACGAGGTTTGAGAGCCCAGCCTGGCCGGCGGCGGCTCGGGCGGCGGCTACATTGCCCGCGTCGTACTCAAGCAGGGTCCCGTGGACCCGATGAACGTCAGGCCGTGAGGCGAGGACACCGATGAGGTCATGGCCCTGCCCCGCGCATGCGCTCACCACGTTCAACCGCTCCTCGGAACGCTGGTCGAGCCACGAGGCGATGTGCTGCTGCACCAGCCGCAGTCGACGCGACAGCGGGGAATCTTCGTCGGCGTAGGACTCATGCCACGCCTGCCAGTGAGTCTGGGTGGTCATTTGGCTCACTTTGCCAGAGCAAGGTCGGCACCGACGCCCCGTTGCCGACCAGTGGGAGGGATGAAGTGCGTGGGTGTACGCCATCCGTACAGCCAAGCCCGCCGACGGCGATGGCTGGCCTAACCGGCTGGGTTTCCTCGCTGAACGCCGACGGCCTGAACTACCTGCCCACCGTTGCTGTAGAGGAGCGCGTGGCGGCGGGCAGGCCCGGTCCTTCAGTGGTGACGAGTAGGCACGAGCCGCCCGACCAACGGCAGGCAAACCGGTCACTACGGCCCGAAGATCACGCTCTTGCAAACTGAAGATGCCCTCCAGCGTCTACAACATGCGGTGCGTCGCAGGCCAGCTAGAGCAGCTCGATTTGACCGGGCAGTTCAGACGGGTCGGACAGCACTGCACGGAGCTTGTTGATCTGCGGGAACTCACTGACTCCGGCCTCGTCCCATAGGCTCCGCCATTCCGAGTTGTCGCTGAGGACCCGGTCAAGCGCCTCGACGGCCAGCTGTGGCAGATCGTCGTCCAAGTCAAGGGATCCGCCCGAAAGCAGGAAGGCCGGTGCGTACGGTGAGGTTATCGGCTCTCCGCCGGGCAGCTGAGACGCCACGATCGCAACTGCGGCGATAGCCGCGGCGGCATCGTCATAGTCGAGGTATTCCGTGTTGCGGACTGCCGATGTCAGGGCATCACGAACCATCGCCGTTCGCGCAGCTGGATCGGCATCGTTGAGGTCGTCGCACCAGTCGGCGGCGCTGTCGTTGTCAAACGGGTCGTCACCCCAGGTGCCCATGTGCTCCTCAACATTCGCAGTCAGCGGATTATGATGAATCTTCCTCATCAGGCACTTACGCACCTGACCGTCATGCTGTCGGCGGCGCCATTCCCGTAGCTCAATCCCGACCAGATCATTCGTCCCACCCCACATAGTAAGTTGCGGACCATGGAGCGCCATCGTCATGGTCCGGGGTACGCGGTGAAAATCTGTCGGGTGGTGGATGAGCTTCGAAACCTTCGCCCGGAAGGTGCGTGACCCGACCCTGCCGCCGGTGCAGCCGCCGCATGTGCGTGGTGCCGTCGCCGAGACGACGTGGATGGGTTTGGGGCTCTGCGTCCTCAACGAGCAAGGCTCGGCAGCGGTTCGAGTTCAGTCAGTGCGGGCAGCGCGTCCAACCGTAGGCCGTCCAGGCTCTCGCGGTAGGTGTCGTCGGTCAGGAGCCGGTCGACGGCGCCGGCGATGGCCTCTATGTAGTTCCTGTCGAGGAACTGGCGGGGACTCGTTCGGTCGACCTGTGCCCCGGCGTTCAGGTTCACGCCCACGCCCAGCTGTTCGACTCTCTCGGCGACCGACGGCTGGTCACCGAAGAACGGCGTCACGACCATCGGCACCCTGCTCAGCAATGCCTCGTGGAAACTGTTGCTACCGCCGTGGGTGACGAACACATCGGCCTTGCTCAGCGCCCACTGCTGATCGACGTACTCGGGTACCGACCAGTTCGGTGGGTAGCTCGGCAACACGGTCCTGCCCAGGGTAGGGAAGACGACCTCCGCATAGCCGGGCTGCCACAGTTCCGCCAGCGCCGACACGCACTTGCGGACACCCTCCCGAGTGATCGGATCTCCGTGCCACAGGTTGTCCATGACCTCCGTTCCGAAGGATAGGTAGATCAGTGGCTTTCCCAAGCGTCGTGCCGGGCGGGAGTGACCGTCGGACAGGTAGCCGGTGAACCGGTACCGGGCCGCCTTCCGACCGGTCAGGAAGTTCGCCGGTGTCACCGCGGGGTACGACCACAGCAGATTCAGCTCCGCCGGGATGTGCAGGCTGTTCGAGATCACCTCGACTTCGTATCGTGGAACGCCGATTCCGTATCTGTGCTCGATGGCGTTGATCGCTCGGCGGTTGGTCGGCGACGACAGGCAGGCATCCAGGTAGTCGCGGTCGGTCAGGGGGCCCATGAAGCCCGGTATGGAACTCCAGCACGGTACCCCGGTACACCGAGCGGTGAAGTGGCCCTCTACGGCGCAGAAATCGTAGATGATCAGATCGGGGTCGAAATCCCGAGCGGCTGCGATACATTCGTCCAACAGCTCGTAGACCCGGTGGAAGACCCGAGAGGCCGGGGTGTTCAGAAACCTCTGCGCACCGTTCAGCGTGACCGTCAGATCAGCCAGGTCTCCGAGGTCCGGAGCCGAGTGATGCCGATCGACGAGGACCAGCCGAAACAGGTGCTCGGTCCGGTACGTCCGGATCAGCCTCTTGAGAATATTTAAATGTCCCTGGTTCGGAATCGTGAAGATCAGTATTTTCTCTCGACCCGGCATCTGGGGCCTCCCGCCGCAAATTCTGTCGACAGGTACCCCGATTCTGGTCGCTGTAACCGCTCCGTTCCGGAAACCTATCCGATGCGACCCGTCGCCGGCGTTACCGTGAACCCGATGAACGGCTCTTCGCCGCCCTACCGGGACGCTCGCCTGCCCGTGGCTCATCGCATCCGGGACCTCGCTGATCGAATGACGCTGATAGAGAAGGCCGGACTGCTGTTCCACAGCATGATCGGTATCGGCTCGGATGGCACCCTGGCGGACGCGGACCCCGATGCCGGATTGCTGTCGGCTCGCGACATGGTGGTGCGCCGTGGGATGAGCCACTTCAACCTGGTGGGTTCCGCGCGACCGGGCGAGCTCGCGCAGTGGCACAACCGGCTGCAGGATCTCGCCGCGTCGACTCGCTTGGGCATTCCGGTGACCGTGTCCAGCGATCCCCGGCATTCCTCGTCGGATAACCCGATCACCGCGGCACTGTCCGGGGCGTTCTCTGTCTGGCCCGAACCGTTGGGACTGGCCGCGACGCGCGACCCTGCGCTGATCGAGAGATACGCCGACGTGGTCCGGCAGGAGTACCTGGCGGTGGGTATCCGGTTGGCCCTGCATCCCCAGGCCGACCTCGCTACCGACCCTCGATGGCCGCGTAGTTTCGGCACCTTCGGGGAGCATCCGGGGCTGGTCGCGGATCTGGTGCGTGCCTACGTGCGCGGGCTGCAGGGTCCGACGCTCGACTCGCGCAGCGTCGCGGCCATGACCAAACACTTCCCCGGCGGCGGGCCCGCGTGTCGCGGGGAGGACCCGCACTTCCCGTACGGCCGGGACCAGTGTTACCCGGGCGGCCGGTTCGCCGACCACCTCGCACCGTTCATCGCGGCCATCGAGGCCGGTAGCTGTCAGCTCATGCTGGGGTACGGGGTTCCGCGCGACGTCGGCTACGAGGAGGTCGGGTTCGGGTTCAATCAGGACGTCGTGACCGGGCTGCTCCGGCGGCGCCTCGGCTTCACCGGGGTCGTCTGCACCGACTGGGGTGTGCTCAGCGGAGCCGCCTACCGGGGCCAGCGAAGACCTGCTCGGGCCTGGGGGGTGGAGCGGCTGTCCGTGGCCGAACGGCTTCGGAAGGCCGTCGACGCCGGAGTCGACCAGTTCGGCGGCGAGGCGTGCCCCGAGGTGGTCGTGGACCTGGTTAGGCGTGGTCACATCAGTATGGAGCGGTTGGACGCGTCGGTGCGGCGGGTGCTGCGGGACAAGTTCGTCCTCGGACTGTTCGACCGCCGGCACGTCGATCCGGACGACGCCGAGCGGACCGTCGGCTGCGCGCGGTTCCAAGCGGAGGGCACGGCCGCGCAACGGGCCTGCGTGACATTGCTCAAGAACGCCGGTCCGGCCTCACCGGCTCACCTACCGCTACGCGGCGGGCTGCGGGTGTATCCCGACGGTGTCGCCCCGGACCTCGTCGCGCGTCACTGGGTGGTCGTGGACCGTCCCGGGGACGCCGACGTGGCGCTTCTTCGCTTGCAGGCCCCGTACGAACACCGTCCCGGCGAGTTCGAGGCGTTCTTTCACGCCGGATCGCTGGAGTTCGCGCCGGAAGAACTCGCCCGAGTGCTGGCGATCGCCGACACAGTGCCGACTGTGGTGGACGTGTATCTCGACCGCCCTGCGGTGATGCCGCGGCTCGTCGCGCATGCCGACGCCGTCGTGGCCACCTTCGGTGTCTGCGACGCCGCAGTGCTGGATGTGCTCAGTGGCCGCTTCGCTCCACGAGGTCGGCTGCCGTTCGACCTGCCACGCTCTACCGCCGCCGTCCGGAGCAGCCGTCCCGACGTCCCCTTCGATACGGCGGACCCGCTCTACCGGTACGGACACGGACTGAGCTACTAGCCGGCCTGCGATCGGCGGATCACGCCGGAGCCAGCGCGCGAAGCGTCGCCGCGGTGACCGCGCCGTACGCGATGTGCGGGACGATGTCCGTCGCCCAGTCGGCGGCGCTCCACCGCCGGGGGTCGGTCACCCCCAGCAAGGTCATCGGGGCATCGCTCGCCAGCATCGCCAAGACGGCGAGGGATCCGGTGGCCAGCGGGCGGCCGAGGTGCCGGGGCGCGATAGCCGCGTAGAGCGCTGCGGCACCCAGCCCGGCCGCGTAACCCAGTAGCGGTCCAAGGCCGGACCGGCGGTTCGCCGCCGCCTGTTCGCTGCCGAGGTTCAGGTGCAGCCGGTCTGCCAGGCGGCCCGCACTCTGCTCGGGGGTCTGACTGGGCGGTCGAGCACGGTAGACCATGTCCAGGTAGGTGACGATGTTGAGCGCGGTCGAGCCGGCCGCCCCCGCCAACAGACCTTGCCAGATGCGATGCATGACCGCGGACTACCCGCACCATCGGGCGGGTAACGCTCGGCCCCGCCGGGTCATCCGGGCGTGCATGACGGGTTCTCGGCCGCGGCCTGGGTCAGCCGCCAGGCGGCGTTGATCAATCCGACGTGGGAGAAGGCCTGCACCGCGTTGCCGAGCTGCTGTCCCCCGGCCGGGTCGATCTGCTCGGCGTACAGTCCGAGGTCATTGCCGTACGCCAGCAGTCTGTCGAACAGATCGCGGGCCTCGTCGATCCGGCCGGCGAGGGCGAGACATTCCACCAGCCAGAAACTGCAGAGGGTGAATCCGGCGGTGTCCCCGACCCATCGACGCAGCAACGGCCCCTCCGCGAGCCGTTCACGGACGGCGTCGATGGTCGCGATCATGCGGGGATCGTCGGCGGGCAGGAAACCGACCAGGGGCAGGAGTAGTACGGAGGCGTCGAGCTGGTCGGAGTCGAACGCGCCGGCGAAGGCCCGGCTGCGTCGGCTCCAGGAGCGCCGCAACACCTCGGCGCGGATGGCATCGCGGGTGTGGGCCCACCGGTCCGCTCGGGCGCCCGCCCCCAGCCGGTCGGCCAACGCCACCGCGCGATCCACCGCCACCCAACACATGACCTTCGACGATGTGTAGTGGCGTGTCCGGTCCCGCGCCTCCCACATCCCGGAGTCAGGCTTACGCCAGACCTCCGCCGCCTGATCCGCCAGTGCCACGAGAAGATCCCGGACCGGTTCGTCGAAATCGCCTACCTGGTCGCGGAGCAGGTCAGCGGCGAGAAGGACCTCGCCGAGCACGTCGAGTTGTCGTTGCCGCCAGGCGTCGTTTCCGACACGTACCGGTCGACTCGATCGGTAGCCGCCCAGGTGGCCGAGGGCTCGTTCGGTCAGGTCCCGTTCGCCGGTGACCCCGTACACGATCTGCAGAGGTTCGCCGATGAGTCCGCCCCGCGCCCCGGCCAGCCAGGTGAAGAATCGCTTGGCCTCGTGTGGGCAGGCTGCCACCCACAACGCCTGCAGGGTCAGGCTGATGTCACGCAGCCAGGCGAAGCGGTAGTCCCAGTTGAGGTCGGCACCGGGCTGTTCGGGTAGCGACGTCGTGGCCGCGGCGATCACCGCGCCGGTGCGTTGGTAGGTCAGGCCCTGCAGCACCAGCGCGCTGCGACGCACCTGCGGCTCGTACAGGCCTTTGTAGTCGCGATGGAGCGCGGACCAGGACCGCCAGGCGTCCGTCGTCTCGCGTATCGCCTCGGGCACGGCGGGACCGATGGGCGGGCTGTCCCGGTACGGCGGGTCGTAGACGAGTCGGAAGGAGATCCGTTCCCCGGTCCGGACCGGAAACTGACCGGTCAGATCACCCCCGGCTGCGTGCAATGGTCTGTCGCTGGTCAACCGCAGCCTCACCGGTCCTGCGCGGGCCAGCCAGTCGGCATCGTCGCGAAGCCACTGCGGCGCTGTCAGCCCGTACTCCATCCGTGGTGCCACTTCGGTGCGCATCAGCACCTCGCCGTCGACTCCGTCCACCATGCGAAGCAGTGCGTGCGGCACCTGGTAGCCGATGCCGTGCCCTCGGGTACCCGGTTGCAGGGCCAAGGCGTCGGTGATGCGTACCGTTCCGGTAGCGGTGTGCAAGACGGTCCGCAGCACGAGCGAGTCATGTAGATAGTCACGGGCTACGGCGGGCTCCTCGGTCGTGGTGAGTAGCCAGTGGCCGGCTGCGGGGTCCAGCAGCCGACCGAAGACCGATGGAGAATCGAAGCGGGGCAGGCACCACCAGTCGATCGAGCCACGGGAGTTGACCAGCGCGGCGCTGTGACAGTCGGACAATAGCCCGTAGTCGCCGATCGGTGTGGTGCCCGTGTCACGTGACACGTCCGTCTCCTAGCCGTCTGCTGGCCACTTCGCCGGCCGATCGTCGTCGCTGGAGAAGTGGGTGCTCGGCCGGGCCACCGGCCGTCCGTTGACGAACATGTCGACCTTCTCGTTGTAAAAGGCGATCAGCCCGGCGATCGCCTGCAGTTGTGCGGTCGGGAAGCCATACGACCAGGCGAGGTCCCGGTAGATTCGATCGCCGATCCGCGCCGACCAGTAGCCTGTGGTTCTGCCCTTGTAGGGACAGGCGGTGATCGTGTCGGTGGGTACGAGGTGTGCGAGGTTCACCTCGAGCCGGTTGAGGTAGTACCGCGTGGGCAGGCCGGTCTCGAACACCATCACCGGTGAGCGTGATTCGGCCAGGGTCACCCCGTCGAGTTCGACTCGAATATGACGGGTCGACCGCACGGCGTCAACCCGCGTGTATGGGTTGCGGGGATGGACGAAGACTTCTTCGTCCTCCTCGAACCATGCGTCGGGACCGTTCCAGTCGAACCTGACCATTCCCGCCAGGCCGGGCCGGGAGTCATCGGTGTAGACCGCGACGCAGCTCGGACGCAGAATCTCCCCGGCCCGTAATCCGTATCGATGTACGGTGCCTCCGTCGAGGCGTTCGGTGCGCCGTTCGTCCACCAGGGCGTTCGGTGTCACGTCGGCGATCGGGATGTAGTACTGGGGATAGTACGGCCATTCCCACACGTATCGAGCACTGGTCGTGTCCAGCACCACCTGGTCGGCCAAGACCGCGCGGATTCGCCGAGGAACCGGTTCCGTGTGGAAAGGGGGGATGATCGCCTTCGGATAGTCGGTCACTACGCCTCCGCTCGGGCAGAACATTCACGTGAACCGATATCAGTCCAGCTCGCGAGCGGGATTCTTCGGTCTCTGACGACCACCATAGGTGCCGTCGCCCAGGTCTGCCGGTGTTCGGGAGCCGGGCCCCGGTCCCCGAATCGTGCCGAGGCCCGGCCCACCGGGAGGTTCACGGCACGGTCCGCTCCACGGCGGCCGGGCCTTCCTCTTCGAGTTCCCGCCGGAGGCGTTCGACCCGTTCGGGTGTGGGATCGGCACCGCGTGCGATCACGACATCCTCCGCGTCCCATGGCTGTTCCGCGCCGGTCCGCGCCGGACCCGGCCCGCCGGTGCCACCGCCGTACGGGGCACCGATCACGTCCTCGGTGGGCGGGAAATCGGCCGGTACGTCCCTGGGCTCGCGGAACATGGACGGATCGTGGACGCCGTCGGTGACCAGTTGGGGCACCGTGGTCTCGTCCTCGATGGCGGCTCGCACCTGCGGTGTCTCTTCGAGCGGTCGGTCGGTGGGCGGGTTCTCCTGGGTCATCGCGCCCCTCCTCGAAACGTCTTCAGCGGCCCACCGGAGTTCCTCCAGCGAGCCGTTGTCTTCCGCGACGGTCTGCTCATCCCGTACATCCGGTTCCCCGGCCCGCCCGGGTCGGGCCAGTGCGGCGGCTGCGGCCGCACCCGCCGGGGTGGCCGCCCCGAACGCGGTCGGTTGCGGTGCCGGCTCGACGACCTGAGGCCAGACGACCTGGCGCTCCCGCTGATCGTGTCGGCGCATCGGGCTCTCCCTCCGCGCGTAGTCGCTTCCCTGGTGGGATACCCGCTCGGCGGCGATCTTCGCGCTGGATCGATCGGGAATCGAGGGCGCCAGCCTGATTCCGTTTCTGCCGTATCATCCTTTCTTCGACGGCTGGGCGCTATGCGTGAGATGTCGGCAGCAGTAGTGGATTCGCCCTTGATTGCGTATCCTGCCGGGGGCACCTGCCCTAGCGGTGTCGGCCGACGGGTGGGGCCGGCCCGGTCAGGTGCCAACCGCGTGCCACTCCTCACCGGCGAGGTTCGATGAATACCCGCAGCTGGCCGATCCGTTCGAAGATCATGGCGCTGGTCATCGTGCCTCTCGCTGCGCTCATGGCACTGTGGATCTTCGCGACCACCCTCACCCTCGGCCCGGCACTGAATCTGCTCGCGACGAAGAACCTGCTGGACAATGTGGGCGTTCCGGGTGAGGCGCTGGTCCGCGAGTTGAAATACGAGCGCCGCTTGTCGCTCATCTACCTAGCCGGCGGTGACGACACCGACCTGCGCGAACAGCGCAAGCGCACCGATGAGGCCATCGCCGACTTCCGCCGACGAGTCCGCACCGAGCGGGTGCGTGACGACGCGAACGACGTCCTCACCGCACGTATCGAGCAGACGCTGACGGTGCTGGACATCCTGCCGACGGCCCGCGATTCCATCAGTCGTCGGCAGATGGACCGGCCCGCCGCCCTCGGCCTGTACAGCAACATCATCGCGTCCGCCTTCCGGACGTTCTTCGTACTGACCGCGTTGCCCGATGAGGACATCACCCGACGAGCGCAGGCCCTGACCGCGCTCGGGCAGTCCCGGGAGGTGCTCAGCCAGGCCGATGCGCTGCTCGCCGGGGTGTTCACCGCCGGCCGGTTCGAACCCGGAGAGCACGCCCAGTTCGTCCAGCTCATCGGAACCAAACGCTTCCTGACCGACACCGCGCTCGCCGACCTGCCCGACACCGCCCGCACCGCATACGGACGGATGGCCGAGAGCGAGGCGTTCGTCCGCCTAGAACAGCTGGCGGACGCGATCGCCGACGGGGATGGCCGCCGGTCGCCGGGCGTGGACCCGGAGGCGTGGCGGAGCGCCCACGAGGCGGTCCAGCAGCAGATGCGGGACTTCGAGCTTCGCGCCAGCGACGAGTTGGCCGAGGAGAGCGTCCCGGTCGCTGTCAGGATCCTGCTGCGCCTGGCCTTCGCCGGGGTGCTCGGCCTGATCGCCGTGATCGCCTCACTGGTGGTGGCGGTCCGGGTCGGTCGCACCCTGGTGCTGCGGTTGACCGGGCTGCGCACCGCCGCGCTCGAGCTGGCCAAGGACCGTCTGCCGTCCGTGGTGGAGCGGCTACGCCGTGGTGAGGAGGTGGATGGGGCCGCGGAGACACCGGACCTGTCCTACGGCTACGACGAGATCGGCCAGGTCGCGATGGCGTTCCGCGAGGTGCATCGCACCGCGGTGCAGTCCGCGATCGACGAGGCGACGCTGCGGCGCGGCTTCAACGAGGTGTTCCTGAACATCGCCCGGCGCAGCCAGGCCATGCTCCATCGCCAGCTCGCCATCTTGGACCGCATGGAGCGGCGGACCACCGATCCGGAGGAACTGGAGGACCTCTTCCGCCTCGACCACCTGGCCACCCGGATGCGCCGCAACGCCGAAGACCTGGTGATTCTCGCCGGCGCCCACCCGGGGCGGACCTGGCGCGATCCGATTCCGATGATCGACGTCCTTCGGGGCGCGCTCTCCGAGGTCGAGGACTACGTCCGGGTCGACATCAGCGTGGTGCAGTCCGCCGCGACGGTCGGGCGGGCCGTCGCCGACGTCATCCACCTGGTCGCCGAACTGATCGAGAACGCCACCCTGTTCTCGCCGCCCCAGACCCGGGTGCGCGTCACCGGGCAACTGGTGCCCAAGGGCTACGTGATCGAGATCGAGGACCGCGGCCTGGGCATGACGGCGGAGGCGATGGAAGAGGCGAACCTGCGGCTGGCGAGCCCACCGGAGTTCGACCCCGCCAACAGCGCCCGGCTCGGGCTGTTCGTCGTGGCCCGACTCGCCGCCCGGCACGGCATACACGTGCGGCTCCGTCCGTCGCCCTACGGCGGCATCACCGCGGTGGTGCTGCTGCCGTCCGAGCTCGTGGTACCCGGCGAGGAGCGGACGGCTGCCCTGGCGACCCGGCCGGCGCTTCCCGCGGCCGGCGGCGGGTCCACCGCCGCGTCCGCCCCGT
>DASVCA010000019.1:0-30644 GCA_036381835.1 Micromonosporaceae bacterium
CGACGCCCCGCCGGCTTTGCCGGCGGGGCGACGACTATTCGGAGGCCTCGGCCGGCATCTCCAGGTAGCATTGCCCGCTGCGATCCAGTGCCGTGTCCGCCCGGACCGGAGCTGCCGGGGAAGGAGTGGGTAATGCCACGCGAGAAGGGGCGCAAGGTCGTCGCGTCCAACCGCAGAGCGCATCACGACTACGAGATCCTCGACACCTTCGAGGCCGGCTTGGTGCTGACCGGCACCGAGGTCAAGTCGCTGCGGGCGGGCCGGGCGTCACTGGTCGACGCTTTCGCCCAGGAACGGGACGGGGAGATCTTCCTCTACGGGATGCACGTCCCGGAGTACGCGATGGGCACCTGGACCAACCACGAGCCGCGGCGTACCCGCAAGCTGCTGCTGAATCGGATTGAGATCAATCGCCTGATCGGCAAGTTGCGGGAGAGCGGGCTGACGTTGGTGCCGTTGTCGGTCTACTTCTCCGACGGCTGGGCGAAGGTGGAACTCGGTCTGGCGCGGGGTAAGAAGCTGTACGACAAGCGGCAGGCCATCGCGAAGCGGGACGCCGAACGGGAGATGGCTCGGGCGGCCGGGCGGCGCGCCAAACGGGTGGCATGATCGCTCGGTATCCGGGATGATTCTGTCGGCCGCAGGCGTTACGCTTAACGTCGCGGTGATCACCGCATCACGGCTGACAGCCGTGGACTGACGAGGGGGTGACTGGTTTCGACTTCGTTCGCTACGGCAGGGGAAGCGAGCCGAGGAAGCCGACGTCGACTCGTTAATCGGTCGTCGGGAAAAAATAAGCGCCAAGCAGAGTCGCGCTGACTTCGCTCTCGCCGCCTGAGGCGAGTAGCGGGTCTGTCGGCCTGGGATTGCCTTCGACCCAGTTCGCCGGCATCAGCTAGAAGGCTGGCCAATCGGATCCGGTCGCGGGATCCGTGCGGCGAGATTCAACGCGACTGGGCCCGTCACACCGACTCGCTCGCGTGATCGGTGGGGTCGAGTAGAGGCACAGCGAGCTGCGCTCGGAGAAGCCCTGACAAGGCGCCGAAGGACCCGGGTTCGATTCCCGGCACCTCCACCGGCACGATGCCCCGGTCGATCGACCGGGGCGTCGTCGTTTTCATATCTGTCGATTCCGACGGTGGAACCGCGGCGGGGGAAGCCGCGTCTTAACGGACATGCGTCGCACTACCACACTGACAGCGATCGGTCTCCTGCTCCTGACCGCCGCCTGCGGGCAGCCGGGTCAGGCGGGCTCCACGCCGAACGACCAGCACGAGGATGCGTTCCAGCAGCGGGCCGATGCCGTGGCCGAGGCATGGCGGTCCGCCCCGGCCCGCGAAGCGTGGCACAAGGGGTTCATCCCGCTGCAAGCGACCACCGTCCTGCCGGCCGACCCCGGATTCGACGACGAGACCAAGCAGGCGTTCCTCGCCGGCTGGTACCGGACCCAGGTGTCGCTACCCGCAGCCGAACCGGCCGACGGCACCGTCGAGTTCCCCGACGGAACGCTCACGGTGCCGCTGATCAGCGCCAGGGAGGCGTACCAGCAGCTCGATCAGGGTGATCCGCCGCCGTGCCCCCGCGAGCGCCCGGCTCCGGCTCCGACGTCCGGCGCTCCCGACACCCCGGTCGACTCCGGTATCACCGGCTGCACCGTGCTCACCGTCACCGGTGCCACCCTCGGCACCACCCAGGTGGTGACGAGCCGCGGCATGGCGGAGGTGCCGGCCTGGCTGTTCACCGTCGAGGAACTGAACGGGCCGGTCGCCCAGCTGGCGGTCGCCGCTTCAGCGGTCACCGAACCGCCCACGTTCACCGCACCCGACACCGCCGTGGAAGGGGTCGTTTCGGCGCAGAGCCTGGCGAGCGTCGAGGGCAACAAGCTCACCTATCGGCTGGGTGTGGGCGCCTGCGACACCGACATCCGCCCGCTGGTGGTGGAGTACGACGATGTCGTGGTGGTCGCCGGCTTCGCGAAGACCCCCGACACGATCTGCACGACGCAACTGGTGGAAGCGCCGGTCACCGTCACGCTGGAGATTCCGCTGGGGGCGCGGCCCGTCCTCGACGCGGTGACCGGGCAGCCGCTGCGGCTGCGCACGGTCATCGGTTGAGGTCGCGCATGCTGTCCTCGCCCCGACACTCCGTCACGACTTGCCTCGTAGGCACTTAACCGGTGCCGCCCGCGCAGGCTATCGTGCGAGGCATGACGCCGATCGCAACCACCGCAGACCGATGAGTGGCGGCGAGATGTTCAGGGAGGGACAGCGGATCGGGGGACGGTCGACGGGGTCGATGGCCGGGCAGTTGCTGGTGGCGACGCCGGTGCTCAAGGATCCCAACTTCGACCGAACGGTCGTGCTGCTGATCGCGCACGAACCGGGCGGTGCCTTGGGCGTGGTGTTGAATCGCCCGACCGAGGTGCCGGTGTCCGCGGTCCTCGACGGCTGGAGCCCGCTGGCCCCGGAGCCGGCCGTGCTCTTCGAAGGCGGCCCGGTGCAGCCGGAGACGGCGATCTGCCTGGCCCGGATGCGCGGCCAGGCACGCCGGCTCAAGGGCTTCCAGCCGATCTCGGGGGCGGTCGGCACCGTCGACCTGTCCGTCGATCCGGAGCCGTTCCGGGACAACGTGCTGGGGATCCGGGTGTTCGCCGGGTATTCCGGCTGGTCGGCCGGCCAGCTGGAAGAGGAGATCGCGGAGGGCGCGTGGTTCGTACTGGACGCGTTGCCCGGCGATCCGTTCATGCCCCGGCCGGATGATCTCTGGCAGATGGTGCTCCGCCGGCAGGGCGGGATGATGGCGGCGGTGGCGCACTTCCCGCCCGATCCGTCGCTGAACTGAGCCCCTCGATTATGCCGACGAGCCCGGGAGTGTGTACTATTGCGCGGGTGCCCGCGATGGGCGGGACAACCGGGGGCCGTGGCGCAGCTGGTAGCGCACCACACTGGCAGTGTGGGGGTCAGGGGTTCGAGTCCCCTCGGCTCCACTTGGGTTAGCGAGGGTGTCCGCCGTCATCGGCGGGCACCCTCGCTTTTCTGGCCGAAGGAAGGCCGCCAAGCGAGTAGCGCGACCCCGGTCGTCGGTGCTGCGGTTCACGCGGGGGGTCGGGCGGCGTGCACCCGCTCCACAATGCCCAGCTTGAGCCGTTCCGCTTCGACGACCTGCAGACCCGCGGCCGGGAGCAGGGTCTTCGGGCGGCGGGTCATGTGTTCCTCCGCGACCCGGACGGTGATCAGCTCGATCAACCGCTGGGCGGCCCACACCGGCCACCAGCGGCTACCGATGTGATCGAGCAGCAGTAGTCGCCCGCCGGGGCGCAGGACCCGCGTCATCTCGGTGATCGCCTTGTGCTGGTCGGGGATCGAGCACAGCGCGAGCGTGCACACCACCGTGTCGAAGCTGGCGGCGGCGAACGGCAGCTGCTGTGCGTCGGCCTCACAGAGCGCGACCCGCAGGTCGAGGCTGTCGGCGCGGCGTCGGGCGATGGCCAGCATCGCCGGACTCAGCTCGACCCCCGTGATGCTCACCCCGGGCGGGTAGTAGGGGAAGTTGCGTCCGGTGCCGACCGCGACTTCGAGGACCCGGCCGGTGGCTCGGGAGCACACCCATTCCCGACCCCCGCTGAACAAGGTCCTCTCCAGGAAGGCCATGTCCCGGTCGTAGCGGGGAGCCATCCCTTCCCACACCCGCAGTGCCTTGGCTCTGGCATCTTCCTTGGCCACGATGGGCACCTCCCGACGCCGTTCGGTCGACCGAGGGCAGATTCGTCCGCTCGGTAGGTTCATACCGATGGTTGCGGAAACAGCGGCTCGGCCCGCAGCGACGCGCGATGAGTGACAGATGTGAACCGTACAACGCCATCTACAGGTGGCGGGCATCCGCCCGTCTGCCGCTGCCCGGCCCGGCACCGTTACTGCCGGGCGGCGGCATCCACGAGTGGGCTATGTGGCGGGTGGCAAGGTCGTGAACGACGACTTCGGAGATGACCCCACCGGCCTGTCGTCGGCTGTCCGCGCGGCGCGCGAGGGCGATGAGCAGGCATTCCGGTTCCTCTACCGGACGCTGCAGCCGGGCATCCTGCGCTATCTGCGGGCGCTGGTCGGCGACGAGGCCGAGGACGTCGCGTCGGAGGCGTGGCTGCAGATCGTGCGTGATCTGCCGTCGTACCGGGGTGACGGGCCCGCCATCCGGGCCTGGACCGCGTCGATCGCCCGCAACCGCGCCTTGGATCACCTGCGGCGGCATCGGCGCCGACCCGCCGTCGTCACGCCACCCGAGGACTTCGTGGAGTTGGTCGGCGGGTACGAGACCGCCGACCAAGCGATGGAGTCCGTCTCGACCGGCGCGGCGATCGCCTTGATCGCCACGCTGCCGCGCGACCAGGCCGAGGCCGTCCTGCTGCGCGCCGTGGTCGGCCTGGACGCGAAGGCCGCGGCCAAGGTGCTCGGCAAGCGCGCCGGCGCGGTGCGGACCGCGGCGTGGCGGGGGCTTCGGCGGCTGGCAGAGCTGCTGGAGCGGAAGGCATCCGCCGGGCGCGGTGAGAAACGGATGGCGACGGTACGGGGGCGGGCCGGATCGGTGGGGTCGGATGAGTGACGAAAACAGCAGCCGCGACGCCTTAGGAAATGAGATGAGCAGTGGCCCACGTATCCGAATCGACCGGAAGGCCGCGGAACAGTTGCTGAGCCGCGACCCGGCCGCCTGGCATACCTCCGGCCGGCTGGCCGGGCTGCTGGCCGCAGCGACCGCACCGGCCCACGAGGACGAGCTCGCGGGCGAGTCCGCGGCGGTGGCCGCATTCCGGGCCGCTGCTCACCTCGGACCTGTCGCATCAGCTGGGAGACCCTCGATGTTGAAACTCGCGCTAGCGAAGTTGCTCACGCTCAAGGCCGCCGGGGCGGTCGCCGCCACCACCGTCGTGGGTGGGGTGGCTCTGGCCGCCGGCACGGGCAACCTGCCCGACGGTCTGCCGTTCTCGGAGCAGACGCCGGCGGTGGAACGCAGCCAGCAGCCGGACAAGGGCCGTCCGTCGGACCGCCCCGACGCCACCCCGTCGCCGTCGCTGGTGGGGCTGTGCCGGGCGTACGCCGCCGGTGCGAACAAGGAGGCGGTCCTCGCCAACCCCGCGTTCTCGGTGCTGGTCGACGCGGCCGGCGGTGCCGAGAACGTCGATGACTACTGCGCCACCCTGCCCGAGCCGGCGGACGGCAAGGGCAACCGTCCGAGCGCGGTGCCGACGGACCGTCCCGGGCCGGACAACCACCCGACCGGCGCCCCGGGCGAGCGTCCGACCGGTGCGCCCGACGCTCGCCCGACCGTCGTTCCCGGCGCCCCGGGCGACGGTGAGCGGAACGGGAGCCCGGCCGCGACACCTTCCCACCCCGGCCGCTGAGCCGGGTGCGTCGGCCCCGGCACGCATTCCCGTGCCGGGGCCGACCGGTTTCATGGAGCGCTATTACGAGACGTTGACCGCCGTGTCATCGATGACGAACGAGGTCTGGTAGATGAAGTCCTCCACCCCGTACCAGCGGATGCGGATCGTCTGGCCGGCGTAGGCCGAGAGGTTGAACGACTTCAGGCTGTAACCCGACGCGGCGTCCAGGTTGGAGTAGGTGGCCAGGGTGGCCAGCACCTGGGATCCGTCCGCGCTGAGGACCTGCACCCGGAAGGTGTCGTAGGCCGTGGTCGTGGTGGTCTCGGCGGTGTCGATGTGCAACCAGAAGCTCAACGTGTAGGTCGAGCAGCCCGCGGGCAGGGTGACGTTCTGGTACACGTAGTCGCTGTTGGACGCGCCGTAGCCGTTGTGCCAGGCGTTCCAGGTGCCCGAGCGCGGTGGCTGCCCGTACGCCCCCCACTGGCCGATCACGCCCGAGTCGGCGGTCCATCCGGTCGATCCGGACTCGAAGCCGGGGTTGGCGAGCTTCTGTCCGGGGCTGGAGCAGCCGCCACCGCTGCCGTTGACCGTCAGCGTGTACGTGGTGCTGCGGGTGCCCGACGCCGCCGACCCGGTGATGGTCACCGTGTAGGTGCCGGTGGGGGTGGACGACGACGTCGAGATGGTCATGGTGGACGAGTTGCCGGCGGTCACCGACGACGGGTTGAACGAGGCGGTGGCGCCGCTGGGCAGTCCGCTGGCAGACAGGGTGACGGTCTGCGGCGAGCCGGAGGTGACCGTGGTGTTCACGGTGGCGGAGACCGAGCCGCCCTGGGTCACCGAACCGGAGGTCGGCGACACCGAGATCGAGAAGTCGTTGCCGCCGGAGGCGTTCACCACGTACAGCAGCTTGTTGGGGGAGCCGCTGCCGGGGTTGGTGACGACGCCGTCGGTGGCGTTGTTGACCAGGTAGTCGCGGACCTGCTGCGGGCTCCACGAGGGGTTGGCGGACAGAACCAGGGCGGCTGCGCCGGCCGCGTGCGGGGACGCCATCGAGGTGCCGCTGATGGTGTTGGTGGCGGTGTCGCTGGAGTTCCACGCGGCGGTGATGCTGCTGCCGGGGGCGAAGATGTCCAGGCAGGTGCCGTAGTTCGAGAACGAGGCGCGGGCGTCGCTGCTGGTGGTCGCGCCGACGGTGATGGCGGTGGCGGTGCGGGCCGGCGAGTAGTTGCAGGCGTTGGCGTTGTCGTTGCCGGCCGCGACCGCGTAGGTGATGCCGGAGGCGATGGAGTTGGCGACCGCGTTGTCCAGGGTGCTGCTCGCCCCGCCGCCGAGGCTCATGTTCGCCACGGCCGGCTTGACGGCGTTGTTGGTGACCCAGTCGACGCCGGCGATCACCCCGGAGATGGTGCCGCTGCCCTGGCAGTTGAGCACCTTGACGGCGATCAGCTGCGCCTGCTTGGCCACCCCGTACGAGGATCCGCCGGTGGTGCTGGCCACGTGCGTACCGTGGCCGTTGCAGTCGGTGTTGTTGCCGTCTCCGGTGGTGTTGGTGCCCCAGCTGGCCCGACCGCCGAAGTCGGTGTGGGTGGTCCGGATGCCGGTGTCGATGATGTACGCGCGGACGTTGCTCGCCGTGTTCGGGTAGGTGTAGCTGCTGTCCAGCGGCAGGTTGCGTTGGTCGATGCGGTCCAGGCCCCAGGATGGCGGGTTGGGCTGGGTGCCGGTGGCGTGCACCGTCTGGTCGGCCTCGACGTAGGCGACGGCGCTGTCGGCGGCCAGCCGCCGCGCCGACCGTTCGTCGGCTTCGATCGCGAAGCCGCGTAGCGCGCTGGTGTAGATGTGCTTGATCTTCCCGCCGTGCCGGTTGGTCAGTCCTCGGGCGACGGATTCCACCGAGGCGGCCGGTTTGAGTACGACGATGAAGCTGCCGGCGACCCGGTGGGCGCTGTCCGCACCGAGGATCGTGCCTTCGGCGGCGTGGGCGGGCGCGGCGGTCAGGGTCGCCGCGAGGGCCGCGGTGATCGCGATGGCGGCGGCGTTGCGCGCTCGGCGCAGTGGCGATGCCTGTCTGTTGTGCATTGGTCCGTCCGTTCAGTAGCGGTCCGAAATGCGGTTCGACGGGTGGACGGCGCGCCCTGGGGCGGCGTTCGACCCATCGTGAAGAGGTTGACATGCATCGATGGAAATGTAAACGGCCGATGTGACGAATATAAATATGTCTGGTTCGGCGGATCGCGCGCACGCATCAGGTCCCGCATTCCGGCTCAGCCTGTATATTCCCGGCATTCCGGGCGGCGTCGCCGTACAGTGGGGCCATGGATGCGGCGGATCTTCGCCGGGCGTACGACGTCCTGCTCGCCGAGGCCGAGGCGGGCGGCTTCGACCCGCCTCCCCCCGGCCGGTGGAACGCGGAGCAGGTGATCGCGCACGTGGCGGCGAACGACGAGTTGATGGCCGAAACGACCGAGGCGGTGCTCGCCGGATCACCCTGGGTCTCCTACAACCACAACACGATCCACCGCGCACAACTCGACGAGATGATCGCCGAGAGCGGCGGCATGCCCGGCCTGATCCCGCTACTACGCGACCGCAGTGAGCGGCTCTGCCGGTTGGTCGAGCGACTCGGGGACCGATCGAGCACCCTTGTCGACACCCACATGCGCGATGGTTTCGAACTGGTCATCGACGAACAGCTGCCCTGGGGCCGGACGATCGACATCCACGGCCGTCTGCACCTGCCTATTCACATCGCGCAACTTCGGGCGCTGCGCAGGGACGGCGGCAGCCCCGGCGGGCCGTGACCGCGACGACCAGCTAATACGCGGGCAAACCGGGCCGTCCCGGTACCGCACTCATCCCAACCCCCAATGCTGATCGGAATCGTCGTCGCATCGCGCCACGGTGACTTCGACGTTCGCTTGCGTCGTCGACCCCGGCACGGTCAGGCACCGGTCGCCACGCACGACGATCAGCCGTACCTTGCCCTCGTCCACCTCCTCCACACGCCAGCGCTGCGTGGAATCGTTCTCGTCACAAGGGGATTGCTGCACCTGCCGGTAGAACAGGGCCTTGGTGACGACCTCCAGGCACAGGCCCGAGCCGACATTGGCCAGGTTGACCGTGGCCGACTCCGCGTCGATGTTGATCGGCTGCCACCGCTGGCTGACGCTGTCCGTGCAGGGCACCTGATGCACCTTCGCACCCTCCGCTGCCGGATCGCCCGCGAGGTCCAGACACAGCGAGGAGACGACCGAGCGCAGCACGAGCCCCTCCTGTCCGGTCGGTTCCTCCGACAACGCCACGAACGGTTGCTGGTCAATATCAGGCTCGACGGGTCGAGGGGATTCCTCTGCTCGGGCGGTTGACGGTGGAGGTTGCAACCGTATCGGCTCACTGGCCGCGGATCCGGTCGGGCCGGGCGTGGCGGCATCGGCGTTGGCGGTCATCAGTCTGCCCACACCGACCGGTGTCCCAGCCTCGCCGCTGCCACCCGAGGTGAAGGCCCCGGCGGAGAGCAGCACCCCGACCAGCACGCCCGCCGCGCAGAACGCCACCGCGACCGGAAGGAGCCAACGGGGCTGGCGCAGGTCGGCCTCCGTGACTGCGGTGTGCCGCTTACCCCCATGCTTTCCAGTGATGGGCATGATGCATGTTTGCCTACGGCAATGGGAAAGCGCTAGTCGGGGTCCCCACCACGCCCCGGTAAGTCGTAACGTCGGTTCACCAAACCGCCGAGGGAGGCATCTATGAACGAGGCCGTCGCCGACCGGGCCGTCGGAGTCCTATTGGGAACGGCGTGCGGCGACGCGCTGGGGGCCGGCTACGAGTTCGGGCCTCCGCTGGCATCGGACGTACCGGTGGACATGATCGGCGGAGGCGTGTTCGGCTTCAGCCCCGGCGAATGGACCGACGACACATCGATGGCGGTGTGCGTAGCCGAGGCGGTGGCCGCAGGCCACGACCTACGCTCATCGGAAGGTCTCGACGCGGTGGCCGCCGGATTCCTCCGCTGGTTCGACAGCCGACCCACCGACGTCGGAAACCAGACCGCCGCGGTGCTGTCCTCAGCCCGTACCCGTGACGCGAACGGCCTCGTCGCGGCCGCCGCCCACTATTTCGATCACCACCCGGGCGGCAGCGCCGGCAACGGTTCCCTGATGCGAACCGCACCGGTGGCGCTCGCCCACCTCGACGACGATCCGGCCGCCGTCGCCGAAGCCGCGGTACGGGTCAGCCGGCTCACCCACGCGGATCCGGCCTGCGGCGAGGCGTGCGCACTGTGGAGCGTGGCGATCCACCACGCAGTGCGCCACGGCACCTTCGACGGGGTACGGGAAGGGCTGGGGTTGCTGCCGGCGCATCGGCGCACCTACTGGGCCGGGCTGCTGGACGAGGCCGAAGCGAAACCGCCGGCCCACTTCGTGAAGAACGGCTGGGTGGTGCACGCGCTGCAGGCGGCCTGGTCGGCGATCACCCACACCCCGGTGCCCTCCTCCGGCGACCCGGCGGAGCACCTGCGGTTGGCGCTGGAGACCGCGGTGCGTGGGGGCCGGGACACCGACACCGTGGCGGCAATCGCCGGCGGGTTGCTCGGTGCCCGGTGGGGCGGTGCTGCGGTGCCGCAGCGGTGGCGCTCGGCGCTGTTCGGCTGGCCCGGCTACCGGGCCGACGATCTGACCCGCCTGGCGTTGGCGGCGATCGGCGATCAGGGCGAGGGCTGACCGGTCAGCCGAGGGCCACGCCCGTGCCGGTCACCACAAAATCGCGGTTACACGATGACCTGGGGCGACCGGCACAAACAGGTGGTCCTAGCCGGATAGCGGAAAGACAAAACGGTATGGGTGTGGATCGCCTCGTGTGTGAGGCTATGACGAAGTCCTACGGGGAGGCGTTTACGCTTGGCCCGCTCTCACTCGAAATCGGCAAGGGCGTGACTTGCCTGGTCGGGGCGAACGGTGCAGGAAAATCGACCTTCTTCCGTCTAGTGGCCAAGGTGGACCGGCCCACGTCAGGATCGGTTCGTCTGGAAAGCGAAGGAGGCCGCGGCAAACTGGGCTATCTTCCGCAGGAAGCACTGCTGCCGAACACGGCGACCTGTGAGGATTTCCTGCATTACGTGGCCTGGCTGCAACGCGTGCCGTCGCGTAATCGAGAGAGCCCGTGATTGCTGCATTGTCTCAGGTGAATCTAGAGGCCCGGCGCGGCGACACCATCAAGACCTTGTCCGGCGGTATGCGTCGCCGTCTGGGAATTGCACATGCTCTCGTCCACGACCCCGTGCTGGTGCTTCTGGACGAACCCACCGTCGGGCTCGACCCGCGCCAGCGCATCGGGCTGCGCCAGACCATTCAACAGGTCAGTCAAGACCGCATCGTCCTCGTCTCCACACACCTCGTGGAGGACGTGCGCGGCCTGGCGGACCGGGTGATCGTACTGAACGACGGTGCCGTCGTCTTCGACGGAGATGTCGAGAGCCTGGAAAAGCGTGCCGAGCCGGGCGCTCCGGGCGACACCGATCTGGAGCGGGCGATCGCGATTCTGATGGGAGCGGCCAGTTGAGGAGACCGCTACGCTACGCCCTGAGTACCCTCGTCGGCCCGTGGCTGGCGCTGCCCGCGGCCGGACTGGAGATCACGAACTTCGTCCAGCGCGGCATGCCGTGGCGCGGTGAGGGCATGTGGACGGTGGAGTGGTTCGCCATCGCACTCTTCGTTCTCTGCCCGTTGGCTGCAGGGGCGGCGGCGGTGGATGCGTCACGGCTGTCGCGTCCGGGCAACATCCACCTCGTGGTGTCGGTGCCCCGGCCCGCCCGGGCCTACCCGTGGGCCGCGGCCTGGTGCGCCGGACCACTCGTCGTCCTGCACCTGCTCACCATTGCCGCCGGGCTGGTAGTCGGCGAGGTCACGGAGCCGAGCGTCAGTTGGTGGGCGCTGTCGAGCTCGGCGCTGATCCAGTGCGGAGCGATCGTATGGTTCATGGCGCTCGGCTCGGCGGTGGGGCGATTCACCAACCCCTTGCTGGCGGGAGCGACGTCGATCAGCAGGCATTCACGTTCCGCTTCTTCTCCCTACTGGTCACCTGGCTCCACCTGGCCGGGGCGGAACTCGAACAAGCTCCGGTCCAGCCCAAGATTCTCGATTCAGCAGAGGTCGAACAGATCATGCGGGACTTCGACCGGTGCAACCTGGACGGCCGGGGTTGAGCGGGCGGCGGACAGCGCGTGCCTGGGCAGCGGTACATGCCACCCGACCCGCGTTCTCCGTGATGATCACCGTTGCGCTGGCATCGCTGATCTTCGGACGGTCGGCGGTCGAGAATCTCGGCTTCATCCGACTCGTGGCACCGGTGTCCGTGCTGCTATTGCTGCCCGCGATAGCGGGGGTAGGTGTCGCGATAGCCTGCGACAACACGGCCAGGCTCCCCCTGCCTGACCCAGTTCGAACCAGGGCGTCCCGTGCGGCTTGGGTTCTCGGCTGGACTCTGTTGGCCGTACTCGTGGTCAATCTCGGGCGCTTCGGCTCCGAGGCCAGTTCGGTGGGGGCCAATACACGCAACGTACTTCTTCACACCGCCGCCGGCCTGGCCGTGGTCTGGCTCGGCTACCCACGGGTCGCCTGGCTGCCCCCGTTCGGCTACACCATCGCATGCATGCTGTTCGGGTACCCGCGACATCAACTCGGCTACGACTGGTGGGCGGTCGTCATGCAGGACCGGGTGACGATCGGACAAGCGGTGACCGTAGGCGTCCTGTATGCCGCCGCCGTGCTCGCGTTCGTGTTCGCCCCACCGGGATCAGCATTTCGCCACCTGGTGCTGCGATCTTGAAGATCGGAACACACCGCTTCGTGGTTGCCGGCCCGCGCAGACCGTATCCCGGCACGGTCAGGCGTCGAGTACGCCGTCGGTGATGTGCACCGTGCGATCCGCGTACCGGGTCATCCGCTCGTCGTGGGTGACGTCCAAACCTCGTCGGCCTTCTTCCTCACTCGGCCGTAGCATACCGGCATAACCCTCACAATACGGGCGGAATCGCGGCTGGCTCAGCCGTGTGCGGTGACGGGATCGCCTGCTTATCCCCGCGACCGGTGGGTATCTCCCGGCCATGTTGATGCTGACCGAGAACGCCGTGATGGTGATCCGTGACCTCGCCGCCCAGCAGGGCGCACCGCAGACCGCCGGGGTGCGGATAACCGCCGACGAGTCGGCCGGCACCTTCTCCATCGACACGGTGACCGAGCCCGCCCCGGGCGATCAGGTGGTCGAAGACCTCGGTGCCCGCGCCTTCCTCGACCCGCAAGCGGCGCGACTGCTCGACGACATGGCACTCGACGCCGCGGTCGTCGAGGAAGGCGCGATCGAGTTCTCGGTCATGCAGCGACCCCGATAGGCGGCCGACCCCGCGGCAGGCACGCCGTCGCCGACTCGAATGGTTAGCACGGCGGCTCTCGGGTAACCGGCAATTTCCCTTCCGTATGCCAGGCAGGAGTGATCATGAAGGTTGCGCACTTCCCGCTGCGCGCCGCCGTCGGCGCGTACGTACTCAACTCGGGGCTGTCCAAGCGGGGTCTAGAAGGCGAAGCGGCCGAATCCCTGCACGGCATGGCCGCCGGAGCCTTCCCCCAGTTCAAGCAGATGCCGCCGCAGCGGTTCACCAAGCTGCTGTCCAACGCCGAAACCGCACTCGGCACCGCGCTGCTGCTGCCCGCGGTGCCGTCCGCGCTCGCCGGAATCGGCCTGGCCGGGTTCGGCGCCGGCCTGGTCCAGCTCTACTGGAAGACGCCCGGCATGCACAAGCCGAAGAGCCCGCGCCCGACCCAGCAGGGCATCGGGCTCGCCAAGGACGTCTGGCTGCTCGGTGCCGGACTCACCCTGCTGCTCGACGATCTGCTGCTGCGCCGCCGCTTCAAGATGACCCGGCGTACGCGCAGGTCGATGCGCGCGGCGGTGCCGATGCTGAACGGCGGCCGACGACGGCGTACCGGTCTGCTGTCCATGCGCTGACTAGGCGGCCACCCGTGCCGCATGGAAGACGTCGGCCGGTAGCGGGTGGTGCAGGCGCCAGAGAATCCGCATCGGCCGGTCGCCGGTGTGTCGCTGGTAGGTCATCGTTCCCGCGTACAGGTACGGCGGCGCGCCCAGATCCCCGTCCGGCTCCCGGCTCTCCCGCAGAAACAGGTGGACGGTCGAGCCACGCTCGGCATGGTGGATGTACCGCTGCCCGGTAGGGGAGGCGGAACCGGTGGTGCTCTGCGACTCCCACTGGAACAGCTCCGGCGTCACCGCCCGGTCCTGGTACATCGTGGTCGGCGAGTAGTGCCGTTCCGTCTTGACCAGGGTCACGAAGAACAGATCGGCCCGTTCTGCCTCAACCCATTTCACGCCTTCCCGCACGGTCTGCGGGTTCGTGATGCCGAAAGCCGCACAGGCCTCGTCGCGACTGTAGCGGGCGTGTACTCGCAGCGGGATCCGCTTGTGCGGGTTGACGGCCGGTTCGAGGGGCCGGGTCACCCGGCGGATCCGAGCCCGTAGCACCTGTTCGACCTGCCGCAGCTCCAGGCAGCGGGCCGGATCGCCCCACAAGCGGCGAAGCCGGTCGTGGAACTCGTCGAGGGGAGCGGACTGACCCCAGAGCGCGAAGTGCAGCAGCCAGGCCAGACGGCCCTCGGCGGGTGGCTGGCCACTCGCGACCCGGGCGAGTTGATCGAGCCGATCCGGGTCGTCGAGGTGCAGCACACGGCCGATCGCCCCGCCCAGTGCCCGGTCGTCCGGGCCGGGCGGCGCGTTGTCAACGCCGGCCAGGCGGCGCAAGCCCGTCCACCCGCCGAGCGTCCTGCGGCGGTAGAGGTCTTCAATCTCCAGCCCGGCCTCGGCGAGAAAGTCGGCCAGCGGCACGTCACCGAGCCGCCGCAGCTCGTTGACCAGGTCGCGGCTGGTCATCCGCAGCGATCGGCGCAGGTTGTCCAGCACCACCTGCTTGGAGACTCGGTCGAGTTCGATGTGGCAGCCGCTCGGCAGGTTCGGGAAGTCGTCCTCGACGGCCCGGGCGAGCGCGCGTCGGCTCACTCCGGTCAGAGCCCGCCAGCGCAAGTCGAAGCGGAAGTCGGCGTGCTGTCCGCCGATGAAGTCGAGCACGGTCAGGCAGGGCTTGCCGTCGGCGAGCCGCAGACCGCGGCCGAGTTGCTGCAGGAAGATCGTGGCGCTTTCGGTGGGGCGGAGCAGGAGGATGGTGTCGACGGCGGGTAGGTCGACACCCTCGTTGAACAGATCGACCGTGAAGATGATTTTCAGGTCGCCCCGGCGCAGCGCCTCGATCGCCGTCTGCCGGCTGTCGGGCGCGGTCCGGGCGCTCAACGCCCGTGCCGGCACCCCGTGCCGGTTGAACCAGTCGGCCATGAACTCTGCGTGCGCGATGCTCACGCAGAATCCGAGAGCACGCATCCGGCTCGGGTCCACCTTGTCACGTACCGCCTGCAGGATGAGCCGCGCCCGGGCATGATGGCCGGTGTAAAGGTCGCTCAACTGCTTTGGGTCGTAGCCTTGCCCGCGCTTCCAGCGCAGCGTTGACAGATCGACATCGTCGTGCAACCCGAAGTAGTGGAACGGTGACAGCAGTTGCCGTTCCAACGCTTCCCACAGGTGCAGTTCGATCGCGGTGCGCCCGTCGAACCAGCGCCGCACGTTCCGACCGTCCGCCCGGTCCGGGGTGGCAGTCAAACCGAGCAGGATGCGGGGCTTGAGATGGCCCAGCAGGCGGGTGTACATGGGTGCCTCGGCATGGTGAAACTCGTCGACAACCACCATGTCGAAGTGCTCCGGGTCGAGGTCGGCGAGGTTGAGGCGGTGCAAGGACTGCACCGAAGCGAAGACATGCCGCCACTGGTTCGGCCGGTCGCCGCCGACGTACGTCTCGCCAAACGTTCCGTCACGCAGCACGTGCCGAAACACTGAGCGGCTCTGCCGCAGGATCTGCTCCTGATGGGCTACGAACAGCAGCGACTCCGCGCGACCGGTCTGCCGCAGCCTACGGTAGTCGAGCGCGGCGACCACCGTCTTGCCGGTGCCAGTCGCCATCACCACCAGATTGCGCCAGCGGCCGTGGACCTCCCGCTCGGTGGACAGGTCGTCGAGGATCTCTTGCTGGTACGGGTACGGACGCACGTCGAGGCTTACCGTCTCCGCCGGGTCGTCGGCCAGTCCGCCGCCTTCGGCAGCCAGCGCCCGCCGTAGGCGCTGCGCATCCCGGTCCGGCTGGTATGGCTCGAACGCCGGATCGTGCCAGTACTCCTCGAACGTCGCCTCGAACGTGTCGATGATGTGTGGCTGCTCCAGCCGCGCAAGGCGAACGTTCCACTCCAACCCGTCGAGCAACGCCGCCCGGGACAGGTTCGACGAACCGACGTACGCGGTGGTGGTGCCGGTGTGCCGCCGAAACAACCAGGCCTTGGCGTGCAGCCGAGTGGTTCTGGTCTCGTACGAGATTCTGACCTCCGCACCGAGTTCGGCGAGCCGGTCTAGTGCCCGCTGTTCGGTGGCACCCAGATAGGTTGTGGTGATGACCCGCAGTCGCCCGCCCCTGGCGATCAGGTCACGGATCGGCTGCTCCACCACCCGCAGCCCATGCCACTTGATGAACGCGCACAGCAGATCCACCTCGTCTGCCGAGGCCATCTCACGGACTACCGCGTGCCCCACACGCGGTTGGCCACGCCCGTTGACCAGCAGCGCTCCGGTATTCAGCGGGATCTCCGGGCGGGGCGGAAAGGCGACCTGGCGGGGTGGCGCCGGTCGTTCGACGACCGCGGTCAGCACCTCCTGGGCGCGACTCACCGCCTCGTCTGCGCCGACCGCCTGCGGCTCGATGGCGGCGATCGCCGCGGCGATCCGGTTCGTCGCCTCGATTTGGCGGACCAGGCGCTCGGCACCGGATCCAGGAAGAGCTCGAAGCGCCCGCCGGGCGAGGCCGGCGATGTGCCGGGCGAGCACCTCGTGGGCGTCGGCGGGGTCGAGGCTGACCCGCTGCACCAGATCGTCGTCGATGTTCCTGAGCCGATCCGCGAGGCCGTGGGTGACGAGGTGCTCGTACACGCCCGGGGCAAGATCCATTTGTCCCTCCTATTCGGAAAGTCACCGTAGGTAGCCGTCGCGTCGATCAACAATCCACCGAACTGGTGATTGCTGGAAGATCATGGAACTTGTACCGTGCTCGCCGTGGCGGAGTCGGTAGAGGTCATCGAACGACGCATCGACGAGTTGCGGGCCGCGGTGCGGCGCGCGGTGATCGCCGGCGACCGCATCCGCGCCAAGGCCCTACGCGCCGAGCTGCGCGGTGCCGAACAGGCCTGGGAACGCGCGCTCAACGCCCTGGAAGGACGGGGCGAGCCGACCGGGCAGGTCGCGGACGACGGGGACGCCGAGGCGAGACGCGACCAGACCGGCGGCGCGTCGAGCCGCCAGCTGGTCCGCCGCCCCGGCCCGCTGCTGCCGCTGCGGGAACAGGTGCACCACGCGCTCACCCTGCTCGCCGTGCCGGCCGCGCCGAAACTGATCGCCGAGGTCCACGCGGCCTTTTTCGGACCGGTCACCGGGGAGATGTCCGGGGCCCGACTCACCCATCTGCGCCGCGATGAGGAGCGCTCCTTCCGCGCCGCCCCGTACGCCCGCCCCTACTACCTGTGCGCGGCGCTGACCGCCGACCACCTGTCCCCGGCGCGTGGCCTGCTCGCCATCTCCACCTGGGCGTTGGAGCGGCGGATGATCGGGCCACTCAGCCCGCGGGTCGACTTCCTCACCGCGGCCGTCAACATCGCCGAGCACGCCGGTCGGATGGTCGACAGTGACGGCGTGGGTCGGCTGCTGTGGCGGTTCGCCATGAACATCCCCGGCGCGGTGGAGACGTTCCACCGGGCGGATCGGCCGGCGGGCAAGGCGGAGGCGGTGGCCGAGGCGGCGCGTGCCGAGCTGGTCGTCCACGCCGAAGCCGACCGGGCGCACCGGCGTGAGGCGGCGGAGCGGGCCGCCGCGCTGACCGACGTCACCCGGCTGTTCGGCAACCGGCTGCGGGTGATCCGGGAGACGGCGTGACGGCCGGCCGGCTCGACCGGCTGCGCGGCACCGCCGCACCGCGCCGCCACGACGCCCGCGCCATCGCCGCACTCGCCGCCAACCCCGGCTGCCACCGCCGTGCCGTACTCGACGGCGCCGGGGTCGACAAGCAGCGGGTCGCCGCCCACGTGGGCTTCCCGGCGCGGTTCGGCCGGTCCCAGTTCGCCATCAGCCGGGGCAACGCGTTCGAGGCGCAGGTGAAGGCGAACGGCTGCGCGGAGCTGCTGCGTCTGCTGCGGGAGCTGCTCGGGCTGTCCATTCCCGAGGTCGCCTACGACGATCTGGAGCAGGTGGCCGGCCAGGACGGGCTCGACCTCCGCTACGCCCGCTCGCGTCACCTGCTCGGCCGGGCGGCCACGTCCGGCCGCGGCGGCACCTTCTTCGACCATCCGCTGCTGCGCCTGGACGTCGCCGGCCAGCCGGTCTGGCTGGAACCGGACCTGATCGCGTTCCAGGTCGCCGGGCGGTTCCACGTCGTGGAGATCAAGTCGTTCGCGGTGGTTGACGGGCAGGCCGACCCGGCCAAGGTGTCCGCCGCGGCGGTCCAAGCTGCGGTGTACGTGCTGGCGCTGCGCCAGCTGATGGCCGACCTGGGCCACGACCCGGAGATCGTCTCGCACGACGCGGTGCTGGTCTGCCCGGAGAACTTCTCCAACCAGCCGGTCGCCCACCTGCTCGACGTACGCAAACAGCTGCGGGTGCTGCGCCGCCAGCTCGACCGGATGGCGCGCATCGACGACCTGCTGGCCCGCCTGCCGCCGGAGCTGACCTTCGACCTGGCCTTCGACTCCACCGGGACGCCGACCCGCGACCCGGCCGAACTCGTCGAAGCGCTGAACGCCGTGCCCGCCCGGTACACTCCCGAGTGCCTGGCCACCTGTGAACTGGCGTACTTCTGCCGGCACGAGGCGCGCGGCTGCACCGCCGCCCTGGGCCGGACGGTGCGGGAGGAGCTCGGCGGGGTGGAGACGGTCGCGGAGGTGCTCGGTCTGGCCGCGGGTACCCGACCGGCCGACGGTGAGCAGGCGGAGGTCGCCGCGCTGCTGCAGACCGCGGCCCGGCTGCGTGCCGAGGTGCTGTCGTGACCGTGCTGACCGCGCTGGCGCGGGCGCAGGCGGCGGCCGGGAAGACGGCACAGCCCATCGCCACCGTACGCCACGTGCACCTCGCCGAACGTCCGCTGGTGTTCGTGCCGCTGGCCATGGCCGGGGAGGCCAACGCCCCGCTCGCCGCGCTGGTCGGTGCGGCACCGGATGAGGCGACCCTGCTCATCGTGCCGCAGCCGCGCAACCGGGACCAGCGGTTCGCCTTCGCCGCCGAGCTGGGCGCGCTGCTGCTCTCCTACGTGGACTCGTTCCGCGGGTCGATGGAAGAGGTGCCGGCCGACCGCGGCAAGGAGGTCCGCCACCGGTACGCGGACGCCCCTCAGCTGCTGGTGCCGAATCCGGGCGGCATCGCCTTCACCCGGCTGCTCGGCCGCTCCACCCGGTTCCGTCGCACCGACGGGGACCACCCGGTCGATGCGAAGGTGCCGCTACTCGGCCGCTGGCTGACGTTCTTCGCCGAACGGGCCGAGCATCCCGGTTCGTCGGCGCTGCTGGCGATGACCGACGCGCTCACCCGGCATTGGGCGACCGGGCAGAGCTCGATCGAGGACGCGCACCTGGCCGCGCTGCTGGCGTGGGTCGACCCGCCACCCGGCCGTACCGGTGCGGAGGCCGCCGCGGAGGCCGAGGATCCGCTGCGGTGGCCGCCGGCCGGCCCGGACACCGATCCGACGTTCGACAACGAGGTGCTCGCCCCCGCCATCGCCGCCTACGAGCAGGCAACGGACACGGCGGCGCGGCAGCGGGCGTACGCGGAACTGGCGGACCTGCTGCGCGGCCAGTTGGAGCCGACCTGGCGGCTGATGTGGCGCGGCGTGGACCTGCTGCGGAGGTTGCCGGCCGGGGCGTCGGTGGCGCGGCGCTGGGCGGCGGACCGGGACGCGTACACGGATTTCGTGCAGCGGCTGGATGCGGGCGCCCCACCGCAGCCGCGGCGCGACGGGGCGGTGGCTGCGGCGGCCAGACTGCAGCGGCTGGAGCGGGAGTCGGCGGCGTACGAGGTGCAGCGCGCCTATGACGATCCGCTGGTGATGGCCGACTACCGGCTGGCCGGGGAGGCGTTCGTCGGCGAGGTGACGCTCGCCGATCCGACTCGCGTCGACGACTCCGGGAAGCGCCCGGTACTGCGGCCTCGGATCCAGGTGGTCACCGCCGATCCGGTGCTGATGCCCGAGGGGACGGTGGTGCGTTCCCCGGCCCGGCCGCGGCAGAAGGCCCGGATCGTGTTCGTACGGGCTTCCGGGCCGACGACCGAGGTGGTGCTGGAGCTGTCCGGTGGGATGGGCCGGTCGCTGACCCCGGTGCCGGGCAGTGTGCCCGAGGTGGGCGAGCGGGTCTGCTACACCACGCTGGTCGAGGATTACGTGCCGCCCGGCGCGTTTCCGGAGGAGACCCCGTGGACCCACGGCGGGCCGGATGCCGTGTCGGACGCCGCCGAGATGGCGGAGGACCGGGAATAGTCCCATTCGGACTTTTCATCGATAAGCCTTAATGGAAGGTGTCCGACAGGGTCGTTGACCCGTTCGGCGACGTCTTGCAAGCATGCGGTCACTCTGAGTCTCATGGACTGAAAGGAGAGTGACATGTCCACAATCTCCAGAGTGGCCGCCGGCGCGGTTCTCGTCCTGGCGTTACCGATGCTCGCCGCACCGACGGCAGCCGGCGCAGCGACCGACTCGGCGGACACAACCGCCGTGCAAGGCACCGTGGCCGGTACCGCACGCAAGGCGATCAGCCCCAACGGTGCCCTGCCGCCCAACACCACCAGCGCAGCCGAGGCGGCCCGGTTGACAGCTCAGCACAAGCAGCTGAGGGAACGCGTCGCAGCCGCCGAGGCGGCCAGGATGAACCTGCCCGCACCGGACGACCAGCGCGGCAGGGCACCACGCCCCCCGACCGAGGCCGCCGACGTCAGCGCCCAGGGTCTGCTGATCCGCACGAACAACCGCAACACCATCGCCAACGGCGCCAACGGCAGCAACCTGGCCGAGCCGGCGGCTGCCAACCGGGGTGACTCGGTCTTCTACACCGGCAACACGTACGCGTCGTACTCCATCGACCGGGGTTCGACCTGGACCAACGTCGCGATCCCGGGTGGGCCGGCCGACGCCCCGAACGCCTGCTGCGACCAGGACGTGGTCCGATCACACAACTACGACCGGATCTTCAGCATCATGCTGTACGTCAACAGCTCGCTGAACAACGGCGTGGTCCGCATCTTCGTCCGGCAGACTCCCTCGTCCGCCCCGATGTGCAGCTACGAAATCGACCCGGGCGGCACCGCGAACAACGTCCTGCCCGACTACCCGCACATCGGCGTCAGCCAGAACGCGCTGTATCTGGGTATCAACAACATCGGCAGCAGCGGCTGGCTGAACTCGCAGTTCATCCGGTTCAACCTGGCGCAGATGTCGGCCTGCCAGACCACCACCACCCACACCCTGACCTGGACGGGTTCGGTGGGTCAGCGGCTGCTCCTGCCGGTGGAGGGGGCCCAGAACTCCACCACCATGTACTTCGCGGCGATGGAGAGCAGCTCGTCGATCCGGGTGTTCAAGTGGCCGGAGAGCTCCACCACGATCAACCACTGGGTGCGCAGCATCTCCGGATCCAGCTTCACCAACCCGGATTGCCGCGGCGGGACCGGCAACTACGACTTCATCGAGCGGAGCACCTCGTGGAGCGCGGCCGGGTTCCGGATGCGGGGCACCCTGCACGGCAGCCGGGTGACCTGGTTCTGGCACTCCGCGCCCACCGGGAGCATCACGCAGGCGCATGTGCGCGTGGCGTCGTTCAACACCTCGGACATGACGCTGGCCGAGCAGACGCAGATCTGGAACCCTGACTTCTGCTTCGGCTACCCGGTGGTCAGCGGCAACGTCTTCGGGGACCTGGGCATCTCCATCGCCGCCGGAGGACGCGCCGGCGGTGGCGGTGCCGCGGCGCAGGGCTACGTCGGGGTGGACGACACCCCGAGCGACGGGATCCACTTCGGCACGGTCATCCTGACCGCGTCCGGCACGCATAACCGCACCGACGGACGCTACGGCGACTACTTCACCGTGCGCCCGAACGCCCGCTGCCAGAACGCCTGGGTAGGCACCAACTACGCGCTGCTGAACGGGACGGCGACGGCGAACGTCAACGCCCGGTACGTGGAGTTCGGCAGCACCTTGGACTCCGGCTGCTTCTGACCTGGACGTGTGGGAGGTCTCCGTCGCGGGGGCCTCCCGTTCCGGTCAGCCGATGGCGAGGTCGGCGCTGACCCGCGCCGCTTCCTCGCCGTGGGGCTGCTCGCCGAACCGGTAGCCGAGCACCGCCCGGTAGTCGCCCGGTTCGGCGGGCCGTTCGGCGAAGTTGGCGCTGCCCAGATCGATGCGGACGGTGTGTCGCTCACCGGGCTGGATGGCCGTGATCCGTGGGGCCCGTTCGGCACCGCAGTTGTCGTATGCCACGTCCTGACGCCACAGCATGACCGGTGAGCAGTCGGTCTTCTGGTCCTCGACGTAGACGGTCCGCCTCCCGTCGTTGGCGATCGTCAGGGTGATGACGGATCCGGGCCGGTAGGTCGCCGCGTCCGGGATCAGCGAGAGGGCTCCCGGGCTCGGCTCGCCCGCCGGCGGGGTTCGGCCGGCGGTGCCGGGCGCGCCGTCGGGGGCGGCACCGGCGCAGCCCGCGACCGCGATCGTCACGCCGGCAAGGGTGGCCAGCGCGGCGATCGATCTTCTCAGCAACGTCGTCATACCGGACATTGTCCGCCGATCGGGGCCGCCCGGGTGGGTTCTGCAAGCTGCTGCTTTACCCGCCTGAAATCGCCTGCTACCTTCCTGAAATAAATGCAAATACTTGCAACTATCTTGCGGCAGGGTGTCTCGGCGCTCGCCGACCGCCCCCGCCACCCGCCGCAGGCCAGGAGGGCAGCCATGTCCGAACCCCGCCCCCGCCGAACCCGAGCCACCCTCGCCGTCCTACTCGGCGTCCTCCTCGCTTTGACCGCTGCCGTCGCCATCCCGCAACCCCAGCCGGCCCGGGCCGGTATCGACACCCGCGGCCTCGGTGCCCGCTACGACGCCAGCGGAGCGAACATCACTTTCCGGGTCTATTCGGCGGCGGCCACCCGGATCGCCGTCTACCTCTACGCCACCCCGAGCGGTGCCCAGGAGAACGTCAGCTACGTGCTGACCAAGGGCGGTGACAACGTGTTCAGCCGAACCGTCAGCGTGGCGACCCTGCGCGACACCTACGGCATCACCGGCACCGTCTACTACGGCTACCGGGCGTGGGGCCCGAACTGGCCGTACACCTCGTCCTGGACGAAAGGGTCGGCGGCTGGCTTCATCAGCGACGTCGACGCCGCCGGCAACCGGTTCAACCCGAACAAGCTGCTGCTCGACCCGTACGCCCGGGAGATCAGCCATGACCCGCTGCGCCCCGGCATGACCGACGAGTCCGTCTACGCCTCCGGCCCGACGTACCGAACGGTGGACAGTGGCCCGTACGCGCCGAAGGGCATCGTGCTGCCGGCGACCGCACCCGACCACGGCACCAAACCGAGCCGCGCCTTCAAGGACGACATCGTCTACGAGGTGCACGTACGCGGCCTCACCAGGAACGACCCGAGCGTGCCGGCCGCCTACCGGGGCACCTACCGGGGTGCGGCGATGAAGGCCGGCTACCTGGCCTCGCTCGGCGTGACCGCGGTGGAGTTCCTGCCCGTGCAGGAAACCCTCAACGACGCCAACGACGTGGACCCGACCAGCACCACCGGGGACAACTACTGGGGCTACATGACCGTCAACTACTTCGCGCCCGACCGGCGCTACGCCCACGACCGCAGCCCCGGCGGCCCCACTCGCGAGTTCCAGCAGATGGTGAAGGCCTTCCACGACGTCGGCATCAAGGTGTACGTCGACGTGGTCTACAACCACACCGGTGAGGGCGGGGTGTACCGGCTGGGCGGCAGCGACGTCTACAACCTGTGGTCGTTTCGCGGGCTCGACAACCCCACCTACTACTCGCTGACCGCCGACCGGCAGGCCTCGTGGGACAACACCGGGGTCGGCGGCAACTACAACACCTACCATCCGGTGGCGCAGGACCTGATCGTCGACTCGCTCGCCTACTGGAGGAACACGCTGGGCGTGGACGGGTTCCGCTTCGACCTGGCCTCGGTGCTCGGCAACACCTGCCAGCACGGCTGCTTCAACTACAGCCGCACCGACCCGAACACCGCGCTGAACCGGATCGTGCGGGAGATGCCCGCCCGCCCGGCCGGCGGCGGTGCCGGCACCGACTGGATCGCCGAGCCGTGGGCCATCGGCCCCGGCACCTACCAGGTGGGGAACATGCCGGCCGGGTACGCCGAGTGGAACGGGATCTACCGGGATACGCTGCGCCGCGACCAGAACAAGCTGGGGGTGGAGAGCGTCACCCCCGGCCAGCTCGCCGACCGGTTCGCGGGTTCATCCGACCTGTACGGCGACGACGGACGTCGGCCGTGGCACTCGGTCAACTTCATGGTCGCCCACGACGGGTTCACCCTGCGTGACCTCTACGCGTGCAACTACAAGAACAACAGCCAGCCGTGGCCGTACGGGCCGTCGGACGGCGGCAGCGACGAGAACCTGTCCTGGGATCAGGGCGGGGTGACCGCCGACCAGCGGCGGGCCGCCCGTAACGGCATGGCGTTCCTGGCCCTGTCGGCGGGCACTCCGATGATGACCGGCGGGGACGAGTACCTGCGCAGCCTGCGCTGCAACAACAACCCGTACAACCTGGACTCGTGGGCGAACTGGCTGAGCTGGAGCTGGGACGCCGACCAGAGCAACTTCCACACGTACGCGAGCCGGATGCTGGCGTTCCGTACGGCGCACCCGGCGCTGCGGCCGGCGAACTTCTATAGCGGCGGGGACGGTAACGGCAACGGGATGGCGCAGCTGGCCTGGTTCACCCCGGCCGGTGGGACCCCGGATGTCGGCTACTGGCAGAACGCCAACAATCACGCAATCGCCTGGCGGATCGACGGCACCGAGTTCGGCGACCCGACGAGCGCGATCTATGTGGCGTACAACGGCTGGTCCGGGGACGTGAACTTCGTGCTGCCGTGGCCGGGCAGCGGCAGGCAGTGGTACCGGGTGACGGACACGTCGAACTGGGCGGAGGGCCCGAACCAGGTGGCCTCGCCGGGCGCGGAGGCGTACATCGGCGGGCAGGGCACCAACTATCTGCTGCGCGGCCGGGGCCTGCTCCTGCTGATCGCGAAGTGACGAAAGCGCAGAACTCGAACGATCGCCGAACAGGTTGCCTCTCAGCTGAATAGCCTGGTCGAAGCAGGTGCGGTGGCCCGGATGGGGTGGCCAGACGATCGGTGACCAGATGGCGGAGAGGACCCGTGACGATCGCGCGGTGGGCGACGACCCCGAACTGATTCTGGGGCGACAGTTCGGTCTGCGCGGGCAGCGGGCACCGGCGGAGCCGGCGCTCCTTCCGATGCCGCACCGGTGGCGGTGGGTTCTGGCGACGGTAGGAGTCTCACTTCTCCTGCTTGCCGTCCTGTTCCGGCTGCCCGGGGACCGCGACGTCCCGCCCCCGTTCGATCGGCCCATCCTGCTGCGGCTGCCATACCGCATCATGGCCGGTTTGGCTGAGGTGGTGACGACCGGGACGGGGCCAGGACTTCCGGCTCGTCTCTCGGTGCTGCTGCTGGTGCTCGTCCTGCTCTTCACGGTGAGCAGGTGGCGCAGAGCCCACCTCGCGGCCGGCCCGGGCCCGGTCGACGTGCAGGAGTTCGAGGACGGGACAGGCGGGGGAAACCCACCGAGAGTCCAACTGCGGAGCCTGTTCCGTAAGCAGCTTTCCGAGACCCGGCTCTACCCGCCGTCCACCGGCAGGGCACCGACCGCTCCGACCGATTTCATGGACGTGCTTACCACCCGGCCTGCACCGTCGAACTGGCTGGGGGCGATTCTCAGCGGACTCGGCATCCTCACCTGGCTGTGGCCTCGCATCGCGTACCAGGTCAACGTGACTCTGCTGCGGCGGGAACAGAAGCCCGAGTACGGCACGACCGTCACGGTGACTTCCCTCGCCCAGGGTGACCGCAGCGCGATGACCACTCTGTGGGGCCGCAGCTGGGAGGATGTCACCTGCCACGC
Source organism: Micromonosporaceae bacterium (assembly GCA_036381835.1). Classification (GTDB taxonomy): domain Bacteria; phylum Actinomycetota; class Actinomycetes; order Mycobacteriales; family Micromonosporaceae; genus DASULK01. Next base: position 25,740 of record DASVCA010000019.1, read on the forward strand.
CGGCTACTGGGTTATGTCGGTGATTCTGCCGGTGACTCGGTTGTGCCGTATCCCGCCGTGGTGGACGTGGCGGGGCCGGAATCTGCCGGTCGGGTTGTTCCAGGCATACAACGAGGGCCGCCACCACCATGACCAGCGGCAGTTCGACCTGGCGCTGTGGTGCTACGGCGAGGCGCTGCGACTGGACCCGCTCAACCTCGAACTCCGCCTGCTGGTGGCCGATGTGCTCGAAGAGCTGGGTCTGTACCTGGAGGCGCTCGACGTCTACAACGGCGCGATGATCTGCCTCGATGAGAACCGCGGCGGCTGCGATCCGGCTCGCAGATGGTCGCAGGACTGGTGCCGACGGTTGCTGCGCAGTATGGCGGACCGGATGTGGTGCCGGTGGGAGCAACGGCCGGACCTCAAGCTGCGCTACCGCTACGCGAATATCCTGGCGTTCTCGGAGCGGAGCGTGCACGAGTGGTTCGTGGACGACGCGCGCGGGGAGCGAGCCCGGAGCCGCAAGCAGATGAAGGAGCGGCTGCGGGAGAGGCTTGTCGCCCGGTATCAGGAACTGGCTAGCCCCTTCAACGAGTTGAACGCGTGGCTCGGTCGGATGCTCGACGGGGAGTGTCCGAGGTCGGATCGCAGCTGCCGGGTTCCCCACCTTGCGGTGGCCTTGATCTTCCGGCTGGCGGCGATGCGGGAGCTGGACATCCTCTACCAGGCGCTTCCCGTTTTTCCTCGCCTGCGACGGCTCGGTCGTGCCAGAAGCGCCGAGTTGACCGGCCGTTCACTGCGCATCCTCCGAGATGTCTGGGCGCCGTTGCGAATCTCCCAAGCTTTAGGTGAGTGGCAGGATGCGGAGCGAAAGTCGCACCATGAAGAGCCTGACGTCAGGTCGCAGGATGTGCTGGACCTCCTCGGGACAAGGTCCCGCCGGTTCCGCCGTTGCCAGCCGTTGTTGTGGACTCGCGGTGTGGCGGCTGGCCCGCCAGCGGTCAAGGATGTGACCGATGCCGTCCGTCGTGCCGTTGGCGGCCGATTCCAGCAGTTCATTCGTCCGATGGCCTTTGCCGATCACTACAACGCCGCGTGTGTATACAGCCTGGCTATCGCATGGGGGCGAGGCGACCCGGAGTCGGAGTCGGATCGTCTGGCGAGGTACGCGGTATGGCACCTGCGGGCGGCGCTGGCAGCTGTGGAAAGCGCTACGGCCCTGAGCCTGCGCGACTGGATACTCAGCGGCGACCTCGACCTCGCACCGCTGCGGCACCGACTTGAATTCCGTCAGTTCGAGCGGGACGTGTTCCCCCGCTCGGGTCCGATCGCGCCACGCCCCAAGTATCCGTTTGACGTCTCCAGCCGGGCCTATGTGCAACAGTTGATCAGGAGGGCGGCGAAACTGCTCGAACAGCAGTGGCACGACAACACACGGCGTATCGGGAACATCCACGAACTGGCCGACTGGCTGGTCTTGGACGTGCAGCTCTGGCGCAAACTGCAGCACCTTGCCGAGGACGGTGCCTGGTACTGGCGCGACCGTGCGGTGTTCATCCAGCTGGTGGAGAAGGCGGTCGACCCGGTCATGGTCGCCAGCGCGAACTTCCCTCCGGCCTATCCGCAATTCGAGGAGGTGGCGCTCAAGGGTGAGGAGAAGGTTATCGAAGAAGAGACCGTCGACTTCAGAGAGGGCCGGGCCCGGCCTTCACAGCCGGACGAGATGGAGATTCTCGCGGATACCCACCGGCAACGAATCGACTGGATGTTGAAGCATCTGATGAAGCAGTTGGCGGACTGGAACGCGGAGATGGGCGGAACCTTCCAGTCGGTGCTCGAGGATCTGGACCGGATCGGCCAGAATCCAGACGGGAGAGACCTGCGGGAGATCTGCATCGAACGGGCGGCCGGATGGCAGCGGGTTTCGGAGCATATGCGCAGACTGCCCCTGGACATCGAGCCCGTGCCGCAGCCGGAGGAACCGTTGCGCCCTTGAGCGGCAGAAGCGATGCCGCTGTCGGCGGCGGTTGTGGGTGTCGGGCCGGCACCCGCCGGCCCGGTTACCGCATCAGGTTGACCACCAACAGCACTACCCCGGCTGTGAAGAACAGCGGGAAGTCAGGGGGCAGGATGCCGCCCAGCGAGCGGTGGAACCGAAGGACGAGCATGAGGCCGAAGAACAGGACGGCGTAGCCGGCGGCGACGGCGCCGATGGTGGGTCGCCAGAACCCGACGACGAGGCCGGCCGCGGCGGCGGTGTCGAGTACCGCGAGGAGCAGCACGAGGCTGCGGTCGGGGCGGAAGCCGAAGTGTCTGGTGAGCGGTTCTATTCCCGCTTCCATCCCGAGCCACATGGCGATGCCGTGCAGGACGAACTCCATGAGCAGCACGGCGGAGCAGATGGCCGCGACGACGTTCATGTCATGTCTCCTCGGGGGATGGTGTGGGACGCGGCAGTCCGGCGAGTTCGCCCAGGCTCAGGACGGACTGGTCGAACAGCGCGGACGCGTCCTCGATGATGTTGTTGAAGTGACCGAACAGTTCGAGGCTGATCAGGCCGAACAGGCCGCTCCACGCGACGACGGCGTTGATGACGGCCATGTCGGGCACGTCCGGCAGTACGGCCGCGCGCACCCGCTCCACGTCGAGGGCGAGTGTCGCGGTGACCGGTGAAGCCGGCCGCGCTACCGCCAGGACACCGGCGCGGTGCGCGTCACTGATGACCCGCCCGTAGACGATCTTGTCACGCATGGCGGCCCGGACTGTGCTCTCAGGCGCCTGGTATCCGCGCACCGGTGACCCGTAGATCAGCGCGTACTCGTGCGGGTGGGTGACCGCCCAGCCGCGCAGGGCGCGTGCCGCGGCGAGCCACCGGCCCATGTAGTCGTCCCGCGCGACGGTGGCTTCGGCGCGTTCCACCTGTTCCCCGACGGCGTCGTAGGCGTCGATGACCAGGCGGGTCAGCAGGTCGTCGCGGCTGGGGAAGTAGCGGTAGACGGCTGACGGGGCCATGCCGAGGTCGCGGGCGATGGCGCGCAGTGACAGGTTTTCGGCTCCCGCCGCCGCGAGCTGGGCGCGTGCGATCTCGACGATCTCCTGGGTGAGCTCCTCGCGGATGCGTTCCCGGAGTGCGCGAGCTGGGGTCATGGCGCCGCTTCCTTTCTGCCGGCATGTGGTGGTGGTCGCCCGTTCCGGGGTGTCACCACCACGTGTTCAGGTAGGGTATCGCACGGCAGATCACTGAACCAAACAGAGTGCAAAGCTCTTGACCGAGAACAGTGCTCCGTGAAAGGATCGGGCGTCCGTGGCGATGCGGGTACGCCGGAGGGTCCGCAGGTCGCGAGATCAGTCGACAGCCTTCAGTGCGTGAGAGGACAGCCCTCATGAAAAGCGACGAACGAGAGCTCGGCACGTCCGAGCTGACCGGTGACGCGGCAGGCGACGGGCGGCGGTGGCTGGTGCTGGCCGTCGTCTCGATCGGCCAGCTCATGATCGCTCTCGACACCACGGTGGCCAGCGTGATGGGACCGGAGCTGCAGCGCGATCTGGGCCTGTCCGCGACCGGCCTGCAGTGGGTGTTCAACAACTACATAGTCCTGTTCGGCGGCCTGCTGCTGCTCGGCGGCCGGCTCAACGACGTGATCGGCCGCCGCCGGATGTTCCTCGGCAGCCTGCTGCTGTTCACTGCCGGGTCGCTACTCGCCGCGATGGCCGAGACCGAGAACCAGATCCTCGCCGCCCGGGCGATCCAGGGTCTGGCCGCCGCCGGCTTGTCCCCGGCGTGCCTGTCCATCCTGGTCGTGTCGTTCCGCGACCCGGTCGAGCGGACGAAGGCGTTCGGTGTCTGGGGCGCCGTGATCGGCGTCGGCGCCGGCCTCGGCACGCTCCTCGGCGGCGCCATCGTGGACGTGAACTGGCGGCTCGCGTTCTACATGAACCTGCCCATCGCGGTGGTGATCGGCCTCGCCACCATCGTGCTGATCAAGGGCGGCCGGCCGACCGGCCCGGCACCGAAGGCGGACGTCCTCGGCGGGCTGACCGGCACCGTGGGCCTGGGCTCCCTGGTACTGGCGATCGTCAGCGTCAACGAACACGGCTGGACCGGTACCCGTACCCTCGCCGCGTTCGCGGTCGCCGCGGTACTGCTGCCGGCGTTCGTCGCCATCGAGGCCCGTTCGACGGCGCCGCTGCTGCCGCTGCGCCTGTTCCGGCTCCGCGGCGTGGTGGCCGGCAGCCTCGGTGAGTTCTTCACCGCCGGGCTGATGTTCCCCTGCTTCATGCTGCTGCCGATCTACATGCAGAGCGTGCTCGGCTACAGCCCGCTGGAGACCGGCTTCGCGTACCTGCCCACCACGCTCGCCATGATGATCGTCGCCGGGCCGCTGTCCAAGGCGATTCCGAAGATCGGTGCCCAGCTGCCGTACGTGGTCGGCACGATCCTGCTGGTGGGCATGCTGGTCCTCCTGATCCGCACCCCGGTGTCCGGCTCGTACTGGGAGGTCATGCTGCCGATCACGTCGCTGCTCGGGGTCGGCCTCGTCCTGTGCCTCATCCCCACCCCGACCGTCGGCACCTCGGCCGCCACAGAGGAGGACGCCGGCACCACCTCGGCCGTGCTCAACGTCGCCACCCAGGTCGGTGGTGCGCTCGGCCTCGCCATCTCGGCCACCGTCCTGGAAAACCACCTGCGCGATCTGGCGGCCACGGGGCAGGTCGGACTGTCCGCGCTGAACGAGGCACTGCACTACGGGTACGCCACCCTGTTCGCCTGGGTCGGGTTGAGCCTGCTCACCGGCCTGGTCCTCTTCCGCAACCTCCGGATCAAGGCGACACCGCCGGTACCCGGCGGCTCCACGGGCGAGCGCGCGCCCGCATCGGTCGAGGCGACGGCCTGACCGGTCGGCGGACGGGCACCGACCGGTG
>DASVCA010000020.1:0-12612 GCA_036381835.1 Micromonosporaceae bacterium
ATGCTGCGCCAGGCCGGCGCGTTCCGGGCGCGGGGCGAAGTGGCCGAGCGGGTGATGGACTCCATGGACCTGGAGCGGGAAAAAGGGATCACCATCCTGGCCAAGAACACCGCCGTGCGCTATCTGCCGCCACACGGCGACCCGGTCACCATAAACATCATCGACACGCCCGGCCACGCCGACTTCGGCGGCGAGGTGGAGCGCGGCCTGACCATGGTCGACGGCGTACTGCTGTTGGTCGACGCGAGCGAAGGCCCGCTGCCGCAGACCCGCTTCGTGCTGCGCAAGGCGCTCCAGGCCCGGCTACCGATCATCCTGGTGATCAACAAGGTGGACCGATCCGACGCCCGGATCAAGGAAGTCGTCGACGACACGTACGAGCTCTTCCTCGACCTGGACGCCGACGCCGACCAGATCGACTTCCCCATCGTCTACGCCTGCGCCCGAGACGGCATCGCCTCACTGCACCAACCCGCCGACGGCACCGTCCCGACCGACAGCGACACCCTCGAGCCGCTGTTCCGCACGCTGCTGGAGACCATCCCGGCGCCGACCTACGACGAGACCGCGCCGCTGCAGGCCCACGTGACCAACCTCGACGCCTCGCCGTTCCTCGGCCGGCTGGCGCTGTGCCGGGTCCGGCAGGGCCGCATCCGCAAGGGACAGACCGTCGCCTGGTGCCGGGCCGACGGCACGATCGAACGTGCCCGCGTCTCGGAACTGCTGATGACCGAGGGCCTGGAACGCAAACCCACCGACGAGGCGGGCCCCGGGGACATCATCGCGATCGCCGGCATTCCCGAGATCATGATCGGCGACACCCTCGCCGACGCGGACGATCCCATCCCGCTCCCCCGCATCACCGTCGACGAACCGGCCATCGCCATGACCATCGGGGTCAACACCTCGCCACTGGTCGGGCGGGTCAAGGGCAGCAAGGTCACCGCCCGGATGGTCAAGGACCGACTCGACCGCGAACTGATCGGCAACGTGTCGCTGCGGGTACTGCCCACCGACCGCCCGGACACCTGGGAGGTGCAGGGCCGAGGGGAACTGGCCCTGGCCATCCTGGTCGAGCAGATGCGCCGGGAGTCCTACGAACTCACCGTCGGCAAGCCGCAGGTGGTGACCCGGCAGATCGACGGCAGGCTCTGCGAGCCGGTGGAACGGCTCACCATCGACGCCCCGGAGGAGTATCTGGGCGCGATCACCCAACTGTTGGCCACCCGCAAGGGCCGGATGGAACAGCTGGTCAACCACGGCACCGGGTGGATCCGGATGGAGTGGCTGGTGCCGGCCCGCGGCCTGATCGGCTTCCGCACCGAATTCCTCACCGAGACCCGCGGCACCGGGATCCTGCACCACGTCTTCGAGCGATACGAACCGTGGTTCGGTGAACTGCGGACCCGCAAGACCGGCTCACTGGTCGCCGACCGGGCCGGAACGGTGACCGCGTTCGCGATGCTCAACCTGCAGGAGCGGGGCACGCTCTTCGTCGAGCCGGGCACCGAGGTGTACGAGGGCATGATCGTCGGCGAGAACGCGCGCAGCGACGACATGGACGTCAACATCACCAAGGAGAAGAAGCTCACCAACATGCGGGCCTCCACCGCCGAGGAGACGGAGAAGCTCGTTCCGCCACGTCGCCTGTCCCTCGAACAGGCCCTGGAATTCTGTCGCGAGGACGAGTGCGTCGAGGTGACCCCGACTGCGGTGCGGCTGCGCAAGGTGGTGCTCGACCAGGCCGAGCGCGCCCGCGCCGCGGCCCGCCGCAAGCACGCCGGATGACCGTCGTGACCTGGGACGACCTCGACCGGGAACTGACCGACGCCCCCGGCACCGTCTCCGCGTACGTGGCCCGGCTCGGGCAGCCGCCGGTCTACGCTCGGCAGGCGCACGCCACGCACTACGCGGCCAGCACGATGAAGGTCGCGGTGCTCGCCGCGCTGTACCGGGCCGCCGAGGCCGGCATGGTCGACCTCGACCAGGCGGTGCTGGTGCACAACGAGTTCGACTCCGCCCTGCCGGGCGCACCCAGGTTTCGCATGGCTCGCGACCACGACCAGGACGACGAGGTGTGGGACCGCATCGGTGGGCACGCCACCCTGCGCTGGCTCGCCCATCGCATGATCATCCGCTCGTGCAACCTCGCCACCAACCTGGTGATCTCTCACGTCGGACTCGCCGCGGTCAACGGAATCTGGGCGGTCATCGGTGCCCGGCACAGTACGACCGGGCGGGGCATCGAAGACGCGGCCGCTCGCGAGGCGGGCATCGACAACCGGGTGAGCGCGGCCGATCTCGCGACGCTGCTGTCGGCCATCGCACTCGGCGCGCAACGGCGCTCGGCCCCGGCCGGACCGCCGGATCCCATCGCGGCACCCGAGACCTGCGCTGCGATGCTGGACGTGCTCTTCGCGCAGGAACATCGGGAGGACCTGGCCGCGGGGTTGCCCGCGGACACCCGGATCGCCCACAAGAACGGCTGGGTGACCGGGGTCCGGCACGGTGCCGGAGTGGTCTATCCCGACGACGCGCCCCCCTTTGTGGTCACCGTCTGTACGACTACCCCACTGGCCGTCGGTGAGGGAGGCGGCGGGTCGGACCCTGCCTGTCGCCTCATCGCTCGGGTCGCGGCCCACGCCTGGGCTGCCCGACACCTGCTCGGCGGTTAGCTCGACGATGGACTACGGTGGGCGGCGATGAGCGTCGCCCAGATCCGAACCCACCGACGGTCCGCACCGTTGCACACCCCGTTCATCACCGCGCTCCGCCGCGCCACTGTGGTGGAGACGCTGGTGGTGGAGGTGGTCGATGCCGACGGCCGATCCGGTTACGGTGAGGCGCCTCAAGGGTGGCGGGTGACCGGCTCCTCCATCGCCGGCACCGAGGACTGCGTCCGAAGCGTTCTCGCGCCGCTGCTCACCGGCCGCGATCCGGACGATCTGATCAGTCGCTGCCGCGAGGTGCAGGAGGCGGTGGTCGGCAACGAGGCGGCGAAGATGGCCGTGGAGGTAGCACTGCACGACCTCGCCGCCCGCCGCCTCGGGGTACCGCTGGTCCGTCTGCTCGGCGGCACGACGCTGCGGGTTGCGACCGACGTGACGCTCTCCGCCGGCGACGCGGCGGCGCTAGCGGAGACGGCCAGGCAGCGGACAGCCGAAGGGTTCACGGTGCTCAAGGTCAAGGTCGGCACCGACGCAGCCGGTGACCTGGCCCGGGTGCGTGCGGTCCGAGCGGCGGTCGGCCCCGACGTCCGGATCCGGTTGGACGCGAACCAGGGCTGGACGCCGCGGGAGGCGGTCCGGATCATCCGCGGCCTGGAGGATGCCGATCTCGGCGTGGAACTGGTCGAGCAACCGGTACCCCGGTGGGACATCGACGGTCTCGCGTGGGTGAGCGACCGGGTCGACCTGCCGATCCTGGCGGATGAGACGGTCTTCGACGTTCGCGATCTGCTCGAGGTCATCCGCCGGCGCGCGGCCGACATGGTGAACGTGAAGCTGGCCAAGTGCGGTGGCGTGACCGCGGCGCGAACTCTCCTCGGTCTGGCCGAAGCCCAAGGAATGGGCACGGTCATCGGATCGATGATGGAGACCGAGATCGGTATCGGAGCCGCCGCCAGCCTGGCGGCCGCGTACGGCACGACGGCGGTCGCGGATTTGGACGCGGCATGGTGGCTGGCCTCATCGCCGGTGGTGGGTGGTGTCCGCTACGACGGATCGACCCTGGTGCTTCCCGACGCGCCCGGGCTCGGCGTCACCGGACTGCGGTGAAGGAAAATTCAGCGGAGGCTGCGGTGGCGTTACACGTCGGTGCGGAGGCAGAGGTACGGGTCGCTGTGGCGACCCTGTGGGCACGGCCCGAAGCCGTACGCCCGGTGGACGCCGCGGCTACGAGAGTCCCGCCCGACATCCCAGGCTGGATCTCCGCGATGGACACCGACCAGCGGGTCGGTGACGGCGTGCGCAGCCAACTGCTACTCGGCGAGCGGGTCCTGGTCACCGCGATCCGGCCAGACGGGTGGGCGCACGTCGTCGCGCTGGAGCAACCCGCACCGCGACTAGACCCACGCGGCTATCCAGGGTGGCTGCCCGTCGACCAGCTCGTCCCCGCTGAAGCGCCGGCGGCCGGACCGACGGAACCGGCGGGGGACGCACCACTGGTGGTCGACGTGCTACGCACGGATCTGCGCGCCGAACCGCACGGCGCCGTCGTGGTGCCGGATGTGGTCCTCGGCACCCGGCTGGTTCCGTCCGGCGCAGCTGTTCACGGCTGGCAGCCCGTTCGGGTTCCCGGCCACGCCGAGCCGCGGTGGCTGCCGTCCCGGCACCTGACCCCGGTGCCCACCGGGCGGCCGAGCGCCGAACAGGTACTCGCGGTGGCGAGGCGCATGGTCGGCACCGTCTATATCTGGGGCGGCCTGTCCCCCTACGGCATCGACTGTTCCGGGCTGGTGCAGCTGACCTGGCGACGGCTCGGCGTCCGACTGCCCCGAGACGCCGCCGACCAGGCAGCCGGGACCGATCCCGTCCGGCACGACGAGATACGCCCCGGCGACCTCTACTTCTTCGCCCGGCCGGGCCGGTCGATTCACCACGTCGGCATCGTCACATCCGACGGTCCGCAGCGCCGTATGATCGACGCCTGCTATGCCCGCCGCAGGGTCGACGATCTGCCGTTGACAGCGGACCGGTCGGCAACCCTGGCCGGCATCCACCGGGTCGCCTGACCGGTCCAGCACACTCCCGTCGGTCGGCTACCGCCGCGACTCGCCGGACAGCACGCGGCGGCGGTCGATCGCGGTCTTCACCAGGCTCGCCGCGGTCGCGATGGCGAGCGTGCCCAGGATGACGGTCAGCGACAGCCAGATCGGGATGTGCGGTGCCCATGTCACGTGCTCGCCCCCGTTGATGAACGGCACGTTGTTCTCCGCCAACGCCTCCAGCACGAGTTTGACGCCGATGAAACCCAGGACCACCGCGAGGCCCAAGCTCAGGTAGACCAGGCGGTCGAGCATGCCGCCGAGCAGGAAATAGAGTTGCCGCAGGCCCATGAGGGCGAAGACGTTGGCGGTGAAGACCAGGTACGGCTCCGCGGTGATCCCGAAGATCGCGGGAATCGAGTCCAGCGCGAAGACCAGGTCGGTGGTACCGATCGCGATCAGCACGACGAGCATCGGGGTGAACATCCGCCGGCCGGCCTGCACGACCGTGAGGCGGCTGCCCTCGAACTCCCGCGACAGCGGCAGCGCCTTTCGGGTCCACCGGATCAGCGCGTTCTCCTTGAACTCCTCGTCCTGCTCACGATGCCGTACCAGGTTGATCGCGGTGTAGATGAGGAACGCCCCGAAGAGGTAGAAGATCCAGGAGAACTTGGCGATCAGCGCGGCACCCGCGGCGATGAAACCGCCACGCAGAATCAGCGCCAGCACGATGCCGATCATCAGCACCTTCTGCTGGTGGATCCGGGGAACCGCGAACCGGCTCATAATGATCACGAAGACGAACAGGTTGTCCACCGAAAGGCTGTACTCGGTGAGCCAACCGGTGTAGAACTCCCCGGCTGCGGTGCCGCCCCAGACCGCCCACACCATCAGCCCGAAGAGCACCGCGAGGGTGACGTAGAACCCGACCCAAAGGCCTGATTCACGCAGGCTCGGCTCATGTGGGCGCCGGCCGATTATGGCCAGGTCGACGACCAGAATCGCGACGAGCACGACCAGGGTGACGACCCACACCCCAACGGACACGTTCAACTAGACCTCCGGCAGGCGCGTTGACGACGCCGACCCGGCCCGCTCAGGGCGTGCTGCGGGCGGCGACAGTGGTTCGGCTGTCGGAGGTCTCTTCCGCCGATCGCCCACCGTCACACCGATGGAACGCCGGCCACGGCGCCGGGTGCCGTTCGCGAGAACAGACACCGTGCTGACGACGCCGCTGCGGGGGAATACTCCCCTCCTCGGCTGACCATTGTTCATCATGCCGATCCGGGCATGAACGGGGGTGCCAGACACGACACAACCGGTAAGGCATCCTAGGATTCCAGGTTGTTCTTCCTTGATCTTCGTACCGTTTCCTCGGGCCGAGCTAGGCGATTGACGCGAAGCGTGCCCGACGACCCACCCGGATGAAGCCGAGCCGTCGATACAACGCGCCGGCGGGGTTGTCCACGTTCACATCCAGCAGCGCCACTCCGGCACCGGCCGCCCGCATCCGGCGCAGCGCCTCGGCCACCAGCGCCGCACCGAGCCCGCGCCCGCGCCGGTCCGGTCGGACCCCGACCTGCACGATCCAACCGTCGGCACAGGTGATGAAGCCCACGTCACCGTCCTGCGGGTCAACGGCCAGCAGCGACCACTCCGGGCGGAAGTCATCGTCACCGGTGGTCCAGTCGACCCACTCCCGACTCGACCATGCCGGAAAGCCCGGCCGATCCCGAAACGACGCCTCATACACGGCGAAGAAGCGGTCCGCGAGCGCGGCCGACCACCGTTCGACGACGATCCCGGCGGGTACGGCCGTTCGCGGGATCGGATCAGCAAGATCGAAGCGCATCACGTCCTCGGCGAATACCCGCCGGAGCCTTCGGCTGGCGAACAGCCGGGCGGCTTCCTCGGTCAGTGACTCGGTCTCGACCACCACCGCTGGGGCGAGCGACGCCGCCGAGTCCAGCGCCCAGTCGAGTAGCCGCCCGCCGATCCCCAGACCACGATGTGCGGGATCCACCATGCCGGTGGCGACCGCGACAGGCGACCCGCCCCGCTGCACAGGGCGGGTCGCCCCAGCGGCCACCAGGGTGCCACCTCGATCGATCGCCCCCCGGCTGACGCCCCCGGGCACCGCGAAACTACGCGCGAGAAAATCCTCCGTCGCCGCCGCCGGCAACCCCCCGTCAACGACGAGGCAACGGGCGGCGAGCGCGGCCACCGCAGGCAAGTCGTCCGAGCTCAGGTTCCGCCACGTCAAGTCGATCGCCATGGCGGCCACGCTAGCGACGTGCCGAACCGCTGACCAACAAGTTTGCCGCGGCCCCGACGCACACCGAACCTCTTCACCGCCCGAATCACTTCACGCCGGCCACGTCCATCGCCCGTAGCTCCTTCTTCAGTTCGGCGATCTCGTCGCGGATCCGAGCCGCCAACTCGAACTGCAGCTCCCGAGCCGCGGACAGCATCTGTTCGCTGAGGTCCTGGATGAGCTGCACCAGTTCGTCGCGGGCCATGCCGGCGCGCGCCGGGCTCACCGCGTCCTTCCCGCGGCTGCGGGTCTCCGGCACCGGTGCCTTGCCGCGGGACAGCTGCCGGACCGCACCGCCCACCCGGGCGCGCTCGGTGTCCGCGGCCTCCCGATAGATGTCGTCGAGAATGTCGTGGATCTTCTTGCGCAGTGGCTCGGGGTTGATGCCGTGCGCCTCGTTGTACGCGATCTGCTTCGCCCGCCGCCGGTTCGTCTCATCGATCGCCCGGGCCATCGACGGCGTGATCTTGTCCGCGTACATGTGCACCTGGCCCGAGACATTGCGCGCCGCCCGTCCGATCGTCTGGATCAGCGACGTCTCCGAACGAAGGAACCCCTCCTTGTCAGCGTCGAGAATCGCCACCAGCGACACCTCGGGCAGGTCGAGCCCCTCCCGCAGCAGGTTGATGCCGACCAGCACGTCGTACTCGCCCTTGCGCAACTCACGCAACAGCTCCACCCGGCGCAGCGTGTCCACCTCCGAGTGCAGATAGCGCACCCGGATGCCGTGCTCCAGCAGATAGTCCGACAGGTCCTCGGCCATCTTCTTGGTCAGCGTCGTGACCAGCACCCGCTCGTCGCGCTCGGTGCGCACCTTGATCTCGTGCATCAGGTCGTCGATCTGCCCCTTGGTGGGTTTGACGACCACCTCCGGGTCGACCAGGCCGGTGGGTCGGATGACCTGCTCGACGAACTCGCCTCCGGTCTGCTGCAACTCCCACGACCCGGGGGTGGCCGACAGGAACACCATCTGCCCGACCCGGTCGAGGAACTCGTCGAAACGCAATGGTCGGTTGTCGGCCGCACTGGGCAGCCGGAAGCCGTGCTCGATGAGCATCCGTTTGCGTGAGGCGTCGCCCTCGAACATCCCGCCGATCTGCGGGACGGTGACGTGTGACTCGTCGATCACGGTGAGGAAGTCGTCGGGGAAGTAGTCGAGCAGGCAGTGCGGCGGACTGCCCGCCTCCCGGCCGTCGATGTGCCGGGAGTAGTTCTCGATGCCCGAGCAGAACCCGAGCTGACGCATCATCTCGATGTCGTACGTGGTGCGCATCCGCAACCGCTGCGCCTCCAGCAGCTTGCCCTGCTGCTCCAGCTCGGCCAGTCGTTGCGCGAGTTCCGCCTCGATATCGGCGATGGCCCGCTCCATCCGCTCCGGTCCGGCCGCGTAGTGGGTGGCCGGGAAGATCAGCAGATGTTCCACCTCGCGTACCACGTCGCCGGTGAGCGGATGCAGGTAGTAGAGCTTCTCCACCTCGTCGCCGAAGAACTCGATCCGCAGCGCCAGCTCCTCGTACGCCGGAATGATCTCCAGCGTGTCGCCGCGGACCCGGAACGTGCCGCGGTTGAAGGCGAGGTCGTTGCGGGTGTACTGGATGTCGACGAGCCGCCGCAGCAGCTGATCGCGCTCGATCTCATCACCGATCCGGACCTGCACCGCCCGATCGAGGTACTCCTCGGGCGTGCCGAGACCGTAGATCGCCGACACGGTCGCGACCACCACCACGTCCCGCCGGGTCAGCAGAGACATGGTTGCCGAGTGCCGCAACCGCTCGACCTCTTCGTTGATCGAGGCGTCCTTCTCGATGTAGGTGTCGGTCTGGGGGATGTACGCCTCGGGCTGGTAGTAGTCGTAGTAGGAGACGAAGTACTCCACCGCGTTGTGCGGCAGCAGCTCGCCGAATTCCTTCGCCAACTGGGCGGCCAACGTCTTGTTCGGCGCGAGCATCAGCGTCGGACGCTGCAACCGTTCGATCAGCCAGGCCGTCGTCGCGCTCTTGCCGGTACCGGTCGCGCCGAGCAGCACCGTGCACCGGTCGCCACGGCGCACCCGGCGTTCGAGTTCGTCGATCGCGGCCGGCTGGTCGCCGGACGGCCGGTAGTCGCTGACGACCTGGAATCGTCCGTCGAGCCGTGGAATGTCGAGCGCCATGACGTCCACCGTACGTCGGCGGTACGACGACGACGAACCGTATGCGGTCGGCTTCGACGCGGCATTGTAACGCGAAGATCATCGGACTACCTTGGTACCGTAGGCCGTTCGCGGCGGCCGACCGGTACCCGGCACAGCACGTAAGCCGACCCGGCGCAATGCGGTTGCAGCCCCGGCTCATCGCCGGTGAGCGCCCCGTTGCGGTCGCGCTACGGCGCAGCCGGCCGCCGCGACGGCCCCTCCTGGCACGGCGGCGTTCGGGGCCGACCTCCACGGGCCGCCTGCGTCGGTCAGGGACGCCAGCCGGTCGCCGCCGCCCACTGCTCGGCGCGCACCCGTTCCTCCGCGAACCAAGGGGCCAGCCCGGCCGCGTACGCGGCCCGGTCCGGAGCTTCCGCCGCCAGCGTCCGCTTCAGCGTCTGGTAACCGCTCCGCTGCTGCCCGTCGGCCCGCAGATGGTCGCGCATGAGCAGGGCGAAACGCCAACTCGGAGAGCCGGTCACCCGAACATGGAGACTGACCGGCCGGCCCGGGTCCGCCCCCGCGTGCCAGCGTTCCTCCCCGTCCCCCCCGGGTCCGGACACCGGGCAGCGAGGGAACCCGGCTGCGGTGAGCACGTCGGCGAGCGCGTCGGCGTCGGCCAGCGAAGCCACGCCGAGCTGGATGTCGATCACATCCTCGGCGACGAGGCCGGGCACCGCGGTCGAGCCGATGTGATCGATCCGCAGATCGGGGAGTCGGACCGCGTGACGGATCCGCGCCGCCAGGCGGGCGAACTGCATCGGCCAGGTCGGATCCGGCTCGCTGAGGACGATGCGGGGATCGGCCCGCACGGCGATGCCTTCGCGCAGGTTGCGCTCGTACGGCAGCAGTCGGTCCCGCCACAGCGCCTCGACCGCTGCCTGCAGGTCGGCGAGGCCCCGGTTGTTGTCCAGTACGACGTCGGCCGCTGCGCGCCGTTCGTCGTCGGTCGCCTGCGCCCGGATCCGCTGGCGCGCCTCCTCGACGGTCATGCCCCGGGAGGCCAGCCGCGTCACGCGGACCTCCTCGGCCGCCGCGACCACGACCACCAGGTGGAAGGTCGGGGCGAGTCCCACCTCGACGAGCAACGGCACATCGTTGACCACGACGGCGTCGGCGGGGGCCCGCGCGATCAGCTCGGCGGTGCGGGCGCGGACCCGGGGATGGGTGATCTCCTCCAGCCGTCTCCGGGCGGCGGTGTCGCCGAACACGATCCGGCCCAGTGCGGGCCGGTCCAGACTGCCGTCGGGCCGCAGCACCTCCACACCGAATGCCGTGACTATCTCTCGTAGCCCGTCTGTTCCGGGCTCGACCACCTCGCGGGCGATGCGGTCCGCGTCGACCACGACCGCGCCGAGTTTCGCCAGGTAGCCGGCGACCGCACTCTTTCCCGCGCCGATTCCGCCAGTCAATCCCACCAACAACACAGGGCACAGTGAATCAGACCCCGCCCACGGGACGCCGACGGTCGCCGGGATAGCCGGCCGGCCCGGGCCGGGACCGGTCGAATACCCTGGGCTGTCCACGCTGCTGTCGGGGAGTCAGAGGGCGGTGACCGCCGATGTCCCGTTGCCACCGCTACGAGACCGTCGTGACCTGGACCGGTAACCACGGCACCGGCACCAGCGGATATCGCGACTACAGCCGGGACCATGAGATAGCCGCGGACGGGCGGATGAGTATCGCCGGCAGCTCCGACCCGTCGTTCCGAGGGGACCGCACCCGGTGGAATCCGGAGCAGCTGCTGGTCGCCGCGCTGTCGCAATGCCACATGCTGTGGTACCTGCACCTGTGCGCGGTCGCCGGTGTGGTGGTCACCGAGTACGTGGACCGGGCGTCGGGCACGATGGCCGAGAACGGGGACGGCGGGCGGTTCACCGAGGTGGTGCTGCGGCCCAGGGTCACGGTCGCGACCCCGGACATGATCGAGACCGCGGCGCGGTTGCACGACGATGCGCACCGGGCCTGCTTCATCGCCAATTCGGTCAACTTCCCGGTCCGGCACGAGCCCCGGGTGGCGGGCGCAGCCGGCGTGAACGCCGACTGACCACCCGCCGGCGGGGGTCCCGGCGAGGGTCGAGCCGCCGGTTCGCCCGACGAGGCGTTGGCGCTCGAACGCACCGTGGGCCCGGTCCGATCCGGACCGGGCCCACGGTGTCGGGTCGATCAGCGACCGCCGGCGAGCTTCTCCCGCAGCGCGGCGAGCGCCTCATCGGTGGCGAGGGTGCCCGACGGCTCTTCGGCCGGGCGGGCCGGGGCGGGCCCACCGGCTGCCTTGACTGCCGCCTCGGCCTCCATCTCGCGAGCCTTCTGGACCTGCCGGGTGTGCGCCTCCCAGCGGGCGCGGGCCTCGGCGTACTGCCGCTCCCAGGCCTCCCGCTGCTCCTCGTAGCCGGGCAGCCAATCTCCGGTCTCCGGGTCGAAGCCTTCGGGGTAGATGTAGTTGCCCTGCTCGTCGTAGGTCGCGGCCATGCCGTAGAGGGTCGGGTCGAAGTTCTCCTCGCCCTCCACGAAGCCCTCGTTGGCCTGCTTGAGCGACAGGGAGATCCGCCGCCGCTCCAGGTCGATGTCGATGACCTTGACCATGACCTCCGAGCCGACCTGCACGACCTGCTCGGGAATCTCCACGTGCCGCTCGGACAGCTCGGAGATGTGCACCAGTCCCTCGATGCCGTCCTCGACGCGGACGAACGCGCCGAACGGCACCAGCTTGGTGACCTTGCCGGGCACGATCTGCTGGATGGCGTGGGTGCGGGCGAACTGCCGCCACGGGTCTTCCTGCGTCGCCTTCAGCGACAGGGAGACCCGCTCGCGCTCGCGGTCGACGTGCAGCACCTCGACCTCGACCTCCTGGCCCACCTCGACGACCTCGGACGGGTGGTCGATGTGCTTCCAGGACAGCTCCGAGACGTGCACCAGGCCGTCGACGCCACCGAGGTCGACGAAGGCACCGAAGTTGACGATCGAAGAGACCACGCCCTTGCGGACCTGACCCTCCTGCAGCTTGTGCAGGAACTCGGTGCGCACCTCGGACTGCGTCTGCTCCAGCCAGGCCCGGCGGGAGAGCACCACGTTGTTGCGGTTCTTGTCGAGCTCGATGATCTTCGCCTCGAGCTCGCGGCCGACGTACGGCTGCAGGTCTCGCACCCGGCGCATCTCGACCAGCGAGGCGGGCAGGAAGCCACGCAGCCCGATGTCGAGGATGAGGCCACCCTTGACCACCTCGATGACCGTGCCGCGGACGACCCCGTCCTCGTCCTTGATCTTCTCGATGGTGCCCCAGGCGCGCTCGTACTGCGCCCGCTTCTTCGAGAGGATCAGGCGGCCCTCCTTGTCCTCCTTCTGCAGGACCAGGGCCTCGATGTGGTCTCCGACCGACACCACCTCGGCGGGGTCGACGTCGTGCTTGA
This sequence comes from Micromonosporaceae bacterium, assembly GCA_036381835.1. GTDB lineage: Bacteria > Actinomycetota > Actinomycetes > Mycobacteriales > Micromonosporaceae > DASULK01. The sequence goes on from DASVCA010000020.1 coordinate 12,603, forward strand.
TCGACAACTC
>DASVCA010000021.1:0-2035 GCA_036381835.1 Micromonosporaceae bacterium
CGAGGCTACGCGCGATTCTGGCGGCCGAAACACCCGTCCCTAGGGGATCAGTCCAGCCCGATGGTGATGGTGATGGTGATGGGCCGTCTCCGGCCGTTTGTGGGCGATTGGCGGGGGGTTGTGGCCCGAGTGCCCGGGCGACGTTGGTGAGGGTGTCGCGGAGCACCCATGCGGCCTCGCTCGCCCTGGGGTCGTAGGGCAAGGGGTGCTCGGCGGATCGGCCGCCGGCTCGGTCCCCGTAGGCCGTCTGGCGGGCGAGGACGGTGTCGAGTTCGCGTTCGAGCCAGGTCACCTGGTCGAGGTCGGCGGCGAGTCGGGTGGTGCAGGCGCGGCAGAGGGTGGTGCCGTCACCGGTGGGGGCGCTGCATCCGCATTGGGCGGTCAATGGCGGTTGGTTCCTCTCTCAGTAGTCGTAGTCAGCGTCACAGTCGGCGCAGTAAGCGCCGATAAAGCCAAACTGGCTCTCGTACAGGAAGACGCGGTGAGATCCGCACTCTCGGCAAGGATCCTCGGCGCGGTCGCGCTCTTCCACCGGGTAGGACATGGTCATTCCCCTCTCTCCCGGGCGATAGGGCTTGACGGTGTGGGTACACCGGAGCTAGGGTGTGGGTACACCGAACGGAAGGGGAACCACCGATGACCAAGACGACGACCTACATCGACGAGCCGGAGCCCTACCTGGAGGGCACCCTCCGCCGCCCCGCGTGGTTCCACACCGAGGACGGCCTCGTCCAGTTGGCTCCCGCTGGCACCGAGGTCTATGGCCGGTTCAACCGCCGCAACGAGTTCGTGGTGCGTCTGCCGGGCACCCTGTTCTACACGCACAGCGTCCGACCGTCCGACATCGAGCCGGAGTGCTGACGATGCCGAACAAGCCCAAGACACCGGCGCGGAACATCCGGATCCCGGATGACCTGTGGGAGGCCGCCAAGGCCAAGGCCGCCGAACGGGACGAGACGGTGACCGACGTTGTGATCCGTGCGCTACGCCGCTACGTGGCCCGGTAGACATCCGAGCCCGAACCGCGGGGACGTGCCCGACGCCCCCGCGGTTCTCGCCTTTCACGGTCACGATGCCACCCCTTCGTCGATGAGGTCGGGCAGGCTGACCTGCCCGCCCCAGGCCCGCGACCGGTCGGCCGGGATGTCGATCCTCACGCTCCCGCCTCCGCGACGTCGAATGCGAGGACGTCCTGCGACAGCCGTCGGGCGATGACCTCGCAGTACCGTTCGTTGATCTCGACCCCGATCGCGCGGCGCCTGAGGTTCCGCGCCGCGAGAAGGGTCGCGCCGGATCCGGCGAACGGGTCGGCCACGACGCCGGGCGGGCAGCACTCGATGAGTTGCTCCATCAACCCGACCGGCTTCGGTGTGGGGTGGTCGACCTGGCTGGCCAGGCCCGAGCTGCCACTGCGCAGCTCGTCGGTCACGATGACGTTCGGGCGGCGGCGGCCGGTGAACCCGTCGCCGAGGACGTAGATCTCCTCGGTCGAGTTCCCCCACGGCATCCGCAGGTCGCCCATCCCGGGGCCGACCTTGCGCTTCCACCACGTGATGACCTGCCGAGTGGTGGGCGGCCTCGGGACGCGCCACGTGCCGAACACGATGGCGGGCCGGTCGCCCCACATCTCCAGGGCCCGGTCGCGGGCCACGGGGTCCTGGTCGCCTGCCATCGGGTCGGTGCCGCCCGCGCGCTGGTTGGACACGTACGCCATGCCGTACGGCGGGTCGGTCACGAGGACGTCCGCGGTCAACCACTCACGGACCTCGAGCGCGTCGCCGTGGTACAGCGTCACGTAGTCGTCCTGGTAGTAGGGCTTGGTCATCGTTGGTGCCTTAGTCATCGAAGAGGGTGTCCGCTGGAGGTGGTGGCAAGGCACAGGTGGCCGTCGTGGGCGGGCCGGCCGCATCCGCAGGTGTTGGTCATGCCGGTTCGCTTTCGTGTATGGGGCAGCAGGTGCAGTGTCGGCCTGATGTGGGCAGCGGTGGCGGGTTGTCCGTCACGGGTGGGATCTCGTTGACGATGCGTCTACGTC
>DASVCA010000022.1:0-2168 GCA_036381835.1 Micromonosporaceae bacterium
GCGATCTGCTGGGATCCGTCCAGCGCCGACGATGCGTTGTGGGCCCAGCTGCACGAGCACTTCAGCGACCCGGAACTGGTCGAGCTGGGATCCTTCGTCGGCTATATCGCAGGCGGGCAACGGTGGGTCAAGACCCTGAACATCGCCAACGGCGAATTCCTCGCCGACACCACCGTCGGCCTGAGCCCGCAGGCCGCGGCCGAGGTGGAGCAACGCCTCGCGACGGTCGGGGACGGCTCGCAGCCGGGTGACGGGGAGCGGCAGCGGTGACCGGTGGGGTCTCGGCGGTCACTTTCTGAGATCGTTTGCACAAATGGAGCGCATGCAGGTCGCAATCGTCGGTGCAGGGCACGCGGGCCTCGCGGTCAGCAAGCTGCTCACCAATCGCGGAGTCGAGCACGTCGTACTGGAACGGTCGAGAGTAGCGGCCCGCTGGCGCGACGAGCGGTGGGACTCCTTCACGCTGCTGACGCCGAACTGGGCGACGTGGTTGCCCGGCTGGCACTACGACGGCACCGACCCGCACGGTTTCATGGGACGCGAAGCGGTCGTGTCGTACTTCGAGCGCTATGCCCGCTCGTTCGCCGCTCCGCTGCGCGAGGACACCGAGGTGACCTCGCTGGAGCCGGATGCGGATGGTGGTTACCGGCTGCGGGCCGGTGAGCAGGAACTGCGCGCGGCGTCGGTGGTGGTCGCGACCGGGCCGTTCCAGACGCCGCGGATCCCGGACTGGTCCGCCCGGATCCCCGCAGAGATGCTACAGATCCACTCCAGCATGTATCGCTGCCCGGCCCAACTGCCCGCGGGCGCGGTCCTGGTGGTGGGTAGCGGGCCGTCCGGCCAGCAGATCGCCGAGGACCTCCAGCGGGCCGGCCGCGAGGTCCACCTGGCCGTCGGCAGGCATCGACGCGTGCCACGGCGCTACCGGGGCCGGGACTATTACTGGTGGTACGAGCTGGGGGGCTACTACGAGCGCACCGCCGAGGACCTGCCGCCGGGCCGGCCGCGGGGTGACGGAGTGGCACCGGTCCTGACCGGCTTCGACGGCGGCCACGATCTCGATCTGCGCCGGCTGCACGCGGACGGCGCGTCGTTGTACGGCAGGGCGCTCGACTGCTCTGGGGGCAAGGTGCGCTTCGCCACTGACCTGCTGGAGAGCCTGACCACCGGCGACCGGGCCTACGACGAGTTCACCGACTGGGTGGAGTCGAGGCTGTTCCGTTTCGAGGGGTTGTTCGCGGACCGGGAGGAGTGCGTGAGCCTGCCCGATCCACCCGAGCCGTCGGCGGAACTCGACCTCGACGCCGCCGGTGTGAGCGCGGTCGTGTGGGCCAGCGGCTTTCGCCCGGACTACGCCAGTTGGGTCCGCCCGGCGGTCCTGGACGAGGCCGGGTTCCCGGCCCACGAACGCGGGGTCACCTCCGCGCCGAGCCTGTATTTCGTCGGGCTGCCGTGGCTGCATCGCCTGCGCTCGCCGTTCATCCGCGGCGCCGAGGAGGATGCGCGCTACCTGGTCTCGAAGATCGTCGCGTCCACCGCGGCGTGACGCACCGCGGCGGCCCGGCAGGCTGACAGCAGCTGACGTCGGCCGGCCGACGTCAGAACCCGTCGCCGGCGCCCGGCCCCAGCTCGCGCTCGCCGCGCGCCGGGCCTAGTTCGAACATGGTCGGCTTGAGCGCGAGGGACCGGGCCCGCAGCGCGGCGAGGCTGGTGCCGCCGTCCTCGGCGGGCAAGGGTGCCGGTGACTCGTCGGCGCCGTAGAGCTGTGCGGCAGCGGTCCGGACCCGGACCGAGAAGATGTCCGGACGGTTGTAGTGCCCGGCGAAGTCGTGCCGCAGCTTCATCCTGATGCCGGCCTCCAGGTCGAGATCCGCGTACAGGATGGCCTCTTCGTTGCCGAGCGGGCCCGCCACGATCTGGCTGTCCGGCGAGACGATGACCGAGCCGCCGCAGAACTCGGGAGCCCGGATCACGTCCTGGTCGGCCTCGGACAGCTGCAGCCGGGCCACGGTCTGCTCGTCGACCGTGCCGCACGCGCTGATGACGAAGGCCTTGCTCATCTGGGCGAAGGCCTGCGAGTCGATACTGACCCGTTCGCGCATGGGGCGGCCGGACACCGGGAAGTGGTTCGGCCAGCTCATCACGTGCACCCGGCTGTACTGGGCGGT
>DASVCA010000023.1:0-10935 GCA_036381835.1 Micromonosporaceae bacterium
GTTGTGGGTGAAGCTGGCCGTCGGCGGCTGGTTGCCGCCGCCCGGGGTGGTGTTCACGAACAGCAGCACGTTGGGCGTTCCCGTCCCAGGGTTGGTCACCTTGTTCGGGGTGGCGTCCGCGACCAGCCGGTCCCGGACCTGCTGCGCCGTGAAGCCGGGGTTGGCGCTCAGCACGAGCGCGGCCCCGCCGGCCACGTGCGGCGACGCCATCGACGTGCCGCTGATGGTGTTGGTGGCGGTGTCGTTGGTCATCCACGCCGAGGTGATCGACGAGCCCGGCGCGAAGATGTCCAGGCAGGTGCCGTAGTTGGAGTACGAGGCACGCGCGTCGCTGCTCGTCGTGGCGCCCACGGTGATCGCCGCGGCCGTCCGAGCCGGCGAGTAGTTGCAGGCGTTGGCGTTGCTGTTGCCGGCGGCGACCGCGTAGGTGACGCCGTCAGCGACCGAGTTCGCCACCGCATCGTTGAGCGTCGAGCTGTAGGACCCGCCGAGGCTCATGTTGGCCACCGCGAGCTCGCCCGGGTCGTGGTCGGCGGTCACCCAGTCGATACCGGCGATCACACCGGCGTTGGTGCCCGAGCCGGAGCAGTCGAGCACGCGGACGGCAACCAGGGTCACGCCCTTGGCGATACCGTACGAGCTGCCACCGACCGTGCCGGCCACGTGGGTGCCATGCCCGTTGCAGTCGGTCGCGTCGTTGTCGTTGTTGACGGTGTCACGGCCGTGCACCGCACGCCCACCGAAGTCCTGGTGGGTGGTGAGGATACCGGTGTCGACGATGTACGCCCGAACGCCGGAGGCCGTGGTCGGATAGGTGTAGGAGTTGTTCAGCGGCAGGTTGCGCTGGTCCACGCGGTCGAGACCCCAGGACGGGGTGGGGCTCTGCGTGCCGAGCAGCTGCACGGTGTGGTTCTGCTCCACGTACTCGACCGCCGGGTTGGCGGCGAGCCGCTTGGCGGCCTGCTCCGGCAGCCGGATCTCGAAGCCACGCAGCGCGTGCTTGTAGACGTGGCCGACCGTGCCCTTGTACTGGCGCGCCAGTTCGTCAGCGCGGTCGCTGACCGCGGCCGTCGACACCGCCGAGTCCTTGAACACGACGATGTACGAGTCGGCGACCGCCGTCGCGCCGCCGGCGAGCCGGATCTGGCCTTCCGCCGGCGCCGCGCTGGCACCGGTGGTCGCGCCCATGGCGGCCACCATGGCCGCAGCCGCGAGGCCGGCACCCGCTACGGTGCGGATCTTCCGGGGGGTCAAAATGCCCTCCTCTCTCCGTGCCGGACCCGTCCGCCCAATGAGACGGGGACCGACGGGATATGAAATGCGCCGGGACTGCCCATTGGGCGGCGCAGACCGCGACCGGAACGTCGGTCACGGTGGACGAGCGGGCGATGGGAGGCCACCCGACGGCCCATGCCTGATCCGTCGAATAGCTGCGGGGGTTGGTCGTCCGCTCGTCGGCCTGGGTCCATTCACTCCTCCGAGGTGGACCGGATGAACATAGACGTCATCTATATGTCTGAGCAGACAGTAAGAATCAACGTCCGCCACTGAATCGGGGAAAACCCTTGTCTGTCCGGGGTGGGGTCGCCGAGTCGATACGGGGACCTCTGCTCCCGGCACGGCCACCGGCGCGCATGGCCGGCGCCCGCCCGTGCAGCGGATCGACGGACGGCCCGCCCGGCTACTCGGCTCGCAGCCGGGAGGTCAGTTGGGTGCGGGAGCGCACCCCCAGCTTCCGATAGATCCGGGTGAGGGTGGCTTCGACGGTCTTGATGCTGAGAAACATGCGGCTGGCGACCTCGCGGTTGCTCGCCCCTTCGACGACCATCGCCGCGATGCGGGATTCCGCCGGGGTGAGGGCTCCCACGACGGCCTCGCCGATGGATTGGGCAGGCGTGCGGTGCGACGAGGCGGCTGCGGTGGGCGCCGGCGCGCCGACCGCCTTACGGAGGTTGCGCTCGGCCTCTTCCACCCAGGGCTTGGCGTCGATCCGGGCAAACGTCGCCAGCGCCTCCCGTACCGCCTCGCGGGCGGCTGCGTAGTGCCGACGCCGACGCTCGGCCTGTCCGAGGATCAACAGACAGTGGCCCTGCTCGACTGGTTGCCCCAGTCGCTCGAACTCCCGAATCGCCTGTTCGAGCAGCGCGATCGCCGTACCGGCATCCCCGCGCCTGGTGCGTAGCACCGCTTGGGCTCGGTCGAGTTGGGCAGCGACCCCGTTGGCGTGGGCGCGCCCCGCGATGGCCTCCCGTGCGCCTCGGATCACCAGCTCGGCCTCATCGAGTTCGTCGAGGGCCGCCAGCGCCAACGCGAAGTCGCTGTGCCAGCGCAACGCCGCCGGCTCCCCCACGCCCTGGGCCCGCTCGTGCGCGACAAGACGCCGGAACGCCTCGACGGCGGTGCGGGCATCGCCGCAGCGCAGCAGCGCCTGGCCCAGGGCGTGCAGATTGCGGCCCAGATAGATGGAGTCGCCTTCCTGCTCGGAGGCGCGCAACCCGCGCTCGGCGTAGGACTTCGCCCGCTCGATACTGCCGCCCGCCAGCTCGGCGACCGCGCAGTTGTACCAGGCCGGGCCGGGACTGAGCCCAGCCTCCTGGGTGATCCGGATCGCCCGCTGCGCGTAGTCCAGGGCCTCCCGACAGCGTCCGAGCCGGGCGGAGACCTCGGACAGGCTGCGCAGCACCGCGACGGTCTCCTCCCCCGCCCCCCGCTCGACCAGGGCGAGTATGCGCAGTAGCTCCGTGCGTGCGTAGTCGAGCCGATCGTCGAAGGTTGCGAACCGCACCGCCATGAACCTCGGCGTCATGTGCAACCAACCGTCAACGGCCGGCTGGGGCAGCGCGAGCGCGCGGCGAAGCGGTTGCACATAGTCGCTTCGGCCCATGATCCGCGCCACCGTGGCTTTGACGGTGAGCGCCATCGCCTCGGTAACCGTGTCGCCGACCGTGCCGGCGAGTTCGACGGCCCGATCCGCTTCCGTCTCCGCCCGCGCCGGCCTGCCGTCAACCAGTGCGGCCCAGGACAGCCGCAGCCGCAGCGGGCCCAGCAGCGCCGCGTCGTCTTCGGCGTCGGCGAACGCGGCGGCGAACGTCTCGTCCATCGTTGCGACCGACTGGCCCGCCAGGTCGATCAGCGCCATCCGAGCCCGGACCCGTTGCGCCCGTGTCGCGTCCGCGGCGAGCACCTCGTCCACCGCTCGGTGGACCAGCTCCGGGCGCCCGGCGGTCAGGCCCACCTCTGCCGCCCGTACCAGCCACTCCACCCGCTCGGAGTCCAGCTCGGGCGGCGTACGTTCGGCGGCGAGCAGATACAGTTCGGCGGCCAGCCCCCGCGCTCCGCGCAGGCGCGCCTCGTCGCCGGCGGTGACGAGGGATCGCGCGACCTCGGCGTTCGGATCGGTCGAGGCGAGCGCGCGATGCCGGGTCCGCTCGGCGGCGCTGGATACCGCGCCGGCGAGCACCGCGTGCACCGCCGCACGCTGCTGCCCGGTGGCCAACTCGGCGACCACCGTGGCGACCGCCGGTGGGGTCAGCCGTACCACGCTTCCGTCGGTGACCAGCAGACCCGCGGCGGCGGCGAGGTGAAGCTGACGTTCGGCCTCCGTCCGTCCCGCCCGCCGCAGCAGATCGACGGTCGGATAGGTGGCGAGCGCGGCGAACAGCAGGGTTTCGCGGACGTCCGCGGGCAGCGCTTCGACCCGCTCCCGCAGCAGTGCGTGCAGGCGAGGTGGTAACGGAGCCGGTCGCCAGGCAGCCGCGCCACGCTCCGCGAACGCGCCGGCCAGCGCCAACGCCAGGTACGGGTTGCCGCCCGAATCGGCGTGCAGCTTGCTGGCCGCCCGCGCGGGTAGTGCGTACAGCTCCAGCAGGTCGGCGAGTTCGTCTGCGGCGAGCGGAGGAACCTCAACCTCGAGCAACGCTCCGGTGGCGAGGGCAGCCGACCGGGTGCCGGCAGCGGAGCCGCGCCGCCCGGCGGGGCCACGATCCGGGTGTCCGGTGGCAGAGTCCGGCCAGCGTTCGGCGATCACGGTGCGAACACGGTGGGCATCCACGCGCCGCGCCGCGTACGCCATCACGTCCACCGACTCCTTGTCCAGCCACTGCACGTCATCGATGAAGATCAGCACTGGTCGGCGCTGTGCGCAGCGTTGCAGGAGCGCCAGCCAGGCGAGTCGGCGGGCTAGCCGGGCCTCGTCAACGCCCCTGCCGGACAGTACTGAGTCGATCGCCGCACGTTGCGGTTCGGGCAGTTCAGCCAGGTATTCGGCCGGTATCTGGGTGAGTAGGTCCGCCAGACCCGCATAGGGGATCCACCGGTCGGTCTCGACCGCGTTGATCCGTAACACGTGCTCACCGCGCCGGACAGCCGCGGCGGCCGTGGTCTCGGCCAGCACGGACTTGCCGATGCCGCTCGGGCCGGTCAGCAGGACACTGCCGCCCGACGCCAGCTGCGCTTCGACCGAGGCGAGCAAGCTGCCACGGCCCACCAACCGTCGAGGCGGAGAGGCTGCGTCGGTCAGCGCGGGCACATCATGATCTGAGATACCGCTCACCCAATCGTGATGCCGGACGTCGCGTTCATCCTAGTGATGTCGATGCATCGGTTCCAGACTGCTCAGGGGCGCATTCTTCCCGGTCCGGAACCATCCGCCCCGTCACCACCCACGTCATCCGTTGCCGGTCGCCCAGCTCCACAGGCTCATGACCCACTCGGTCTGGCGCAGATAGGCGAAGCCAACCCCGATCAGGAAGACACCGGTCGCGATGTGGGAGCCGAGTGCGTTGCGTCGGGTGCGGCCCATCAACCGCTCGAGCACGAGTCCGCCCAGGGTCCGGCACAACGCGAACAGCCCCACTGCGACGCCGAGCGACAGGAGGAAGATCAGCGACTGACCGGTGAGGTCACCAGGTGCGGCGATCGCCCAGACACCCCAGCACACGAAGGCGAACAGCATCGCCGTGACAGTCACGCCGCTGCCCGGTCGAAGTCGTGCCAGGCGGTGACGCAGTGGGAGCTTCACCCGCGTCGGCCAGTTGTCCGGGTCGGGCGAAGTAGGCGTGGTGCTCGGCTCGGGCACGACCGGGGTGATCGGGGTGACTCGGGCCACCCCGGGTCGGAACCCGGACTCCCGCGGGGGCAGCTCGACTGTGCGCTCAGCCCAGGAACTGGTCTCCTCCGTCATGGTCATCTCCTCCCCCGCAACGGGTGTCGGCAGTCCGGTTTCGAGGGTAGCGACGTGGCCAAGCAGTCGTCCGTGGACGGGCACGATTCGTTACCGTCGGTGGCATGAGGGACGAGCAGACGGGGCCTGAACCTGTCGGGCTGCCGATCGCGCGGCGGCGCCAGGTGGAGCTCACCGACGATCCGATCGATCCGCCCGCCCGCCGAAGAAGGCTGCGACAGCCTCGCCCTGACCGCGGCGGCGGCCCATCGACGATGCCAGCGGACTCGACCGCTGTCCGGCAGGTGCGGGTGCCTTCAGCGGCGGCGCCCGAAGACCGGGAGGCGGACCGCGGCCTGCGCAGCCTGATCGGCGCGGGATCGTCCCAACTGAGCGTGAGCGCCGCACTTCGAGCCCGCGACGCGGCCAGGCCGACCGAAGTCGACCTGGCCGAGGCGGAGGAGCGCGTGGTCCTCATCCGTCGCAACTGGACACCGCCCGAGCACTAGCCCCGCAACCAGTCCGGGCCCGGACGGCATCGACCGGCGCCGGCTACGGGAGCGGCGGCAGCGTCCCGGACTGCTCGTAGGCGGCGATCTGCCCGATCCTGCGGCTGTGCCGCTCGCCCTGCGAGAAGGGTGTGGTCAGGAACGCCTCCACGATCGCAACCGCCTCGTCCGGCGAGTGCTGCCTGGCCCCGATCCCCACCACGTTCGCATCGTTGTGCTCGCGCGCGAGTCGGGCGGTGTCGACGTTCCAGGCCAACGCCGCACGAGCCCCGGCGACCTTGTTGGCCGCGATCTGCTCCCCGTTGCCGGAACCGCCGATGACGATCCCGAGACTGCCGGGGTCGCCGACCACTCGGTCCGCGGTGTGCAGGCAGAAGGCCGGGTAGTCGTCATCCGGGTCGAAGGTGTGTGGACCGATGTCGACCACGTCGTAGCCCTGCTGCGTCAGGTGGCTGACCAGGTGAGCCTTCAACTCGTAGCCGGCATGGTCCGAGCCCAGGTAGACACGCATGTCGGCAGTCTGTCAGCCGACGGGGCCGGCGGTGTCAGCGGGGGCGACACCCTCCGGTGCGGCCACGAGTTCGGCGAGCACCAGGCCCGCCCGCGCCTTCGGGGTGAACCAGGTGCTCTTGCGGGGCATCTTCTGTCGGGCCAGGTTGACCGCCACGAAGTCGGCCACCGAAACCGGCGCGATGAGGACCGCGAGAGCCGCTCGTCCGGCGTCCACCTCCCCGGTCAGCCAGGTGGCCGGGTAGTCCCCCCCGACGTAGGTGATCCGCTTGTCGCCGGGGTCGAGACCCAGGATGTCCCGGAACAGCACCTGCTCGACCCGGGTGTGGTCGAGTCTGTCGACGATCCCGCCGGCGGTTGCCGCCGGGAGCCTGACCGCATACCCCCGGCCCGCAGCGTAGAGGTGGACCCGGCCGGGTTCCGGCGCGGTGGTCGTCACGTCCGCGATCGGTTCGACGGCCGCCCCGACGGCCGCCAGCCGGCTTACCAGCTCGGAGGCGGGCACGGGCAGCTCGCCGAGCAGCCGGTTGTAGGGCTGGATCGCCACCGAAGCCGGGGTGGTCACCACGGCCAGGAACCGCGGCAGGCCCGCGATCTGCGCCGCCAGGCTGCGGTGGTTGCCGTCCGCGACGATCAGCTCGCCGCCGGCGGCCAACTCCAGCAGGGCGTCCTGTTCCGGGCCGGGGCCGAGCAGCCAGATCGCGTGGGTTCGGCCGGCCTGGTCGACATCCGTGACCGCGGGCACGCCCGCCGCCTCGACCGCCGCGGCGAGGGCCGCGTGCAACTCCTCGCCCCGGCTGCTCTGCAGCAGGAGCACCGGCGACAGCAGGTGTCCGAGCGCCTCGGCCAAGGCGACCCGCTCCCGGACCTTGCCGATGAAGACGTCCTCGTTGCGGACGACAAGGCCCGGCTCCTCGGCGCTGCTGGAGATCTGGTCGGTGTCGACCATCGCGAACATGCCGTAGGCCGGTTCCTCCAGCGCCGAGGTGATCCGGTACAGGGCGACAACCTGCTCCGCGGGGGTGTAGCTGCCGCTCGCCTTGGCCTCCGCCAACCTGGCCGCCGCGTCGGGGAGGCAATCGAGGAACGACCGGCCGAGACTTCCCGGTGCCCGGTGCGGCATCTCGATGGCGAGCGCGCTGTGCGGGTTGGCCTCGATGATCCGGGTGATCTCGGCGTCATCGGCGAACTCGTCGTAGTTCTGCGCGCCCGTGCCACCGGTGCTGATCCAGGCTCGGGCGATCGGATGCACCACCGTCATGTTCGAGACGCTACCGCCGCGGCCTGCGGCGAGTGCGCTCACCCCGGGACAAGTCCATCCTCCGGACCCCGCAGCCCCGTACCGCCTCAGCCGAAGTCGGGGCCGACCTCACGCGACCGCTTCAGCTCGTAGAAGCCCGGGGTGCCGGCGACGAGCAGGACCCCGTCCCAGAGCCGGCCGGCGGCCTCGCCCTTCGGAGCCGGAGTCACCACCGGCCCGAAGAACGCGATCGTCCGCCGCGCGTCGCCGGACGACGGCGGGCCCGCCGACTCGACCGGTGGACCGGGGACGTGGATCACCGGGGTGCCGACATCGGCGCCGACCGGGCGCATGCCTTCCTCGTGGCTCGCCCGCAGCGCCTCGTCGTATGCGGTGGAATCGGCCGCACCGGCCAGTGCGGGGTCGATCCCGACCTCAGCGAGCGCCTCGCGATACAGCTCTGGCCCGACCTGTTGCTTATCGAGATGGATCCGCGTGCCGAGTGCGGTGTAGAGCTCTCGTACGGCGGGGGAACCGTGGCGCTGTTCGACGGCGATGCAGACCCGCACCGGGCCCCAGGCCCGATCCAGCAGTTGCCGATAGTCCGCCGATACGTCGTCACGACCCTCGTTCAGCACGGAAAGGCTCATCACCCGGAATCGGACATCGACCGGGCGTACCGCTTCGACTTCGAGCAGCCAGCGCGAGGTGATCCAGGCCCACGGACAGACCGGGTCGAACCACATCGACACCTGGGTTCGCTCGGGCATGACAGACTCCTTATCGGTCGCGTCGGATGTCAGGCGGTCGCGGATCGGCTTCCGATCCAGGCAATTGTTACCGCGGCGCGACGCTGGACCGACAGCCCACCGGCCCAGCATGGAAGACTCGCCTGTCGACCCAGAACAAACCCGCAGGCGCCCATCGGCGCTGTTACTCGTGAGATGGAGACTGATCGTGCCGGGTGTGCGTAACCTGACCCAGGCCGAGGCGATCGAGCGAGCCCGCCTACTCGACGTGATCTCGTACGACATAGATCTGGACCTGTCGGCCGCCGGCCAGGCCGTGGAAAACCCCACCTTCCGTTCCGTTACCGAGGTCCGGTTCCGGTGCGCCGAACCAGGGGCGACCACCTTCATCGAGGTCGCCGCAGACCGGGTGCGGTCGGCGACCCTCAACGGCGCCCCGGTGGACCTGTCCGGGTGGTCGGCGGAGAAGGGCCTGACCCTGCCCGGTCTGGCTGCCGAGAACACCCTCGTCGTGGACGCCGACTTCCACTACTCGAGCAGCGGGCAGGGCCTGCACCGCAGCGTCGACCCGGTGGACGGCGAGGTCTACCTCTACAGCCAGTTCGAGACAGCCGACGCGCAGCGTGTCTTCGCCTGCTTCGACCAACCCGACCTGAAGAGCGTGTACACCTGGCATGCCACGGTTCCGGCGCACTGGCGGGTGGTGTCCAATGCGCCGATCGAGCGGGAAGAGCCGGCCGGTGAGACGAAGACCGTCCACTTCACCCGATCGGCGCGGATGAGCACGTACATCACGGCGCTGTGCGCCGGCCCGTATCACGAGGTCCGTCGCACCCATGACGGCATCGACATGGGCTACTTCTGCCGAGCCAGTATGGCGCAGTACCTCGACGTGGACGACCTCCACCTGATCACCACGCAGGGCTTCGACTTCTTCCACGAGAAGTTCGGGGTGCGCTACCCACTGCCGAAATACGACCAGCTGTGGGTGCCGGACTTCAACGCCGGCGCGATGGAGAACTTCGGCTGCGTCACCCACGCGGAGGCGAGCTACATCTTCCGCTCCCAGGTCACCGACTACGAGTACGAGCAGCGGGCGAACACGATCCTGCACGAGCTGGCCCACATGTGGTTCGGCGACCTGGTCACCATGCGGTGGTGGAACGACCTGTGGCTGAACGAGTCGTTCGCCGAATGGGCCAGCCACTGGTGCAGCACCCACGCCACCCGGTTCACCGACGCGTGGACCACCTTCCTGAGCGTGCGCAAGAGCTGGGGCTACCGGCAGGACCAGCTCTCCTCCACCCACCCCGTCTACTGCGAGATGCCGGACGTGGAGGCCGTCGAGGTCAACTTCGACGGGATCACGTACGCGAAGGGGGCCAGCGTGCTCAAGCAACTGGTCGCGTACGTCGGGATCGACCCCTTCCTCGCCGGGCTGCGCAACTACTTCAACCGGTACGCGTGGGGCAACGCGACCTTCGACGACCTGCTGACCGAGCTGGAGGCGGCCTCCGGCCGCAAGCTGCGCAGGTTCGCCGCAGACTGGCTGGAGACGGCCCAGGTGAACACGCTGCGCCCCGAGGCGACGATCGACGCCGACGGCCGGTACGAGCGGGTCGTGATCCGCCAGGAGGCTCCGGCCGAATATCCGACGCTGCGCACCCACCGGATCGGGATCGGGCTCTACGACCTGGCCGAGGACGGCTCGCTGAACCGACGGGACCGCATCGAGGTGGAGGTGAGCGGCGAGCTGACCGAGGTGCCGGCGCTGACCGGGGTGCGGGCGGCCGACGTGCTGCTGCTCAACGACGAGGATCTGACGTACAGCAAACTGCGCCTCGACGACCGGTCGATGGCGACGGTCGTGCAGCACATCGCCGGCTTCGATTCCTCCCTGGCCCGGGCACTGTGCTGGACGGCGGCGTGGGATATGGTCCGCGACGCGGAACTGGCCGCCCGCGACTACCTGGCCCTGGCGGTCGCCGGTCTGCCCACCGAACAGGACGTCACCCTGGTCACCGCGACCCTGCGGCAGGCCGCAGCCGCCCTGACCTCCTACGCCGACCCGGACTGGGCACCGAACGGTTGGGCGGATCTGGCCCGCGCGGCGCGTACCACCCTGACTACCACGGCGCCTGGCAGCGGCCTGCAACTCGCCTGGGCCCGCGCCTTCGCCTCCGCCGCCCGCACGGCCGAGGAGCTGGCCCTGCTGCGTGGCTGGCTGGACGGGGTGAACGTGCCGGACGGGCTGGCCATCGACACCGAACTGCGCTGGACGCTGCTGCATGCGCTGGTCGCCAACGGTGCCGCAGGCCCGGAGGAGATCGAGGCCGAGTTGGCCCGGGACCGGACCGCGAGCGGTGAACGCGCGGCCGCCCTCGCCTACGCGCTCACGCCGACCCCGGAGAGCAAGGCCGCGGTGTGGCGGGAGTTGACCGGCCCCGAGCCGCTGCCGAACTGGCGCAGCCGGGCGCTGCTGCGCGGCTTCCAGCACCCGGCGCAGGTGGAGCTGACCGCGCCGTACGCAGCCAAGTTCTTCGAGGTGGTGGACTCGGTCTGGGCCAACCGGGACAGTGAGCCGGCCCAGGAGTTCGCGATTCTGGCGTATCCGAGTTTCCAGATCAGCGAGATGACGCTCGCGCAGACCGACGAGTGGCTGGCCCGGGAGCAACACCCGGTTCCGCTGCGCCGGCTGGTCGTCGAGGGCCGCGACGGTGTCGTACGGGCGCTGCGCGCCCGCGCCCGGGACGCCGCCGCAGGCTG